>NZ_JBEPOO010000001.1:3950109-4253964 GCF_040546815.1 Devosia sp. 2618
AGTTCGGCGGCCAGATCGGCCACGCGCTTGCCGGCATTCTTGCCAGCGATCAGCGCAGTCACATCAAGACCGTCGGCCTTGTAGATGGCGCCGGCGGAGTCCGACACGGCGACGACAGTGTTGCCATCGGCCGCAGCCAGCTGGGCAAAATACTGACCGGCATTGCCAAAGCCCTGGATCGCAACAGTGCGCGAACCCGACAGGCCCAGCTCGGCAGCCAGATGCTGGACGAGATAGAAGCCACCGCGTGCGGTTGCGTCATTGCGGCCCAGCGAACCACCCAGGGCGATTGGCTTGCCGGTGATGACAGCCGGGGTCACCGAACCGGTGATCTGGTTATACTCATCGGCCATCCAGCCCATGATCATGGCATTGGTATAGACATCTGGCGCCGGAATATCGCGATCTGGGCCGACGGTGCGGGCGAAAGCCTGCATGTAGGCGCGCGACAGGCGCTCGAGTTCGGACTTGGAGAGCTTGCGCGGATCAACGCGCACGGCACCCTTGCCGCCGCCATAGGGCAGGTTCATCACGGCGCATTTGAAGGTCATCCAGAACGCCAGCGTCTCGACTTCCTCGATTGTTGAATCGGGGTGGAAACGGATGCCGCCCTTGGTGGGGCCGCGGGTGTCGTCATAGCGGCAGCGCCAGGCCAGGAACGACTTGCGCGAGCCATCGTCCATACGGATCAGCAGGCTCGTTTTGGTGGTCTCTCGAGGGTATTTGAGTTTTTCGATGACATCCTGATCGATCTGGAGATGGCTGGCTGCCTCCTCGAGACGAATGAGTGCACGGTCGAGTAGGTTGTCGTCGGACATGGTTACCCTCATGAACAGAAATTGTGCAAAGCGCAAAAATATGCGGCAGATGATCTCGCACGATGTTTGGCTTAGGTCAATAAGGCTGACCAAAATTGCGCGTTTTGCGACCATGGGGCCTATTGACGGTGCAGTTTGGCCGTCGCAAAGATCAGATCAGCCTTAAAGCTGCGGAACTTGCCCCAAGTGTTTCCCACACAGCCTCTGCCCGACATTCTGGTCAATTCAGACGACTATAATCGCGTCATGCTGCTCGCCGAGCGCGTCAGCGTGACCATGCCTTATGTATCGGCCTATCTTGAGCGCGAATTGGGGCGGGCTGAAGTCTGTCAGCCGTGGGACCCGGCGGGCGTTTCGATGGGCCATCGCGTCATGTTCCGGCTCGATGACGAGCCACTGACCCGCATCGGGCGGCTGATCTATCCGCATCGTGATATCGGCGAGCGCGGTGGTGTGCCCATTCTGGGGCCGGTCGGTGCGGCGCTGATCGGCATGCACCGCAATGCCACGATCGAATGGCTCGACAAGGGCCGCTCGCGCACCGTGACCGTGCTCGACTACGGCTGGTAAGGCCTCAGACGAAGCCGTTGCCGTTATAGACCACCCAGAGATAGAGCGTGGCGGTCAGCGCATGGGCGATGCCGAGGTAAAAGACCGACCGCGTGCGCCAGGCAATGGCGCTCCACAATAGTCCTAACAGGCCCGCACCCGCGACCAGTGCCATCCAGCCCCCGGGCAGGGTGATGCCAAGGCTCATCCCCAGCGGCACATAGGATGCGGTGAACAACAGCCAGCCCAGCCAGAATCCGAGGCGGGGCCGGTTGTCAAACACCGTCAAAAACCCGCCGCGCCAGGCGGCTTCGAGCAAGGGCGCGTGGATCACGGCGGTGGCCGCGGCCAACAGGGCGCCGTTTGAGGTCAGCATCACCGTATGCGGGGCAAACACCACGAAGCCGGTCACGGCAACCTGAACCAGCAACAGTCCGGGCACCCACCAGTCGCGCCAGGCGAGGCGCTCGGAAAACAGCCGCCCGTCATGGCGTTTCCAGACGTGAAAGGCGATGACCGGCAGGCAGAAACTGATCCAGTACAGCGCCAAGGACGCAAAAAAGCCGAGCCGGCTGAGGCTTTGGGTCAGGGCCGGCACGGCAAAATACAGGGCCGTAATCGCCGCGATGGCGTGAACGACGAGGGCGATTTGGGGCCGGCTCATGGCGGGTCTCTAAAGTTCAGGCGCGGTGAGCCGGCATTGTTCAGAAGTCAGGCCGATCGGCAATGCCGATCTGGTCAGGAGACGCGATGTTCGTCGCGGCGTTCGACAAATTCGAAATCGTCGGCGGCAGTGCTGATCTGAAGGGCCAGCTTCTGGCGGTCGAGTTCGGCGAGCCATGCGGTCCAGGAGACCGGGCTCATGCCGTCGTCCAGGCTGGTCTTGCTCACGGTGTCGTGGTCGTGGCGCTTGAAGCTCAATTTAAGCTGGGCACGCTCTTCGCCGAAGCGATTGCGGACACGGGCGATGGCTGGAATGCCATTTCTGTCGGTCACCCAATTCTGGATGTCACGGTGTCGGGTAAGCATATGCGTTTGAGTCATGGTGGCCTCCCATTAAGTTGTTCTTAACAAAGTCAAACGGGCCCGATCCTCCTCGGGTTCCGCTTGTAGCCCTCAATCTTGCGTGAGTTCGGTGACCAGCCTGAGTTCGGTCATTTCCTCCGGGGTAAAGTAATAGAGCTGGTTCGGCGGGGTTTGCAGCGCATGCAGCCAGATCGCCGGATCGACGCCGGTCTTGGTGAAATGACTGATGATCGTTGCGGTGGTCGATTGCGCGTCGCTCATGGCGGTGCCCGCGACGCGCAGCGCGTTTTGCGGATCTCCGGTCAGCGCTGCCGCATAGATTTGGTGCACCCCGATGGCCGCGCGCGGGCTGGCAATTCGGTCGATGCCGGAGCCGAAAATGATGGGGCAGGATGAGGCACAAAGGGAACCGGCAGCGACCTTGGTGGCAAGGCCCTTTTCATGGATCAGACTGCCGATGGCGAGCGCATCCATAACCGATCCTCCGGGCGAATCGAGAACCACAGTCTTAACGTATTCGCCGCGCGCGGCAATCTCGCTCGCAAAACGTTCCGCCGAGCCGATGTCAATCGAGCCGGTCAGGTGCAGTTCGCCGCCGGTGCCGAGCCCGATTTCGAGCGGTTGTTCCAGAAGGTCGGGGCTCGTGGTAACATCAGGCCGCGCGCCATCGCCGGGGCCAGCGGGGTCAAATGGCGGCAGGATAGGTTGGCCGGGCGTCAGCAGCGCCGCGCCTTCATTGGCTGTCATTTCGCGGAAGTCGACAAAGAGCACCGCGGCCGTGCCGATCAGCAGGGCAAAGAACGCCACCCGCAGGATGGAGCCATCCTCGATGGCAGCCATGCGCTCGATCAGCCCGCGATAGAACGGGCCGTCAACAGTGCGCGCCCGCTCGTTGGCCTCTGTCTTCATGCCGGGCGCGGATTTTCGGTGCGCTTGCGCTGCGCCGCGTCGATCGGCGTCACGGTGCCATCATCGGTTTGCACCGGCATGATTTCGGCCACGGCAGGCGTGTCGATGGGTTCGGGTTCAACCGGTTGGGCAATGGGCACCGGTCTGGGCTTGCCGGTCGAGACATCAATGCCGGCCGCTTCCATCTGGCGGAATAATGCCAGCGCCCGCAGCATTTCGGCGGCGGTGATGTTTTCGGCTTCCTCCAGCGATTCCGAGTCCGCGCGCATCGCGTCGTTGACGATCATCAGCACCAGAACGAGCACCACGGGCAGCAGGTCGATGGAGATGGCGCCGGCCCAGCTGGGGATGAAGTCCTGCCAATAGCGAATGACCGCTTCGGCGCTCGACAGCGGCACGTAGCGGCGCTGCTCGACCGATGGAGTGGCCAGGATTTCGTCGGCGGCAGCACTGAGCGCAGCCGATTGCGCGGCGACCGAAGCGCGCACGGTTTCCATCACCTGATCCTGCCGATTGGCGAGATCGGCGCTCTGCCCATTGGCAACCGGGGCGATAAAACCGGCACTGAGATCAGCCGAAGCGCGTTTGACCGAGGCGGCAACGTCGGTCTGCTGCAGGGCGGAAATGACGGCGGACAGCTGGACCGCTTCAGTCTGGAAACTATCGGCGCGCGGTGCGACCGAGCCGGGCGTCGAGACCAGTTCGCGCATGGTGGCGAGGCGCGCCGAGCCCTGTTCGAACAGCAGCGCCACCTCGTCGCGCGAGCCGGTAATGGTGGAGGCCAGCTGGTTCATCTGCGTGCCCATCTGGGTCAGCAGCTGCACCACGCTGCCCGAACCGGTCGTGCCGGTCAGGGCGCCGGATTCGCGCTCATCGGCGGCAAGACCCGAAAAGCGTTCGGCCGCGCGCTGCACGTCGGGCAGCAGGCTCTGGCTGGCCAGCGCATTGGCATGGGCGCGGTCGAGGTCTTCGGCATAGCCCTGCAGCGTCACGGCCATATGCTGTTCGGTGGCGGCGGACCCGGCCAAAGCGGCCGCATTGAGCCAACTCGACATGGCAATGATCATGGCGCAGCCGATGGCCATGGTGACGAATAGCCCGACACGCTGCACGCCCGAGGTCACGAGCGGCACGAACCGCATCATGAAGCTCCAGAAGGCGTAGATCGCCACCGACACGGCCGCCGAATAAATGATGGCGGCAAAGAACACGAAGGTCGCGCTGCCATCGAGCAGGCCGCGCACGCCCAGATAGGTATAAACGCCGGACGCCAGAGCCAGCACGGCCAAAGCAAAGCGGGACATCGTCTCAACGCTCTTGACGGTCTCGTTGAGGCGGTAGGCGTTCGGCTTGAGCTGCATGTGTGTGTCTGGCCCCGATGTTAACGGGAGATTAACACAGCGATGGCGGCGAGATGTGGGCGGATTTGGGCACGGTTAATAACGGTGGTGTGAGCAAAGAATACCCCCTCCCAACCTCCCCCTGAAAAGGAGGAGGGACAGATCGGTTTTGGGGGGGTCTTTTCGGACTCACCAGACATATTACTCCCCCTATCAGGGGGAGGCCAGGTGGGGGTATCCCCTCAAAAACTAAGCCTCGATCGCTACTTCCAACGCCACCGTCACCATTTCCTTGAGCGAGGTCTGGCGTTCGGTGGAGTCGATTTCTTCCTTGGTGATCAGGCAGTCGGTCATGGTGCAGATGGTCAGCGCCCTGACGCCAAAGCGGGCGGCCAAAGTGTAAAGCGCGGCGGCCTCCATTTCGACGCCGAGCACGCCGTGTTCGGGCAGCTTGTCGTAACCTGCCAGGCCATCGGCGTGGTAGAAAATGTCCGAGCTCAGCATATTGCCGGCGTGGAAGCGCATGCCCTTTTCCTCGGCCTTGGCGGCGGCGGCGCGCAGCAGGCCGAAATCGGCGACGGGCGCGAAATTGTAGGCGCCGAAGCGATCCTTGACGATGGCGCTGTCGGTGGAGGCAGCCTGCGCCAGCACCAGATCGCGCACCTTGACCTTGGCATTGAGCCCGCCACAGGTGCCGACGCGGATCAGCGTCTTGAGGCCATAGACGTTGATCAGCTCATGCACATAGATCGCCAGCGATGGCTGGCCCATGCCGGTGGCTTGCACCGAAACGCGCTTGCCCTTATAGGTGCCGGTATAACCAAGGCAATTGCGCACCGAATTGACCAGTTGAGCCTCGTCGAGGAAGGTCTCGGCAATCCATTTGGCACGCAGTGGATCGCCCGGCAGCAGCACGGCATCCGCATAGTCACCCGGCTTGGCGTGGTTATGGGGTGTCATGGTCGGTCTCCTCGATTTTTTGTCCGGTTGGTCAAAATACTGGCATTGCGCGCGGCCAACAGCAAGTGGCGCAAATCAGAGCTCTGTTTGCTGTAGCGGACAAGAAAATGCCCAGCGTCTTGACCTTGCCATGTGGTGGGTCCATTTACGCTGCCGATAATGGAGATTTGCCAATGGCCGCCAAGATTTTCATCGACGGAGAAGCTGGAACCACGGGTCTGCAGATCCGCGAGCGCCTGGCCGGTCGGCGAGATCTCGAAGTGCTCTCGATTGCCGCTGACAAGCGCAAGGATCAGGACGAGCGCAAGCGCCTGCTGAACGCCGCCGATGTCGCGATCCTCTGCCTGCCCGACGATGCGGCCAAGGAAAGCGTGTCGCTGATCGACAATGACACGACCCGCGTCATCGATGCCTCGACCGCCTATCGCGTCGATCCGAACTGGGCCTATGGCTTTGCCGAAATGGACAAGGGCCAGAGCGACAAGATCGCCAAGGCGCGCTTCGTTTCTAATCCGGGCTGCTATCCGCAGGGTCCGATCATCACCGTGCGCCCGCTGATCGATGCCGGCATTCTGCCTGCGTCCTTCCCGATCACGGTCAATGCCATTTCCGGCTATACCGGCGGCGGCAAATCGATGATTGGCGAATATGAAGCGGCCGGTGCCAGCGCCAGCAAGGTCATGCCTTATGGTTTGACCTTCCAGCACAAGCACGTCGCCGAAATGGTGAAATACTCCACGCTCGACCACGCGCCGCTGTTTGTTCCTGCCGTGGGCGATTATGCGCAGGGCATGGTGACTTTCGTACCGTTGCAGCTGCATCAGCTCGACAAGGTGCCAACCGGCCGCGAGATCCACGCCGCGATTGCCGATCATCTGGCCGGGATCAAGGACAGTTTCGTGACGCTGGCGCCTTACGAAGAAATCGCCAAGACGCCCGAGCTCGATCCGCAGACCTACAACAACACCAACGCCATGAAGCTGCACGTGTTCGCCAATGACGCGCGCGCCCAGGTGCTGCTGGTTGCGGTCTACGACAATCTCGGCAAGGGCGCCTCGGGTGCTGCCGTGCAGAACCTGAACCTGATGCTGGGCGTCAGCGCCAAGGACAGCGTTGCGGCCTGAGCGTCTCAAAACGTGATGCACTGAGCCTTCACTCGTCCACCCTCCCCCCTTGCGGGGAGGGAAGCGAGATAGGGGTTAGCTTGCTAACTCCGTGATCGAGCAGGGTGGGGGTATCTCTCCGAGAGTGCCGAGCTCGTTACTCACTCTCACCCTTGATCCCTCCCCGCAAGGGGGAGGGGGTCGACTGACAGAACCCGCACCTCACACGAGGGCTGTTCTTGGTGCGGCGTTGGAGTAGCCCTCATGGTGAGGTGGGAGCGTAGCGACCCTCGAACCACGAGGGCGTGCCCAGCCGAACGCATTCTCCCAAACGCGACTTGACCAAAAGCCCGGTTTTGCGCGATTACCCTTGGCCAAAGCGAGGTTTTCGAGCCATGGACAAATTCATTACCCATACCGGTGTCGCGGCGCCCCTGCCGATCATCAATATCGACACCGACATGATCATCCCCAAGCAGTATCTCAAGACCATCAAGCGGACTGGTCTGGGCACGGCGCTGTTTTCGGAAATGCGCTATAATGAAGATGGCACCGAGAACCCCGAATTTGTCTTGAACAAGCCGGGTTACCGTCAGGCGTCGATCATCGTGGCCGGCGACAATTTTGGTTGTGGTTCCTCGCGCGAGCACGCGCCATGGGCGCTGCTCGATTTTGGCGTGCGCTGCGTGATCTCGACCAGCTTCGCCGACATTTTCTACAATAACTGCTTCAAGAACGGCATCCTGCCGCTGGTCGTTTCGCCAGAGCAGCTCAAGCTGCTGCTCGATGACGCCGAGCGCGGCTCCAACGCAACCCTCACCATCGATCTGGAAGCCCAGACCGTTCGCGGCCCCGATGGCGGCACCATCCATTTCGATATCGACCCGTCGCGCAAGCAGATCCTGCTTGAAGGCCTCGACGATATCGCCGGCACGCTCAAGTCCGATCCGTCGATCACGACGTTCGAAACCAAGATGGCGTCCGACCGCCCCTGGCTCTAAGCGCCGTGGTCGACATTCACTACGAGCCCGAGCTCTCCCCCGAGAGCCGGACGGCCGTGCTGGATGGGCTGATTGCCTTTAACCGCAGCCAGACGCCCGATTTTAAGGGCGCCTATGGCTCCATTGGTCTGATGCTCAAGCATCCCGATACCGGGTTGGTCGAGGGTGGGCTGACGGCGCGGATGGGTTTTGGCTGGATGTTTGTCGAATTGCTGTTCGTGCCCGAGCGTCTGCGCGGGCAGGGCGTCGGGCTTGATCTGATGGCCGAGGCCGAGCGCGTGGCGCGCGAGCATCAGCTGGTCGGCATCTGGCTCGATACTTTCGCGTTTCAGGCGCGTGGGTTTTACGAAAAGCTCGGCTACGTCGTGTTCGGCGAAATCGAGAACTATCCGCCCGGCTCGAGCCGGTATTTCCTCCGCAAACATTTGAGTTGATCGACATGGTCCAGCGCGTCTCCACCGGTTCGCCTTTCGAAGCCACCTTCGGCTATTCCCGCGCCGTGCGGCACGACGACACCATCTATGTGTCGGGCACCACCGGTTATGACTATGCGACCATGACCATGCCGGATGATATCGGCCAGCAGGCCGCCAATGCGCTGGCCACCATCGACAAGGCCCTCAAGGAAGCCGGCTCGTCCATCCAGGACACCGTGCGCGTGGTCTACTATGTCGGCGACCGCAATGACGTGAACGCGGTCGTCGCCGCCGTCGGCCCCGTGTTCAAAGACATCCGCCCGGCTGCGTCCATGCTGATCGTCCAGATGATCGAAGCGGGCATGAAGATCGAGATTGAAGTGACGGCGCGGATCGGGGCGGCGAACTCGTAAGGGGATACCCCCACCCAGCCTCCCCCTGATAGGGGGAGGCGCTGATCGAGTTTGTCTCAATAGCGGTTCACGCGCCGATGGTATTCCTCCCCCTTTTCTAGGGGAGGTTAGGTGGGGGTATTCTTGCTTACCCCCGCGCCGCCACCCCAAACGCCTCAGCCACCAACGCATAACTCCGCCGCCGCAGCTCATAGCTATGCACCGTCGTCGTGATCATCACCTCGTCGGCCTCACAGCTCTCGGCCTTTTCCGCGATCGTATCGCGCACCGTCTCGGGCGAACCCACAATCCACAGTGTCGACTGATGCGCGATCACCGATTGCTGCTGCGGCGTCAGCTCGCGGGCATGCGCCTCTTCCGGTGACATCAGTTTGCGCTGCTCGCCGGTGGTAAACAGTGCCCAGCTCACCGCCTGCGAGCGCGACAGGTATTGCGCCTCCTCATCGGTGGGGGCGCAGATCACCGACACACACAACATGGTCTTGGGCTTGGGGAAGGCGTCGGTGGCGTTGAACGCGTAGCGATAGGCCTCAAAGGCTGGCGCGGGAGGCGTGTGGCTGAAATGGGCGGCAAAGGCGTAGCCGATGCCCAATTGCCCCGCCGCCTGCGCGCTGGCGCCAGACGAGCCGAGCAGCCACATCGGCGGCAGGCGCATACCGCCGGGCGACACCGGGACGTGCGAAAAGGGATGTTCGGGCGGAAAGCTGTCCTCGTCGAAGGCCATCAGTTCGGCGAGATAGGCGGAAAACTCTTCGCCGCCGCCACTGCGCAGCGCCCGCATGGCATAGCCGTCACCACCAGGCGCGCGGCCCAGTCCCAGATCGATACGACCGGGATAGAGGCCTTCGAGCGTGCGATAGGCTTCGGCGATGCGGAGGGGGGCGTGATTGAGCAGCATGACGCCGCCCGAACCGACGCGAATGTTTCTGGTATGCGCCGCAGCACTGCCGATCAGAATTTCCGGCACCGACGAGGCGATGGACGGCATGCCGTGGTGCTCAGCATACCACAGCCGCGTATAGCCGAGCCGGTCGGCTTCCTGCGCCAGAAGGATGGTCTCGGCCATTGCCTGCGCCGTTGTCGTGCCCTCGGCAATCGGGGCGAGGTCCTGCAATGACAGGGCAAAGGGAGCGGCCATGGCGAAATCCTTTTGGTGCGACTGTGCCGCGTTCTATCGGCAAAAGACGATGACGGCGAGATAGCAACGCTAAGATTCCGTTCATTGCAATTTTAATCAAACCTTGCCGATCGGCGCCGGTCTGGCTCAATCGGAGATTGACGCAAGGAGCAACGCCATGAGCCACATCTATCAGCGCATCTGCATGGTCATCGCTCTGCTGTTGCTCGCGGTTCCCGCGGCGCAGGCGCAGTTCAACTTCCTACCCGAAATTCGCGGTGGCATTGTTGCCCGTGGCGTCGATGGCGGTGGGGATCTGTTTGATCCCGAGCGGATCGGTAATGCCAATGTCGAACTGCTGTTTAACGCGCCTGACCTCAATGCCTGGACGGTCATCGGCGAGCTGCGGCCCCATATCGGCGCAACCATCAGCCTGCAGGGGCAGGACTCTTACGGCTATGCGGGCCTCAGCTGGACCTTCCAGGCGCCGGTTCTGCCGGTCTTTATCGAAGCCAGCGCCGGTGGCGTTGTGCATTCCACCATGTTCTCGGCCGAGCAGAACGATCCGGCGCGCAATTTCGGCTGCGGCATCGGCGCCCGCATCGCCGGCAGCGTCGGCCTCAACATGCCCTTAGGCACATCGCTCATTGCGACGGTCGAACACCTTCCCGATTTCGGCAGCTGCGGTGTAACGGATCGCGCGGCCACCAATGTTGGTGTGCGGCTGGGTTTCCGGTTTTAGGAGCGATCATGGCCTTCACTCGCACCGTCCCGATTCTGCGCAGCTTTGATGAAGCCAAGGCGCGGGAGTTTTATCTCGACTGGCTCGGTTTCACGATTGATTGGGAACACCGCTTCGAGCCCGACCTGCCGCTCTATCTGCAGATCAGCCGCGACGGACTGGTGCTGCACATCTCCGAACATCACGGCGACGCCACGCCGGGCAGCCATATTCGGGTCGAGATGACAGACCTACGGGCGCTGCATGTCGAACTGACGGCCAAGCGCTACAAGAACAACCGCCCCGGGTTGGAAACGCCATCCTGGGGCGGACTGGCGATGACAATCACCGATCCCGCGGGGAACAGGATTACGTTCTCGCAAGGGAGGTGAACAGGGGGAGTTGGCGCCGCGCCACGAGGGCGTGCCCCAAAACCCCTATGCCGCCTGCCCAGCCGCGAACCCCGAAGCCCAGGCCCACTGGAAGTTATATCCACCCAGCCAGCCGGTCACATCAACCACTTCGCCGATGAAATACAGCCCCGGCACCTCGCGCGAGGCCATGGTCTTGGCGTCCAGATCGCGCGTATCGACGCCGCCCAGTGTCACTTCGGCGGTGCGATAGCCCTCCGAACCGACGGGTTTCAGCGTCCAGCTCTTGAGCACGGCTTCGACGGCGGCGAGCTTTTTGTCCGAGAAATCGCCGACCATGCCGGGCATGTAGAGTTCGTCGCCGAGCAGTTGCGCGAGCTTTTTGGGCAGCATGCCGCCCAGTACCGTCTGCACCTGCACCTTGGGATTGGCCTTGCGAGCGGCGCGCAGCGCTTCGGCGGCGTCCTGGCCGGGCAGCAGATCAACCGAAATGGCGTCGCCTTCGCGCCAATAGGACGAAATCTGCAGGATTGCGGGGCCCGACAGGCCGCGATGGGTGAACAACAGAGCTTCCTCGAACGCCGTCCTGCCGTGCTTGACGATGGCGTCCGTGGCGATGCCCGACAGTTCCTTGAGCTTTTCGAGCGCCCCGGTTTCAAAGGTCAGCGGCACCAGCGCCGGGCGGGTGTCGGTCAGCCGCAGGCCGAACTGGGTGGCCAGCTGATAGCCAAGCCCGGTCGCGCCCATTTTGGGGATCGACTTGCCGCCGGTGGCAACGATCAGGCTGTCGGAGGTGATCGACGAGGTCGACAGCTGAATAGAAAAACCGGTGTCTTCCTTGGTCACGCTTTCGACCGACGTTTCCAGCACCAGCGTCGCGCCGGCCTTGCGCAGTTCGCCGAGCAACATGGTGTTGATCTGTGTGGCCGGGCCATCGCAGAACAATTGCCCGAGGGTCTTTTCGTGAAACGAAATGCCATGGTCGCGCACCATGGCGATGAACATGTCGGGCGTGTAGCGGCTGAGCGCCGACAGCGCAAAGCGCGGGTTCTGGCTCAAAAACCGGTCGCGACCCTTGTCGATGGTGGCGTTGATATTGGTGAAGTTGCAGCGCCCGCCGCCCGAAATGCGGATCTTTTCGCCGGCATAGCGGGCGTGATCGACCACCAGCACCGAGCGACCGCGCTTGCCCGCCTCGACGGCGGCCATCATGCCAGCGGCGCCGGCACCGAGGATTACGACATCATAGTGGGGCATGGGTGATCCTTTGGTGGCACGCCCCCGTGGTTCGAGGCTTTGCAAGAGCAAAGCACCTCACCATGAGGGCTACTCTTGATGCGGCTTATCCGCAGCCCTCATGGTGAGGTGCGCGTTCGTCACGCGCCTCGAACCACGAGGGCGTAGCACGATAGTGGGCCACTGATTGCGTTAAAGAGGCTCTTAGTCGAAGTGCCACACCGCGCCAAGGGTAACCTTGGTGGTTGGTGTGGAGTAGCGCCAGGTGCTGGGGCCTTCAAAGCCGTCGAGACGACCGATCACGAGGCCTTCGGCGCGCAGGCTCGTCTGGCCCCACAGCGCATATTCAACGCCACCACCCGCCGCATAGGCGCCGTTGCCTTCAGCGACGCCGACACCGGCAGCGGTATAGGCGAAGATGCCTTCAAACGGCACGACGCCGAGGCGGGCAAGAACCAAAGCGTCGCCGCCCTTGTCGCCCGACGTGTCGAAGTTAAAGCCCAACTGGGCTTCCACACCGGCGCGGAAATAGTCGTTGAGCGCCCAGTTGTAACCGGCAAAGCCGCCGAGCTCGAAGCGGCTGAGGTGCCAGCCATAGCCGTAGTTCTTGAAGAAGTTGAACTGTGGATCGGTGAAGCCGCCGATCTGCACACCCGCGTAGGGGCCGGTAAAGCTGGTGACGGGGCCGGAATTGAACGTGGTCTTGGCCGGGCCGCCGTCGAGCTGCCACACGGCTGCCGAGCTGATGCGCATGGCCGAGATCGCGTCGGAATTGTTGCCATTGGGCACGTCGCCGAGCTGACCGATACCGGCCGCTTCAAGGCGCAGCGCCATATTGTCGGTCACCATGACTTCGGCACCCATGCCGAACTCGCCGGCCCAGCCTTCGCCAACGCGGCCGACCCCGCCCAGCAGGTAAATCAGGCCATTGTCGCCTGCGGCAAAGCCGAGGCGGGCCACGGCCATGGCGCGCAGATAGCTCGAGCCCGAGAAATCGGTGGCGATGGTAGCCTGCAATTCGCCGCCGATAATGACGCCGGGCGCAACGGGCTGGTTCCAGCCGACAATGCCGCCAATGTCTGGGCGGATATCTTCGCCGCCGACGTGGAAATTGTTGTGGCGCGACGAGATGGCGCCGATCAGCACGCCGGCATAAAGCCCGTCAAAGGCGCTTGGCGCGGTCATGTCCGCCGTCAGGTCCGGGCTGAAATACAGGTTGTTGTTCTGGGCTTGCGCCGGGCTGGCGATCAGCGCCGCAACAACGACTACACCAGCAAATCCACCAATACGCATGCCTGAACTCTCCGCCTTGCGCTATTGCGCGCAAAACTCATTAATACTGCAACAATTTTATCCGCCCGCGCTGCCTTATCACAGTTGCTGTGGCAATTGGGCATCTTTTGAAACCAGGCTGTCGCAGGGGCCTGCGCCAAGCTGATTGACTCTTTCCTATTTGAGAGTATGACAAGTCCTGCTTTTCAACCAAAGCAGTCAATCGATGCGCAGCGTTTTCGACATTGCCAAGCAGGCATCCGCCCGGCTCACCGCCGGCGGCGTCGCTGCCCTCATGACCAAAACCACCAAAACCGTTTGAAGCTTTTCCCCGGGTCCACTCCCCGACGGGGAGAGGCTCAAAAGCACTGACCGCGACGCAAAGACGTCGCGCGGGGGCGGAATTTGGTAGGAACTGGAGTTCTAGGAATGGGTTATCGCGTCGCTGTCGTCGGAGCCACGGGCAATGTGGGCCGTGAAGTTCTCAATATTCTGGCCGAGCGCAAGTTCCCCGCCGATGAGGTGATCGCGCTCGCGTCATCGCGTTCGATCGGGCGGGAAATTTCCTATGGCGACAAGATCCTCAAGGCAAAGAACCTTGATGATTTCGATTTCAAGGGCGTCGATTTCGCCATCATGTCGGCCGGTGGCACCATTTCCAAGGAATGGGCGCAGCGCATTGCCGCTTCTGGCTGCATCGTGATCGATAATTCCAGCTACTGGCGCTACAATTCGGACGTGCCGCTGGTGGTGCCTGAAGTGAACGGCAATGTGCTCGACCGCTGGCTGGCCGATCCAAAGCGCCTCAACATCATTGCCAATCCAAACTGCTCGACGGCCCAGCTGGTCGTGGCGCTCAAGCCCCTGCATGACTTTGCCAAGATCAAGCGCGTCGTCGTGTCGACCTACCAGTCCGTTTCGGGCGCCGGCAAGGAAGGCGTCGACGAGCTGTGGAACCAGACCAAGGGCATTTTCGTCAATGACAGCCCAGGGCAGGGCAACAAGTTCCCCAAGCAGATCGCCTTCAACGTCATCCCGCAGATCGATGTGTTCATGGAAGACGGCTACACCAAGGAAGAGTGGAAGGTCCTTGCTGAAACCAAGAAGATCCTCGATCCCAAGATCAAGGTGACCTGCACCGCCGTGCGCGTGCCGGTGTTCGTGGGCCATTCCGAAGCGGTCAATATCGAGTTCGAAAACCCGATCTCGGCCGACGAAGCCCGCGACATCCTGCGCGAAGCGCCCGGCATTTCGGTGATCGACAAGCGCGAGGCCGGTGGCTACGCGACGCCGGTTGAATCGGTTGGCGAATACGACACCTTCGTGTCGCGCATTCGCGAAGACAACACCGTCGAAAATGGCCTCGCCATCTGGGTCGTGTCGGACAATCTGCGCAAGGGCGCAGCGCTCAACACCATCCAGATCGCCGAAGAACTGATCGCCCGCGGCCTGCAGCCCCGCAAGGCCGCAGCGGCGTAAGAACTCGGATTGGATTTGGCGCTATCCATCCCCTTCCGTCATTACCCGGCTTGTCCGGGTAATCCATGGCTCCACTCCCGCTGAAGGGTGGATCGCCCGGACAAGCCGGGCAATGACGGTGGAACGGATGGGCATGGGGAATGCTCCACATCCGCGGTGTCCCCCGGGCTTGACCCGGGGCCCATCCTGCGATCTCAAGATGGGTCCCGGGTCAAGGCCGGGATGACACCGTATATCTGGCGCGTTGCTGCGCCGACCTGGATCCTCAAATGCCCCCTCGCGACATAGCTTTGGCCCTTGGTGTTGTCCTCGTCTGGGGGCTCAATTTCGTGGCCATCAAATGGGGTGTCGATGAGATCCCGCCCTATATGCTGACCGCTCTCCGCTATATCGGCTGTGCGCTGCCGGCAGTGTTTTTCATCCGCCGCCCCAAAGTGGGCTGGATGACGCTGATCCTTTATGGCTTGACCGTGGGCGTCGTGCAGTTCGGCCTACTGTTTACCGCCATTAAGCTGGGCATGCCGGCGGGGCTCGCCAGTCTCGTCATGCAGATGCAGGTGTTTTTCACCATGGCGCTGGCCATTCTGGCGCTGGGCGACCGCCCGTCGCCGGTGCAGTTTGGCGGCGCGGCCATTGCGCTGATCGGGCTGGGCACAATCGGGGCAGAACATGTCGGCGGGGCTGTGCTCGTGCCGCTGCTGCTGACGCTGGTCGCAGCGTTTTTCTGGGCCATTTCCAACATTATCACCAAGCGCGCCGGCAAGATCGACATGCTGGCCTTTGTGGTTTGGGGCGCTTTGGTGCCGCCACTGCCGATGCTGGCGCTGTCGTTTATTTTTGAGGGTCCGCAGGCCTTTACGGGGCTGCTGTCGCTCAGCCCGCAGGCGATCTTTTCGGTGCTGTTTATTGCCTATGGTTCGACGCTGATGGGCTATGGCGCCTGGGCGGTGCTGCTTGGTCGCCATCCGGCCAGCATTATCGCGCCGTTCTCGCTGCTGGTGCCGGTGGTTGGCTTTGCCGCCGCTTTCGTCTTTCTCGGCGAAGGCGTCACCATGCTTGAGATTGCCGGTAGCGTGCTGATCTTTGTCGGGCTGGTGCTCAACGTTTTCGGGCCGCGCCTGCTGGCCCGGCGAAAGCTGGCCTGATGCCGCTTCGTCACGTTCTGCTGGCGCTGTTTGTCGTTGCCATCTGGGGCTTTAATTTCGTCGTCATCAAGCTCAGCGTCGAGGCGCTGCCGCCAATTCTGGCCGCCGCCCTGCGGTTTTTCTGCGCCGCGCTGCCGGCGGTGTTTTTCGTGCGACCGCCCAAGGCGCCGTGGTGGCTGGTGGCCGGGTTCGGGCTGGCCTTTGGCTTTGCGCTCTACTCGTTCCTCAACCTCTCGATTGCCTGGGGCATGTCGGCCGGCCTGAGTTCCCTGGTGCTGCAGTCGCAGGCGTTTTTCACCATGGCGCTGGCCTTTGTCATTCTGGGCGAACGGCCGCGCCGCATGCAGGTGATCGGCGCGCTGATCGCCTTTGCCGGCATTGCCATCATCGCCACCGAACGCATGGCCGCGACGGCGCTTTTGCCCTTGGGCATGACGCTGATGGCGGCGGTCAGCTGGGGTCTGGCCAATGTGCTGACCAAAAAGGCCGGGCGCGTCAATGCGGTGGCCTTCACCGTCTGGGGCGCGCTGGCGGCGCCCATTCCGCTATTGGGCCTGTCGCTCTGGGTCGAGGGGCCGCAAACCGTGCTTAGCGCATTGGCCGGTTTTGGCTGGCGCGAAATGGCGATCATCGCGTTTCTCGCCTATCCCGCCACCATTCTGGCCGGGGCGATCTGGAGCTGGCTGCTGGGCCAGCATCCAACCTCCGCCGTGGCGCCGTTTACGCTCCTGGTGCCAATCACTGGCCTGCTGTCGGGCTATCTGGTGTTTGGCGAAACCATCACGCTGATCGAAGTGGGCGGTGGACTGCTGGTCATTGCCGGGCTGATCGTTACCGTCATCCGCGGTCGGGCGAGCGAGCCGCGCGTGCGCTTCGACTAAAAAACAAGCCGCCACACCTGTGCGATGTGGCGGCCGTTCCGTAGTCAAAGCATGTGTGCGATCAACCTAGTTGGCGATCGTTTCCGGTGTGCCCGGCGACACATCGGTCGGGGCCGCTGCCGGGGCGTCAAGCGTGCCGCTTGGCGTGGCCGGAATAGCCGATGGCTGCAGGCTATTGAGTTCTTCGGGTGTGAGGCCGCCGCTATTGTCGGCATCGGCCGCATCGAATTCCTGCTGGGTCAGATCAGGCCAGGCGACCTGAAGCTCGACAAAGCTGAGCTCGCCATTGCCGTCGGTGTCGACGTCGGCGAAGCTGGTGGGGGTCTGCGCCATGACGGCGCTGGCGGACAGAGCGAGAGCAGCAAGGCTCAGGGCAATTTTATGCATAGTCAAATTCTCCGGTCGTAACCGCGGGGACGCGGCCGAGAGAAAAGCCACCCCAGAAGGATTGGGGTGGCCTCTTGGGCGCCCGCCGAGCGGGCGTTTACGTCTTTAGCCGGCCGGTGCGGCGGCAAGAGCTGCATACTCTTCAGCCGACAGTTCACCATTGCCGTCGAGGTCCGCCGCGTTGAAGGCCTCTTCTGTCAGGTCAGGCCAGGCAGCCTGTGCTTCGACCAGGGACACACCGCCGCTGGCGTCTGCGTCAACGGTTGTGAAGTCGGTTGCCGCCTGTGCGAAGGCAGCGGTCGAAAGGCCGAGAACGACGAGGGACGAGAGGATGATCTTCTTCATGGGAGTGGAGCTCCAATGTTGGGGAGATGAAAGCGGCGACCGGTTAGCCGATCCCCGACGGGTTGCTCTCCTGCAGCCCGTGAGACAAACAATGACTTTGCAATGTGTCTCGGCCGGGCCCAAAATTGGACGCTGGCCGGGGCATTATTGGGCAAATTCCGGGCAGTATGGAACAGAAAAAGGCACAGTGTATTGGCCAAATAAACTGGCCGACTGTGCCTTCTATAGAGCATCTATTCTAGCAACGGCGTTGCGCCAATCGGCATGATTTTAGAACTGCTACGAATATTGCTGTGGGACTTGTTTGATTTGTTCTATCACGCGGCCGTGAAGGGCGGGTTGAGCACTTCACGGCGCAGTGATCGGCAAGAACATCGCCTTAAAACGTCAGAGTTGGGGGCGAACGAAATCGCCGCTCTCGTTGTTCATGACCCACAATTCGCCGGTCGAAATGTCAAACCAGGCGCCATGGACGGCCAATTTGCCCGCTTTTTCGAGTTCGGCGACATAGGGGAAGGTGCGCAGGTTGCGGATCGAGTTGCGAATCGAGATGCGCTCGAGCGCGGTCTGCTGTTCGGTGGCCGTCATCATCGAATTGGTGCCGAGCTGGCCGGGCAGTTCGCCCAGCATGCTCATCCATTTGCCGATGAAGTCGCCGGCATCAAGCGGACGCGCATCAGGATTGAGCGCCGCCTTGATGCCACCGCAGCGGCCATGGCCCATCACCACGATATTGGGGATGTGCAGCGCCTTGACGGCAAATTCGATGGCCGCCGAGGTGCCGTGCTGGCCGCCATCGGGCTGATAGGTGGGGACCAGATTCGCCACGTTGCGCAGGACAAAGACTTCGCCCGGCGCGGCGTCGAAGATCATTTCGGGTGCGGCGCGACTGTCGCAGCAGGCAATGATCATGGTGGTGGGGGTTTGGCCGCCGTCGGCAAGTTCGCGATAGCGGTCTTTTTCCCGCAAATAACGACCAGCCATGAAGTTGGCGTGGCCCTTGAGCAGGTGTTCAGGAAAGCTGTGCATGGGCTCTCGAATATCGGTAAGATCGCGCAAGATCAACAGCGGCGCGAGAGGCGCCGCACATTGGGGCTATGCATGCTTATCTACCGCTTTCTCACCGGCGAGGACAACTCGGCCTTCTGCCATAAGGTAACCAAGGCCCTCAGCGAAGGCTGGCAGCTGCATGGCTCGCCCAGCTACGCGTTCGACGCGGAAGCCAAAATCATGCGCTGCGGCCAAGCGGTGACCCGCACCGCCAAGGACCAACCCTATGATCCGGATAAAAAGCTGGTGGATTTCTAAAGCCAATGACCAGCGCCGAGCTCGCGGAAATCTACCGGGGCTATATTGCCTGTCTCAACGGGCAGGACTGGGCGCGGCTGGGCCAATATGTCGGCGACAACGCCCAGCATAATGGCAAGCGGCTCGGGCTGTCTGGCTATCAAACCATGCTGGAAGGCGATCACCGCGCTATTCCCGACCTGCTGTTCGATATCCGCCTCCTGGTGGCGGAGCCGCCCAATGTTGCGGCGCGGCTCTATTTCGACTGCACCCCGAAGGGCGATCTCTTCGGCATCCCCGTCAACGGCCGCCGCGTGCAGTTCACCGAGAACGTGTTCTATCGCTTTGTCGATGGCCGGATTGAAACGGTGTGGTCGATCATCGATACGGATGCCATCCGGGCGCAGGTGAAGGGCTAGGCCTGCACTAAACCCCTGAGACCTCATGGTGAGCCCGTCGAACCACGCGGTCGGGCACTCCATCTAGCCGCATGCACCACGCTTCCCTCGGGCTTGACCCGAGGGCCACTCTCCACCCGGCACAACGGGGAAGGTGCAGTGGGTCTTGGCGGTGTGCGCTCCTAAACCGCCCCAGACAGCTTCAACTTCAACGCCTGTAGCATCAAAATCGTCTTCCCATCGCGGATCTCGCCGCTCTTGATCATGCCGAACACCGCGTCGAACCCCAGTTCCAGCACCTCGATATCCTCGCCCTCATCCTCTAGCCCACCACCATCGGCGACTTTTTCGCCCTTGGTATAGTGGGCCAGGTAGCAGGCGCATTTCTCGGTCAGCGAGCCGGGGCTCATATAGGCGTCAAACAGAAATTCCAGCGCCTGCGGTTCATAGCCGGTTTCCTCGATCGCCTCGCGCCGCGCCGCAATGGCCGGGGCCTCGCCATCGAGAAGTCCGGCCGGTGCCTCGATCAACCATGCCTTATCGCCATTGAGATGCGGCGGCAGGCGGAACTGGCGGGTGAGGATCACCGTGCGCTGGTTTGGCTCAAACAGCAGCACGGCGGCGGCGCTGCCGTGATCATAGACTTCGCGCGACACCGTCTGCGTCCTGCCGTCATTGCGGCCATGGGTGACCTCATAGCGATCCAGCCGCCCCCAATTGCGGGCCAGTTCGGTGACGGTCTCGATGCGGATAGTATCGTCCATGTGTGGCTCCCGGATTGGCTTGGGTATGCAATAAACCAGCGCGCCTCGCTACAGCCATTGAATGGCCATTCTGCGATGGTCTTGGCGGCGCTCTCAAATCCGGATCAATCCATGCGCCGTCTCGCCCTCTGCTTCGTCATTGCCCTTTCGACCATCAATCCAAGCATGGCGCAGGAGCCGGCCGACAGCTGGACCGCCCAGAAATGCGCTGCCTATGCCGACGCATGGGTGCAGGCGCTGGACATGTTCGGCAGCGACGAAATGAACTTTGCCTTCATGGCAGGCAATGAAAACTTCATCGCCAGCGGCTGTTCGGGCCCGGCCGAGATTTGCCCGCAATCGGACCAGGAACTCGAAATCGCCAACGCGCTGACCCTGGCGCTGATGAATGCCGGCACGGCCAGCACCTTCTTGCCGTTCAAATGCCCCATGCCGGAATCGGCGGCGGATGGCTGGACTGGGCCGGGGTTGTAGGGCGCGTTACAGCGGCGGTCTGCAAAGTATAGAATACCCCCACCTAACCTCCCCCTGAAAAGGGGGAGGAACAGATCCAGTATGAGGCACCATCCCGCCCAACCACCGACCAGATTCCTCCCCCTATCAGGGGGACTTCGAACCGGCCGAAGGCAAAATCACGCCGGTGGCGTGATTTTAGGTGAGAAGGCCGTGAGGCCTATGGCCGAGCGGCAGGTGGGGGTATCCTCTTCAAAACCATCTCCCAAGTACACCGCCCCTCTTCACCTCGCCCCTGAGGGGAGAGGTCGGCGCGCAGCGCCGGGTGAGGGGTTCACGGGTCAGTTCAAGCAATGCGGCCGCTCCGCCCGTGAACCCCTCACCCTAACCCTCTCCCCTCAGGGGAGAGGGGACCGACCGGTGAGCAGACGACATACATGGCCGTTCCATTCGCTTGCTGCTTCGACGCCGTGGGTGGCCAGGCCGCTCTAATGCCTGAACTGCCCACCGCCTCACCTCGCCCCTGAGGGGAGAGGTCGCTGCGCAGCAGCGGGTGAGGGGTTCAGCGGTCGAGTAAGGCACAAAGGCCGCCACCCCCCCAAACCCCCACCCCAATGCGCACCGCGCACATCCCGTTCGCTCCACGAACAAAGTGCGGAATGCGCCAAAAGTAGCCCCCCGGATCAAGTTTCCCGCTTTGATTTTGTAATATTTGAGCGCTAGAAGTCTCGAACCATTCCAAACTGCAAGCGGCAAAGCCGCACGCCAGCGAGGCTTCATGACGGTTCGCTCCCGCCCACTCTCTCCCCACCTGCAAATCTACCGTTGGACCATCACCATGGCCACGTCGATCCTGCACCGCGCCACCGGTATCGCGCTTTATGTCGGTACCGTGCTGCTGGTGGTGTGGCTCGGCGCAGCAGCGGCCGGCCAGGATGCGCTCAATGTAGTCAATTCCATCTATGGCAGCTGGTTTGGCCAGCTGGTGATGTTTGGCTACACCTGGGCGCTGTTCCAGCACATGATGAGTGGGCTGCGCCATTTCATCTGGGACTTTGCCGTGATGATGGAGCCGGGCCGCCGCGAAGCGCTGGGCTGGGCCACCCTTATCGCTTCCACCGTCCTGACCCTGCTGGTCTGGACCGTTTTTGTATGGGCAGCATGATGCGCGAACAGGTCATTACCCGCGACGTCGTCGCCAATCCAAAATCGGTTTATGGCGACAAGAAAGCCTCGACCCGTCACTTCATCACCCAGCGGCTGACCGGGGCGATCAATGTCGTCTTTATCGGCTTTCTGATCTTTGTCGTGGTTCGCCTTGCGGGTCAGGATCGCGCCGATATGGTCGAAACGCTGGGCAATGGCTGGGTCGGCATTCCGCTGGCCGCGCTGCTGCTCATCGTCACCGTGCATATGCGCAACGGCATGCGCGACACGCTGGAAGACTATTTCCACGGTCGCACCTACAGCCTCTACATGATGCTCAACACGCTGTTCTGCATCATCATCGCGGTGGCCGGTGTCGCCTCCATTCTCAAGCTCGTCTTCTGGGGTTAAGCCTGATGGCTCAATACGAACTCATCGACCACGAATTCGACGTGGTGGTGGTTGGCGCCGGTGGCGCGGGCCTGCGCGCAACGCTCGGCATGGCCGAACAGGGCTTCAACACCGCCTGCATCACCAAGGTTTTCCCGACCCGTTCGCACACCGTCGCGGCCCAGGGCGGCATTGCGGCATCGCTGCAGAATATGGGTCCCGACAGCTGGCAGTGGCATATGTACGACACCGTCAAGGGGTCGGACTGGCTCGGCGACAATGACGCCATGGAATATCTGGCGCGCGAAGCCCCGGCTGCGATCTATGAGCTTGAGCATTACGGCGTGCCGTTTTCGCGCACTCAGGATGGCAAGATTTATCAGCGCCCGTTTGGCGGCCACATGACCGAGTTCGGAGATGGCCCACCGGTGCAGCGCACCTGCGCCGCCGCCGACCGCACCGGCCACGCGATCCTGCACACGCTTTACGGCCAGAGCCTGCGCCACAATGCGCAGTTCTATATCGAATATTTCGCGCTCGACCTGATCATGGGCGACAATGGTGCCTGCGAGGGCGTGATTGCCTGGAAGCTCGATGACGGCACGCTGCATCGCTTCCGCGCCAAGACCACGGTGCTGGCCACCGGCGGCTATGGCCGCTCCTATTTCTCGGCGACTTCGGCCCATACCTGCACCGGCGACGGTAATGGCATGGTGGCGCGCGCCGGCCTGCCGCTGCAGGACATGGAATTTGTGCAGTTCCACCCCACCGGCATTTATGGCGCCGGCGTTCTCATCACCGAGGGCGCGCGCGGCGAGGGCGGGTATCTGACCAATTCGGAGGGCGAGCGCTTCATGGAGCGCTATGCCCCCAATGCCAAGGATCTGGCATCGCGCGACGTCGTATCGCGTTGCATGACGCTCGAAATCCGCGAAGGCCGTGGCGTTGGTCCGAAGAAAGACCACATCTATCTCCACCTCGATCATCTCGATCCAAAGGTGCTGCATGAGCGGCTGCCGGGCATTACTGAGAGTGCAAAGATTTTCGCCGGTGTCGATCTGACCCGCGAGCCGATCCCTGTGCTGCCGACCGTGCACTACAATATGGGCGGCATCCCCGCCAACTATCATGGCGAAGTGCTCAACCCGACCGAAGACAATCCCGACCGCGTCGTGCCCGGCCTGATGGCCGTGGGCGAAGCGGCCTGCGCTTCGGTGCATGGCGCTAATCGTCTGGGTTCCAATTCGCTGACCGACCTTGTGGTGTTCGGCCGTGCCGCCGCCATTCGCGCCGGTCAGGTGATCGACCGCAATGCGCCGATCCCGGCCATCAACAAGGCGCAGGACGACAAGATCCTCGCCCGCTTCGATCGCCTCCGCAACGCTGCGGGCAGCCAGCCTACCGCCAAGCTACGCGATGAAATGCAGCACACGATGCAGGCCGACGCGGCCGTGTTCCGAACCTCGGAATCGCTGCAGAGTGGCGTCGCCAGCATGAGCGAAATCTATTCGCGCCTGCATGATGTGGCCGTTACCGACCGTTCGCTGATCTGGAATTCCGATCTGGTGGAAACGCTGGAGCTGGAAAACTTGATGGCCAATGCCATGGTCACCGTCGTCAGCGCCGAAGCCCGTCACGAAAGCCGTGGCGCCCATGCGCATGAAGACTATCCGAACCGCGATGACGTGGTGTGGCGCAAGCACACGCTGAGCTGGATCGATACCGATACCGGCGCGGTGAAGCTCGGCTACCGCCCGGTGCATGTCGATCCGCTGACGCCAGAATCCGAAGGCGGCATCGATCTCAAAAAGATCGCGCCAAAGGCCCGCGTTTACTGATGCGCGCCGCCCTCTTCGCCTCGGCCCTGTTGCTGACTGCCGCAACGCCCAGCTTTGCCGCGGCGCCGACAGCCGCGCAGAAGGACGAGTTCTACAAGGTCTGCATGGGAATCGCCCAGGACGCGACGCTCTGCGGCTGCAAGGCCGATGCGGCGCTGACGCTGATCGATGAGCGCTTCATGGATGTGGTCATCAAATCGATGAAAGGCGGCTCGCCCGCCGCCGGCGATTACGTGGCCTACAATACCTACGTCGCCAAATCGAACCAGATCTGCAAGCCGAACTACTAGGTTTCTGCGCCGGTTGAGCGGCGTTCAAAAAAGGAAGACCGACCCATGGTCGAACTGATGCTCCCCAAGGCCGACCGGCCGCAGAAAGGCAAGACCTGGGCCAAGCCCGCCAACGCCAAGCGGCTGCGCGAGTATCACATCTATCGCTACGATCCCGACCAGAGCGCCAATCCGCGCATCGATACCTATTTCGTCGATCTCGACGATTGCGGGCCGATGATTCTCGATGGTCTGCTGTGGATCAAGAACAAGGTCGATCCCACGCTGACTTTGCGCCGCTCATGCCGCGAAGGCATTTGCGGCTCGTGCTCGATGAACATCAACGGGCTCAATACCCTGGCCTGCACCAAGGGCATGGATGACAGCAAGGGCCCGATCAAGATTTACCCGCTGCCGCATATGCCGGTGGTCAAGGATCTGGTGCCCGACCTGACGCTGTTTTACGCCCAGCACCGCGCTATCGAGCCATGGCTCAAGACCACGTCGCCGACCCCCACCAAGGAGTGGACCCAGTCGGTGCCGCAGCGCGCCAAGCTCGACGGGCTCTATGAGTGCATCCTCTGCGCCTGCTGCTCGACATCGTGCCCGAGCTATTGGTGGAATGGCGAAAAGTATCTCGGCCCAGCGGCGCTGCTGCAGGCCTATCGCTGGCTGATCGACTCGCGCGATGAAAGCACCCAGGAACGCCTCGACGACCTCGAAGACCCCTTTAAGCTCTATCGCTGCCACACTATCATGAACTGCGCCAAGGTCTGCCCCAAGGGCCTGAACCCCGCCAAGGCGATTGCCGAAATCAAGAAGATGATGGTCGAACGCAAAGCGGCGTAAGTCTTTTTGCCACGCCGATTTCCGAAAGCCCGTGGACCTGTGTCCACGGGCTTTTTCTTTTTCCGCCCCACAGTCGCTGCCCTCGGACCTGATCCGAGGGCCTTTCATTGTCCAGCACGCGTGGTGAGTGGTCCTCGGATCAAGTCCGAGGACAGCGTGGTGGGGGCGGGCAGATTCGTCCAGATTGCTACCGGATCACCTCTCCCCTGAGGGGAGAGGTCGCCACGCAGTGGCGGGTGAGGGGGTCAGACGTGGTGCCTTAGCTGAAGGGTTTGTCCCCTCACCCTGACCCTCCCCCCGAAGGGGCGGGGGGACGCAGGTTGTGGGCTCGATATGTAATGACAGACCACAACTCTGCCCCTCGAACCATCCCAACCACCGGACCCACCCTCCCCCTTGAGGGGAGGGAAGCGAGATAGGAGTTAGCTTGCTAACTCCGTTATCGAGCAGGGAGGGGGTATCTCTCCGCAGACTTAATGCTCGTGGCCCGCCCCCTCCCTTGATCCCTCCCCTCAAGGGGGAGGGTGTCGACTGACAGTTCGAGTGCTGACTATTTCGAATAGACGCCACCGCAAAACAAAAACGGCGGAGTTTCCACCCCGCCGCCTCAAACTCAAACCAACCCGCAAACCCTACTTCGCGGTGCTCGCGTCGATCAGCATGATGGTGCCGTCTTCGAACGCTGCCTTGCAGTCGACGCTGTCGCTCTTGAGGTCGTCGTCGAGCATGTAGGATGCAGCGCCCGGGCCTTCAAAGCGTGGATCGTCGCAGACGTCGTCGTCGGCATAGTCGGAGCTGTTGTCGCCGAAGTCGATGTGGTCGCTGTTATAGGGCGCGCCGGCGGCATATTCGGGCGTGTAGACCGTGCGGATGCTGACGGTGCCGGCTTCCACCAGCGTGCGGCAGTCGGTGGCGTCGCCGTAAAGGTCGTCGCTCAGCAGCTTCTTGTTGGTGCCGGCGCCTTCAAAGCGTGGATCGTCGCATTCGCCGTCATTGGCCCACTTGCTCCAGTCCTGACCATAGTCAAAGGCGGCAATCGGGGCCTTGGCTTCGCCGCCATTAAAGGTTGCGGTGCCGGCAGCGACAGCGGCGCGGCAGTCGGTGGCGTCAGCGCCGATATCGCTCTGCAGCGGGTCGCTGGCAACGCCCGAACCCGAAAAGCGTGGGTCGTCGCATTCGCCGTCCTTGGCCCATTCGCTGCTATCGGTGCCATAGTCGATGTCGCCCGAAATGACCGGCGTTGCCGAGCCCTTGTCGCCATTGAAGGTCACGGTGCCCGCTTCGACAGCAGCGCGGCAATCGGTGGCGTCGCGGCCGATATCGATATCCTGCAGTTCATAGGCGGCGCCGGTGCCCGAAAAGCGGGGGTCATCGCATTCGCCATCATTGGCCCATTCGCTGGTGTCGTCGCCATAGTCGATGGCGTCGGTGCCCGCGCTGGTGCCGGTTGCGGTGGCCGGGGTGTCGCTGCCATCCTTGAGGGTCACGGTGCCGGCTTCATAGGCGGCACGGCAATCGGTGGCGTCCTTGAGGCGGTCGGCGTCGACCAGTTCGGTGGCCGAACCGGTGCCTTCAAAGCGTGGGTCGTCGCACTCGCCATCCTTGGCCCACTCGCTGCTGTCGTCACCAAAGTCGATTTCGGTTGCGGTCGCTGGGGGCGCGACAGTTGGGGTCGAGCCCGAACCGACCAGCGTTACGGTGCCAGCCTCAAAAGCGGCGCGGCAGTCGGTGGCGTCCTTGAGGCGGTCGGCTTCGACGCGCTCGGTGGCAGCGCCCGTGCCTTCAAAGCGCGGATCATCGCACTCGCCATCCTTGGCCCATTCGCTGCTGTCGTCGCCAAAATCGACGCCGGTCGAGGTCGCGGCAACGTCGGCCGTGGCGGCTGCGCCAGCCGCATCGATCAGGGTGATGGTGCCAGCCTCAAAGGCGGCACGACAATCGGTGGCATCCTTGCCGATATCGGCATCGACCAGCTCGACCGCGACGCCTTTGCCTTCAAAGCGTGGGTCGTCGCATTCGCCGTCTTTGGCCCAATCGCCAGAATCATTGCCGAAATCAATGCCGCTGCTATCGACGGCGGCCGACACCTGGCTGTTGGCGTTGATCTTTTGGGCCCAGGCTGGTGTCGCAAGACCTGCCGCGAGCACCAGAGTGAGCACCGCGCCACCAGTTATCCTGTTGAATGCGTTCATTGCTTGTCCCTTCCCAGATGTCCTTCAGCAAGTCGTGAAGGGACAATATAGCGGCTTTGCGGCGGCGGACAGCTGGCAACAAAAGAATTAGCGGCCCTGTCGGCGCGCTTTATTCTCTGCCCTGGTAAACAACACCGATCCCGCCAGCACCAGCACCGTGCCAATGCCATGATAAATGGTGAAGGGCTCGGACAAGACGATCACGGCGATGACGATGGTGACCACGGGCCCGAGCGCTGCCGTCGAGGAGGTGGCGCGCGCGCCGATGCGGGCCATGCCGGCATTCATCAAAAAGCTCGGCAGCACCGTGCCCAGCACGCCCAGCGCCAGACCATAGCCCCAGATTTCAGGGGTGAGGGTGAAGTAGCTTTGCGGTCCGGCGATGATGAGGTTCTGCCCGATGGCAAAAACGCCAGCGGTCGACATGCCGATACAGGTGAACAGCCCCGCGCCGATCACAACCATCTGCCGCTTGGCCAGATGCTGGTAGAGCGCGAAGGTAATGGCCGAACCCAGCACCAGCAGGGTGCCCAGCACCAGGCCATCGGGGTTTACCGCCATGTTCCAGCCAAAGATCACCAGCAGCCCGGCATAAGACACCAGCATGGCCGGGACCACGCCCCACACCATGCGGTCGCCGAAAAACCAGACGCCGAACAGCACGATGAAAAACGGGTAGGTGAACAGCACCAGCCGCTCATATTGGGCCGAGATATAGTTCAGGCCCAAAAAGTCGAGATAGCTCGAGAGGTAATAGCCCAGCACGCCCACGGCCATGCTGGCCAGCACGATGCGGGGCGTGAGCAGGCTGCGCAATTTGTCCTCACGCCGCAAAATCGTGACCAGAATGACGAGATAGACCGGTAGTGCCACCAGCATGCGCAGGCTCAGCAACATCTCGGACGATACGCCATGGGCGTAAGCGAGCTTGATGAAGATGCCCTTGGTGGAAAACAGGATCGCCCCAGCCACGGCAAAGGCATAGCCGGTCGGGTCGATATGGGTCTGGGATGGGGTCGTGATGGACATGG
Source organism: Devosia sp. 2618 (assembly GCF_040546815.1). Lineage (NCBI taxonomy): Bacteria > Pseudomonadati > Pseudomonadota > Alphaproteobacteria > Hyphomicrobiales > Devosiaceae > Devosia > Devosia sp. 2618. Next base: position 3,978,216 of record NZ_JBEPOO010000001.1, read on the forward strand.
ATGGTTCCTGAGAGGCCCACCATGTCAGTCACCGACCGCCAATGGCGGGCCGGTGAGACGAAAAGCTGGACGTCAGCGCTCGTTCCGGGCCCGAAGGGAGCCAGAAAGAAGGAGCAGTGCGGCAATGATCACTGACGTGTGCATGGCTCAATTGATACGCAAGCCAGATTGGCGCTGCAAGTCGGCCAATCGGTTATCCGTTCGGCACCTAAAACGCGCTCGATGCTAACAATGTGTCAGCATTTACCAGCACTAGCCGCGGGGATGCGCCTTGCGGTAACTCTCCAGCAGCCGGTCGGTATCGACAGCGGTATAAATCTGGGTGGTCGATAGGCTGGCATGGCCCAGCAGTTCTTGAATGGCGCGCAGATCGCCGCCACGGCCCAGCAAATGGGTGGCAAACGAATGCCGCAGGGCATGCGGCGTCGCCGAGGGCGGCAGGCCCAGCGCACTGCGCAATTGCACGACGCGCAGCTGGATCAACCGGGGCGACAGCACGCCGCCTTTGACGCCGCGAAACAGCGGTTCATCGGGGGCGGCGTGGAACGGGGATAGCTTGATATAGAGCTCAATAGAGCGGCGGACATTGTCGATCAGCGGCACCAGCCGGATCTTGCCACCCTTGCCGGTGACGCGCAGCGCCTCGCCTTCGAGATCGCCGGATGTCAGCGCCAGCGCTTCGGAAATTCGCAAGCCGGCACCATAACATAGCGACAGCACCGCCATGTCGCGGGCAGCCACCCAGGGGCGTTCTTCCATGTCTTCGGTGGTGGTGATGGTGGCGCGGGCCTCGATCACGGTCAGCGCCTTGGGCAGCGATTTTGGCAGTTTGGGCGTGCGGATAACGTTGAGCGCTTCGGTGCTGACCACGCCTTCGCGCTCGAGATAGCGGAAGAAACTCTTGAGCGCCGACAGCACCCGCGCCAGTGACCGCGATCCAAGGCTTTCGCTGCGGCGTTGCGCCATGAAGGCGCGGATATCGGCACCACGCAATTGGCGTAGCGTCACAAGGGTCACCGCGCCCCCGGCATGTCCGGCCAGAAAGCTCAGGAACTGGTCGACATCGCGGGCATAAGCCTCAAGCGTGTTGTCGGCGAGCCGCCGAACCGAGCCCAGCTCCCGCTGCCAGGCAGAAAGCTGGAAACGCACGAAATCATCGGTGGCAAAAGCGGAATCGACCATGCCCGCACTCTCCGCCCGGCCGGTAAATCCATTGTTAAGCAACCCCGCTTTGGCAGAATCACTTGCGCTCCCTATGTTTCAGATGCGAACAGAACGGGCACAAATGCAGATAAGTCCAGACATCGTTTCGGTCATGGTGGGGGTCGCCGTTGAAGGCCCCTATAGCTACCGCGTTCCCGCCGGCATGGTGGTGACGCGCGGCTCGATCGTGGCTGTGCCGCTGGGCCCGCGCCTGACGCTGGGCGTGGTCTGGGGGCCGCCCAAGGACATGATTGCGCACAATCGGTTGCGGGATATCTCGCAGGCCTATGATGTGCCGCCGCTCAGCGATGAGCTGCTCAAGCTGGTCGATTGGGTGGCGCGCTATACGCTGGCCGCGCCCGGACAGGTGCTGCGCGCCGTGCTCCGTTCGACCGAAGCCCTCGATCCGCCCCGACCCGTCATCGCCTTCCGCCGCACCGGCCGCGACCCGGAAAAGCTGACACCGGCGCGGTTGCGGGTGTTGGATATGTTGACGGACGACATGGCCTGGCCCAAGGCGGCGCTGGTCGGCGCGACCGGCGTTTCGCCATCAGTCATTGAAGGGCTGGAGCGGGCAGGGGCGGTCGAACAGCTCGAAATTCCCGCGCCGCCGGTGGTCATGCCGCCTGATCCAGAAGCGGCAGTTGCCACGCTCTCCGACGCGCAGCAGAAGGCGCTTGATGAAATTCTGGCGCTCGACCCGCACCAGTTCGGCGTCGCGCTGCTCGATGGCGTCACGGGCGGCGGCAAGACCGAAGTGTTCTTCGAGGCTGTGGCCGATACGCTGCGGGCAGGGCGGCAAGCCTTGATTTTGTTGCCGGAAATCGCCCTGACCAACACGTTCATCGCCCGCTTCACCAAGCGTTTCGGCGAGCGCCCGGCCGAGTGGCACTCCGACATGACGCCGTTGCAGCGGGCCAAAGTCTGGCGCGGTGTGCTCGACGGCACAGTGCGCGCGGTGGTCGGCGCCCGGTCGGCTCTGTTCCTGCCGTTTCGCGAGCTGGGCATGCTGGTGCTCGATGAGGAACATGACGGCGCCTACAAGCAATCGGACGGGATAACGTATCATGCTCGCGACATGGCGGTGGTCCGTGCCCATCTCAGCAACGCCCGCGTCATCCTCTCATCGGCCACCCCATCGGTCGAAACCCGCAACAATGCCAATACCGGCCGCTATGCCCATGTCCTGCTGACCAGCCGCTTTGCCGAAGCAGCGATGCCCAATATCACCACCATCGACATGCGGATCGACGGCCCGGAAAAAGGCGAGTGGATCGCACCTTTGCTGGCGCGGGAAGTGTTTGCGGCGCTCGATCGGGGCGAACAGGCGCTGCTGTTTCTCAACCGCCGGGGCTATGCCCCGCTGACGCTCTGCCGGTCCTGCGGCCACCAATATCAATGCCCCGATTGCTCGGCCTGGATGGTGGAACACCGCTTCCGTGGCGTCCTCATGTGCCACCATTGCGGCCATGAAATCCGCACCCCAAAAGTGTGCAGCGCCTGTGGCGAAGCCGAATCCCTGATTGCCGTGGGACCCGGCATTGAACGCGTCGCTGAGGAAGCCGCCGTGCGTTTCCCCGACGCGCGCCGGGTGATTCTGTCATCCGACATGGGCAGCAACGCCCAGTTGCGCGAGCGGTTTTCCGAGATCGAGCGCGGTGAGTTCGATCTGATCATCGGCACGCAGCTGGTCTCCAAGGGCCACCATTTTGAAAAACTCTCGGTGGTCGGCGTGCTCGATGCCGATCTGGGCCTCGCGCATGGCGATCCACGCGCCGCCGAAAAAACCTTCCAGATTTTGACGCAGGTCGCCGGTCGTGCCGGCCGCGCCTCCAAGACCGGCAAGGCGTTCCTCCAGACCTACCACCCCGATCACGCCGTGATGAAAGCCATGGTGACCGGCGACCGCGAGGCGTTTTATGCCCACGAATTGATGGCGCGAGAATCGGGCGGCCTGCCGCCATTCGGGCGTTTGGCTGCGCTGATCATCTCGGCCAATGAACACGAACCCGCCATGGCCTTCGCCAAGAAGCTGCTCTCCGCCGCGCCTATGGCCGACGGCGTACGCCTGTTTGGCCCAGCCGACGCGCCAATCGCCATGGTGCGTGGTCGTCACCGGGTGCGGCTGCTGGCCCAATCGGGCAAAGACTTCGACCTCTCCGGCTATGTCCGCTTCTGGCTGGCCTCCGCCGAAAAAGTCACCGGCAACCTGCGCGTCCAAGTCGACATCGACCCTATGAGCTTCATGTAGCCAACAAAAAGCCCCGCCGGTGTCCCGACGGGGCCAAGTTGGTCTTGGAGGATACTTAGAGCAGGAAGTCGCCGCTGTTCAGATTGATCAGCCCGCTCAATTCGATATGGAAATCGGCGATCTTGTCGCCATTGGTGTCGCCCATGATGATGGTCTTGTCGTTGGCGGTGCCGCTGACATTTTGCTGCGACCAGATCAGTTGACCCGGCGTGCCACTGAATGTCGTGCTCTGCGCCGCCTTGAACGTGAAGGCGTCGTCGCCTGACGTCTTGCTATTGGCGTCGATGGCTCGAAGATCGATGATGTCGCTGCTGTCGAAGTCCTTGATGACATCGCGGGTCGTGGTCTTCGTGCCAAAATCCTTGATACTCTCGAAGCGGAACGTGTCACGGCCTGCGCCGCCGGTCATGATATCGCGGCCGAGACCACCGATCAGGGTGTCATTGCCAGCCCCACCGATCAGCACGTCATTGCCTGCGCCGGCCTCGAAGTAATTGTCCGATGCATTGCCCACCAGATAGTCGGCGAACTCTGTGGTCCTGAGATCCTCGACATTCTTGATGGTGTCGGTGCCGCCGGTCGCGTCGATCGCCTTGCCTGCTGCAACGCTTTTTGTGCCCTGTCCGACATTGGCAGATATGGCGCTGGTCGAGAGATTGACGATCACACCATGCTTGCCGGACGTATCCGTCGAGGCGGGTGTTTCGAGGAAATACTCGATCCGGTCGCGACCTGCACCACCATCGATTGTGTCATTGCCTATGCCGCCTTTGAACCGGTCATTGCCGGCTTCTCCGTAGAGCTTGTCGTTACCGTCGCTGCCGCGCAGATTATCGTCGCCAGCACCGGCATAGATGATGTCGTTGCCGCCAAAGCCTTCGAGGTTATTTGAGCCGCTATTGCCATAGATGACGTCGTTGAAATTTGTGCCTGAGATGTCCTCAATGCTGACGAACTTGTCGACCGTGCCAAAGCCATCAATGGCGGTCAGCGACTTCACCGTCTTGAGGCCCTTGCCGATGTCCGCAGAAATCAAGGCCGCCGAGAGATTGACGATGACGCCCTGTTTGCCGCCGTAATCTTGCTCGAACTGGTAGTCGACCTGATCGCTGCCTTTCTTGCCGTCAAATGTGTCTGCGCCGGCAAGGCCTTCGAAATAGTCGTTACCCGCGCTGCCATTGAACACGTCAGCATAGCGGCTGCCCTTGATGCCTTCGATATTGATTATGGTGTCGGTGTTGCCAAAGGTGTCGATGATTTTGCCTGTGGCAGTATCAACGCGGATGCCCTTGCCGCCATCTTCTTCAGCGTAGGAAATCTTGTCCCAGCCAGCGCCGCCGTCGATAAAGTCATTGCCCTTGCCGAGGTCAAAGTAATCGTCGCCATTGCCGCCATAGAGCTTGTCGGTGCCAATCCCGGAATTGAAGTAGTCGTCGCCGTCATCGCCGCGCAGCGTGTCATTGCCGTTGCCGCCATCGAGATTGTCGTTGCCGCCGCCGCCGCTGATGTCGTCATTGCCGTCGTCGCCACGCAGACGGTTATCGGCGTCGCTGCCACGCAGCACGTCATCGCTACGGGTGCCGCGCACGTCCTCGATGCTTTTGAGGGTATCAATCTTGCCGAACGAGTCGATGGCAGTGCCGGCCTTCACGGTCATGGAGCCTTTGCCCACATCGGCAGTGATCGCGCTCGACGACAGGTTGACGATAACGCCACCAGTGCCGCCGACACCGGCTTCCCGGTGATAGTACACCCCGTCACGACCCTTGCCGCCGTCGATGGTGTCGGCGCCATCATTGCCGGCAAACCAATTGTCGCCGTCTGAGCCGGTCAAGCGGTCAGCAAGCTTGCTGCCTTCCAGCTCATCGATTTTTTCGTAGGTCTCGATATTGCCAAAGGTGTCGGTACCCTGGCCGGTCTTGAGGTTGGCGACGACGCCTTCCGACCCGTTCTCGAACCTGTACGATATCGTCTCCCAGGTGTTGTCGGAGCCGCGATAGGTATCTGCCCCGCCATTGCCACTCCAGTAGTGGTAGTCTGCGGTGCCGCTGCTGATGAAGGTATCGTTGTTGTTCGAGCCACCGGCTTCGATGATATTTTTGACGGTGTCGATGTTGCCGTGCGTGTCCGTGAACTTGCCGGTCTTGAAGTTCAGAATGGCGCCGCCGCTGCCTGTCTCAAGCGAATAATCGAGATAGTTGCTGTCCCCCTTGCCGTCGAAGCTGTCGGCATACGGGGTGCCAATAATGGTATCGAAGCCAGCGTGGCCCACGACGGTCAGCGATTCCTTGAGAACCGTCGAGTTCAGCAGATTGATGAACTGCTCCTTGGTGAACGGCCCGTCCAGCAATGTCAGTATCTGCTGGAAACTTGTGGCCGAGGGCGGGGCCGTGAAGGCGTTCAACTTGAAAATGCTGCCGTCCGGGCCGGTCAGCTCAAAGCCGGTAATCGTACCGGCGGTCAATTGGCGGCCAGAAGCGGCTACCAGGCCTGTGCCGGTCAGAATCAGAGAATAGCCGTTCCAGGCGATCACCGCCGTGTTGGCCGCGGCGCCGAACGGGGTAGTAATCGCTCCATTATCCAAAACGTCCTGCAGCGATTGCGGCCAGTATCCCTGATCCGACGTAAACGTCATCTTTGCCATGGCAAGCCCCTCCTCGGGAGGCGTGATGTCGGCCGCCTTAAGTTATCGCGGCAATTTTACTACAATAAACGAAATATTAACCTTCGTCTATTGGAGGTGTTTTCTTGGAATTTGATGATCTCTCAAGCAAATAACCAAAATAGACGTTTTGTCTCTTTGGTGGTCTTGGCCGATCCAACTGAGCCTATGCGGAGCGCATTTGCCCCTGCGACACTTTCGCCGCATTTGAATCGGTGCCCCAAGCCTTGCAAGCCGCGCAAGGCTTGTGCTAGAGCGAGCGCGACTTTGAAGGGGTCTCCGGACGTCCCCTTTTCCAGACCAGAACAAGCGTCGGCAACCGCCCGGTTTTCCTAGTGAAATATGGCGGGCTAGCAGGCAGGCAACCAAGAGGGTGTAGCGGCATTGGCAGCGCAGAATTCAGTGCTTACCCACATCGCCCGGCCATATGCGTCGGCACTGTTCGATCTCGCACAGAGTGAGAACCAGCTGGCATCGGTCGAGACGTCGCTTTCCGACGTCTCTCGTTTGATCGGGGAGAGTGCTGACTTTGCGCGCTTCCTCCGCTCGCCAGTGATTACCAGTGACGACAAGGCCAAGGCGCTCGATGCGTTGCTGGCCAAGGCCAATACGAATGGCCTCGTCACCAACTTCCTCAAGCTCGTGGCCAAGAATGGTCGTCTGTTTGCGCTCGATGCCATCATTGTTGGCTTCCGCGAACTGGCTGCTCAGGCGCGTGGCGAAGTGACGGCCGATGTGACCTCGGCGGCGCCGCTGGGTGCCGATCAGGTCAAGGCTCTGGCCGAAACGCTCAAGGGCAAGATCGGCAAGACGGTCACGCTCAACCAATTCGTCGATCCGTCCTTGATTGGCGGCCTTCAGGTGAAGGTCGGCAGCCAGATGATCGATAGCTCACTCAAGACAAAACTCGCTGCGATGAAGATCGCCATGAAAGAGGTCGGATAATGGACATCAAAGCCGCGGAAATCTCTGCGATCCTCAAGGACCAGATCAAGAATTTCGGCCAGGAAGCCCAGGTTTCCGAAGTCGGTCAGGTGCTTTCCGTCGGCGACGGTATTGCCCGCGTTTACGGCCTCGACAATGTGCAGGCTGGTGAGCTCGTCGAGTTCCCAGGCGGCATCAAGGGCATGGCTCTCAATCTTGAAACCGACAATGTCGGCGTCGTGATTTTCGGCAATGACCGTTCGATCAAGGAAGGTGACGTCGTCAAGCGCACCGGTTCGATCGTTGACACCCCGGTGGGCATGGGCCTGCTTGGTCGCGTTGTCGACGGTCTGGGCAACCCGATCGATGGCAAGGGTCCAATCGTTCACACCGAGCGCCGTCGCGTTGACGTCAAGGCGCCTGGCATTCTGCCACGTAAGTCCGTGCACGAGCCAATGTCGACCGGCCTCAAGGCCATCGACGCTCTGATCCCAATCGGCCGTGGCCAGCGCGAGCTGATCATTGGCGATCGTCAGACCGGCAAGTCGGCTATCATTCTGGATACTTTCCTCAACCAGAAGCCAGCCCACGACGCCAACGCCTCCAACACCGACAAGCTGTATTGCATCTATGTCGCGATCGGCCAGAAGCGTTCGACCGTTGCCCAGTTCGTCAAGCAGCTCGAAGAGTCCGGCGCCCTGCCATACTCGATCGTTATCGCTGCTACCGCATCCGATCCTGCACCGCTCCAGTACATCGCGCCGTTCACCGGCTGCGCTATCGGCGAGTTCTTCCGCGACAATGGCATGCATGCCGTTATCGCCTATGACGATTTGACCAAGCAGGCCGTTGCCTACCGTCAGATGTCGCTGCTGCTGCGTCGTCCACCAGGTCGCGAAGCTTACCCAGGCGACGTTTTCTATCTGCACTCGCGTCTGCTGGAGCGTGCTGCAAAGCTGAACGAAGAGCATGGCCTCGGTTCGCTGACTGCGCTGCCCGTGATCGAGACCCAGGCCAACGACGTGTCGGCCTATATTCCGACCAACGTGATTTCGATCACCGACGGCCAGATCTTCCTCGAAACCAACCTGTTCTTCCAGGGTATCCGCCCGGCCGTTAACGTCGGTCTGTCGGTGTCCCGCGTGGGTGGTTCGGCGCAGATCAAGGCGATGAAGCAGGTTGCAGGCTCGCTCAAGGGTGAGCTGTCGCAGTACCGCGAAATGGCCGCCTTTGCTCAGTTCGGTTCCGATCTCGATGCCTCGACCCAGCGTCTGCTGAACCGCGGTGCTCGTCTGACCGAGCTGCTCAAGCAGCCACAGTTCTCTCCGCTCAAGACGGAAGAACAGGTTGTGGTGATCTTTGCTGGCGCCAACGGCTATCTCGACTCGCTGCCCGTCAGCAAGGTCGCCGATTTCCAGAAGACCGTGCTGTCCGCATTCCATGGCAAGTATGGCGACGTCTTGAAGGCCATTGCGACCGACAAGCAGATCACCGACGACACCAAGGGCAAGCTCAAGTCCGCTCTGGACGAGATCAAGAAGACCTACGCGGCCTAAGGGCTTAAGGAGACGACGAACTCATGCCGTCGCTAAAGGACCTAAAAAACCGGATCGACTCGGTCAAATCGACTCAGAAGATCACCAAGGCTATGCAGATGGTTGCGGCGGCCAAGCTCCGTCGCGCCCAGGAAGCTGCCGAGGCTGCACGCCCTTACGCCGAGCGTATGGGCAAGGTCCTGGCTGCGCTGGGCGCCGTCTATGATGGTCAGGAAAACGCACCTGTGCTGCTGGGCGGCACAGGCAAGGATCAGGTGCATTTGCTGGTGGTTGCCACCGGTGAGCGCGGCCTGGCCGGCGGTTTCAACTCGTCGATTTCCCGCCTTGCACGTGAACACGCTGCAAAGCTGATCAGCCAGGGTAAGACGGTCAAGTTCTTGACCGTTGGCCGCAAGGGCCACGATATCCTGCGCCGTCAGTATCCGCAGCTGATCGTCGACACCTTCAATTTCCGCGAAATCAAGCAGGTCGGGTTCACCCAGGCCCAGCAGGTTGCGGACAAGGTGCTGGAGATGTTCCACGCTGGCGAGTTCGACGTTGCGACGCTATTCTTTGCCAAGTTCGGTTCGGTCATCAGCCAGGTGCCAACGGCACAGCAGCTGATCCCCGCCAAGCTGGACGTTCCAGCCGGTGAAGGCGCTGCCGAAGCTTCGGCTGTTCCTTACGAATACGAGCCGAGCGAAGAAGCCATCGTTGAAGACCTGCTGCCGCGCAATATCTCGGTGCAGATCCTCAAAGCCCTGCTCGAAAACAGCGCCTCGTTCTATGGTGCGCAGATGTCCGCAATGGACAATGCGACCCGGAACGCCGGCGAAATGATCGGCCAGTTGCAGCTGAGCTACAACCGCCAGCGCCAGGCTCAGATCACCAAAGAACTCATCGAAATCATTTCGGGCGCGGAAGCGCTCTAAGCATCGAAGCGAAGGACGAAACAAATGGCAGAGAAAAAGGCCGGTCGCGTATCGCAGGTCATTGGTGCCGTCGTGGACGTCGTGTTCGACGGCCACCTGCCCGCGATCCTGAACGCCCTCGAAACCACCAATAACGGCCAGCGTCTGGTCCTTGAAGTGGCACAGCACCTCGGCGAAAACGCCGTGCGCACCATTGCAATGGACACCACCGAAGGCCTCGTTCGCGGCGCCGAAGTGATCGATCTGGGCACCGCTATCCGCGTGCCAGTTGGTGAAGCGACCCTAGGCCGCATCATGAACGTGATCGGCGAGCCAATCGACGAAGCTGGTCCAATCTCGGGTGACTCCACCCGCGAAATCCACCAGGACGCACCATCGTTCGCTGAACAGAACCCTGAATCGCAGGTTCTGGTCACCGGCATCAAGGTCGTTGATCTGATCGCTCCATACGCACGTGGCGGCAAGATCGGCCTGATGGGCGGCGCCGGCGTGGGCAAGACCGTTCTGATCCAGGAACTGATCAACAACGTCGCCAAGGCGCACGGTGGTTACTCGGTGTTCGCTGGCGTGGGTGAACGCACCCGCGAAGGCAACGATCTGTATCACGAAATGATCGAATCGGGCGTGAACAAGGACCCCGCAGAGAACGGTGGCTCGGCCGCTGGTTCCAAGTGCGCTCTTGTTTTCGGCCAGATGAACGAGCCCCCAGGGGCGCGTGCTCGCGTGGCTCTCACCGGTCTGACCGTTGCTGAGAACTTCCGTGACCAGGGCCAGGACGTGCTGTTCTTCGTGGACAACATTTTCCGCTTTACCCAGGCTGGCGCTGAAATGTCGGCTCTGCTGGGTCGTATTCCTTCGGCCGTGGGTTACCAGCCAACACTGGCGACCGACATGGGCCAGATGCAGGAACGCATCACGACCACGAACAAGGGCTCGATCACTTCGGTGCAGGCCGTGTACGTGCCCGCCGACGATTTGACCGATCCGGCACCAGCAACCTCGTTCGCGCACTTTGACGCCGTGACCGTTCTGAACCGCGCCATCTCGGAAAAGGGTATTTACCCAGCCGTGGATCCACTGGCTTCGAACTCGCGTATTCTCGATGCCAACGTTGTTGGCCAGGAGCACTACGACGTGGCTCGCCGCGTTCAGGAAGTGCTGCAGAAGTACAAGGCGCTGCAGGACATCATCGCGATCCTGGGCATGGACGAGCTGTCGGAAGAAGACAAGCTGGTCGTGGCCCGTGCTCGTAAGGTTGAGCGCTTCATGAGCCAGCCGTTCGACGTGGCTGAAGTGTTCACCGGTTCGCCAGGCGTGTTCGTTCAGCTCGAAGACACCATCAAGGGCTTCAAGGGCCTCGTGGCTGGCGAGTACGATCACCTGCCAGAAGCTGCTTTCTACATGGTCGGCACCATCGAAGATGCCGTCAAGAAGGCGCAGAAGCTGGCCGCACAGGCTGCCTAATTAGCCCAACTTGGGCTCGTCGTTCGCGACGGGCCCTGTGCCTACGCCCGAAACGTTCGGGCTTGCTCCGCTAAGGGACCAAAAATATGGCTGAAGGCCTCAAGATCGAGATCGTGTCGCCTGAGCGGCTGGTACTGTCGGAAGTCGTGACCTCGGTCACAGTGCCCGGCACCGAAGGCTATTTCACCGTGATGAACGACCATGCGCCGTTCATGACGACGCTGCGTCCCGGTTTTATCACCGTGAACGGCACTGGCGGCCATGACGCCATCTTCTTCGTCAAGGGCGGCTTTGCCGACGTTTCGCCAGAAGGTCTGACGATCCTGGCCGAGCAGTCAGTGCCTTATGCCGAGTTCGACCACGCTGATCTGGCGACCCAGATCAAGGCAGCCGAGGCCGAGCTTGCTGCTGCACCGACCCCAGAAGACAAGTCCTATGCTCAGGACGTGGTGAGCGCGCTGCTGAACCTGGCAATCGAAGCCGGTCAAATCAATGGTGGCCACGTCCACTAAGCCGCAAATCATCGCTGAATTTGAAAAGCCCGCGGACAATGTTCGCGGGCTTTTTGTTTTCGGTCCTATGGGGCGATGTGGTGATCAAAAAATAGGCAGATTGTTGTAGTTGATAGGATAATTGGCTCGATAAAGACTAGCTTAAGAATATTTCCCCAAGATCATGCGCGAAACCGCGTGGTGGCCCAGAAGGGTCCGAGCCAAGGGAATACAGAATGCCCTCTCTGCTTGGCAGAATCCGACTGACCTCCGCCATCGCCGCTATGGCCGTTTGCTCAATTGCTATCGCGATTGCCGCAGTTCTGGCGGGGTTGTTCGTCAGCCTCTCGGGCACAGCTCAACAAAACGCCCTCAAGGAAGTCGCCGGCGCCACGCGCATTACGGCTGCCATCCTTCAGGTGAATATGCCTAACCTCGAAGTGGAATCCGACGAAGCCGGCAATGTCGAAGCGCTCACCCTGCGCTCCATGCCGCGCTTCCGCAGCCACGATGTCATCGACACACTGGCGCGCGTCTCAGGCCATGACGCGGTGATCTATGTCTATGACGCGGAGACCAGTGCTGACCTCACGGTGGGCACGACCAGCCTCTTTGCTGCCGATGGCTCGCGCTTGCTCGATGCGCCCATTTTGGCGGGTACGCCGCTGTTTGACACCCTGATGGCCGGTGAAGCCGTCCGCACGGAATCCGTGGTCACCGGCGTCGACTACTTCATGCAGTATCAGCCGATTGAAATGGCCGATGGTACGGTGATCGGCGCGCTGCAGATTGCCGTCGATCGGGCGCCTATCGAGGCGGTGATCGGGCACAACCTTCTCATGCTGCTGGGCGTCGGCAGCGTGGCTTTGGTGGCGATGGGTTTGCTGGCGATAGTCGTGTCGCGCGTGCTGACACGACCGATCCCGAAGCTTTCCGATGCCATGAGCGCGATTGCACAGGGCGATCTTGAGCGCGAGGTGCCCTACACCGACAATAGCAACGAGATTGGCAGCATGGCACGGGCCGTTGCGGTGTTCCGCGCCAACTCGCTGCGCGTTGCCGAACTGGGCGCCGAGACGGACCGACATCTTGCGGTTGCCGCTGACCATACCGGCCAGCTCGATGCCATCTCGCGTTCGCAGATGGTCGCTGAGTTTACGCTCGACGGCAAAGTGCTCGCTGCCAATGCGCGCTTTCTTGATTTGCTTGGTTACCAGCTTGCCGACGTGCGCGGGCAGGACAATGCGCTGTTCCTGTTTGACGGCGATGTGCAGAGCGAACGCTATCGCCAATTCTGGCTGGATCTGGCCGCCGGCGAGTTCAAAAGCGGCGAATACCGCCGGGCGACGCGTGATGGCGGTGAGGTGTGGATCCAGAGCACTTTCACGCCGATCCTGGGGCTTGATGGCCAGCCCTATAAGGTGGTGCAGTTTGCCACCGACGTCACCGCGCGGCGGCAAGCGGTTGCGGCAGTCGGCGCCGGTCTGGCGCAACTGGCCGAGGGCAATCTGACCGGGCGCATCGACACGGCATTTGACCCTGAGTTTGAAGACCTGCGCCATGCGCTCAATGGGGCGGTGACACGCTTTGCCGATGTGGTCGGTCAGTTGCGCAGCACGTCGCGCTCGATCCGCTCGGCCACCGGCGAAATCCTGGCCGGCGCCAATGATCTCTCCGAACGCACAACCAAGCAGGCGGCGACCATCGAGGAAACCTCAGCGGCCATGGAAACGCTGGCCGATACCGTTGCCAGCAATGCACGCATGGCCAAGGACGCCGCGGGCAAGGCAAATGCGGTGTCGCGGACGGCGGAAGACAGCGGCGCGGTTATGGTCGAGGCGAATGCCGCCATGGAACGCATCACGGCGTCCTCGAGCAAGATTTCCAGCATTATTGGCATGATCGACGACATCGCCTTCCAGACCAACCTTCTGGCGCTCAACGCATCGGTCGAGGCGGCGCGTGCAGGCGACGCTGGGCGAGGTTTTGCCGTGGTGGCGCTCGAAGTGCGGCGACTGGCTCAATCGGCCGCCAGTGCCTCCGCTGACGTCAAGCTGCTGGTCGAGCAATCAGGCAGCGAAGTGCTGGGCGGCAGCAAGCTCGTATCGGAAGCCGCAACGCGGCTGGCCGCCATGCTGGATGTGGCGCAACAGAATAGCGTTCTGGTGGAAGCCATCGCGCAGGCCAGCGGGGAACAGGCGGTTGCGATCGAGGAAGTTTCGATGGCGGTGCGTACGCTCGACGAGATGACGCAACACAACGCCGCTCTGGTCGAGCAGACCAATGCGGCTATCGAACAAACCGAAGCGCAGGCCAAAAATCTTGACGGGATGGTCGATATCTTCGTGATCGAAGAGCGCGCCCTTACCCCCGAGATGATGACGCAGATCGAGCGCTGGGTCGCCTGACGGCGTTAGCTCAGCGCCGCGCCGACCAGCGCCTTGGCGTGCAGGTCGGTGGTGTCGTAGACCGGCAGCGGGCTGACGGAATCATCGATCAGCATGGTGATCTCGGTGCAGCCGAGGATCACCGCTTCGGCGCCGCGTGCCGCCAGACGTTCGATAGCAGCAACATAGATGCGGCGTGATTCTTCGCGCACGATGCCGCGGCATAGCTCTTCATAGATGATGCCGTTGAGGTTGGTGCGGTCGACGTCGGGGATCAAAGATTTGAGGCCGCGTTCTGCCAGCCGGTCGCGGTAGAAATCCATTTCCATGGTGAAACGGGTGCCAAGCAGGCCCACGGTTTCAAAGCCATCGGCCAGCAGGGCATCGCTGGTGGGATCGGCAATATGGACGAAGGGGACGTCGATCGCGGCGGTGATCTGGTCGGCCACGACATGCATTGTATTGGTGGCAAGCCCGATCACCTCGGCGCCCACATCCTGAAGGCCGCGCGCGACCCTGGCCAGTTGCGCACCGGCGCCGGTCCAGTCACCTGCCGATTGCATTTCGGCAATCGGGGCGAAGTCAACCGAGTGGACGATAACCGGCGCGGAGTGCAACCCACCCAGCCGGGCAGCGGTTTCCTGATTGAGCACGCGATAGTAGTGCGCGGTCGATTCCCAGCTCATGCCTCCAATGAGGCCGATGGTCTTCATGCCTGCGCGAAGCGTTCGGGGATGTCGGCGAAAGCCTCGACGATCTTGTCGTAGGCGTCCTTCTTGAACGGCACGATCAGCGATGGCGTGCGGGTCAATTTTTCCCAACGCCAGGCGTCGAACTCAGCGCGGAATTTGCCGCCACCGGGGGCCGTAACGTTGATTTCGCTTTCCTTGCCGGTAAAGGCAAAGGCGAACCAGCGCTGGCGCTGGCCGCGATACTTGCCCTTGAGGGCAACGCCGAGCGCTTCATCGGGCAGGTCATAGTAGATCCAGCCTGGGGCTTCGGCGAGTAGGCTCACTGACGAGATGTTGGTTTCTTCGTGCAGTTCACGCAGAGCCGCCTTGAGCGGGTCTTCGCCCTTGTCGATGCCGCCCTGTGGCATCTGCCATGGGGCACCGGCCTTGGCGCTGTTTTCCGGGTCATCTTCGCCCTTGCGGCGGCCGATGAGCACGTTGCCGTCGCTGTTGAACACCGCCACCCCAACGCAGTCACGATAGGGCAGGCTTTCACGATCTGGACGAGCAGGCATGGGACTATCTCTATTTCATCAAGGCGCTGGCAGGCACCAGCACAATGCCCTTGGACTGCAGTTCGCGCGACCATTCGCTGATCGCCGCAATCGATATGGGCAGAGCGCTGACAATACCAATTGCGTGGCCATTCTCCAGTGCCTTGGCCTCAAGGCTGGCAAGCGCTGTGAGAATGGATTGGCGCGAGGGATTGGCGTCGATCATCAGGTCGGCGCGCGAATAGGGCACCTTGTTGCCACCGGCCAACTGGCTGGCCACCGAGCGGTTCGACGAACCATCGTCGATATAGCCGAGACCGCGGGCGCCGATTTCCTCCATGATGGGCGAGAAGTCTGTGGCGGAGGCGGTAAAGCGGGCGCCCATATTGTTGATGATGCCGACATAGCCGCCAAAGCGGGCCATCAGCCAGAACAGCTTGTCGAGATTGGAGCGAGGCGTCTCGCCGGTCAGCAGGGTCTGTGGGCCGGGGTCGTTTTGCGGGTAGTCGAAGGGCTCGAGCGGGATCTCGAGCAGCACTTCATGGCCGGTCGACCGCGCGGCGGCGACGGTATTGGCCAGCGTCTTGCCATAGGGCGCAAAGGCCAGCGTCACGTCATCGGGCAGTTGGTCGATGGCTTCGAGCGAGCCTTGCTCGTTGATGCCCAGGCCGGTGACGATGATGGCGACCATCGGCATGCCGCTGGCAATGGCTGAAGCGGCGGGGCGGGAGTAGGTCGCAAAAGCGGTCTGGCCGGTGGCCGAAATGCGCGGAATGCTGCCGTCGCCGGTTTCCTCGCTGAGATCGGGCAGGGCGCCGAACTTGTCGGGCAGGCCGGCGATGGAATTGGCGGGCGACGTCCCAACAGGCACCGTGGTGAATGAGCTTTCGGCGGGATATTGCTGCGGGTCGGCTGTGATGGTCACCGGGCCATTGTTGACGGCATTGGCGACGGAATTACCATTGCGCGTCGAGGTGATCGCGACTTCCTTGCTGGGGCGCCCACCATTGGGATCGTCGGTGAGCACCAGACGCAGCGCGAAACCGGCGCCGATCAGGATGAGCAGGCCAAACAGAATCCGCGCGATCGGCAGGTGCCGTTTCTCGCCCGGCTTGCGCTTGCGACCAGTCAGTGGCGTCGTCAGATCATTGGCCATGGTTCATCAATTCCGCAGCGCAGAAACAGTTGGGGCGCGGCAGCGAATCAGCGGCCGCGCCCCAGAAAATTCATAACACACCCGTTCCTATTCGGCTTTTGGCGGGTAGGCGTCGTTGGTCTCTTTGCCGTCGATCAGACGGATCGCGTATTGCAGCTGATCGTCGTCAGCCTTTTCGGCCGGCACATAGACCGAGGAACCAACGGTGGTTTCTTCCTGGCCTTCGATGGTGATGTGACCAGCAAGGCCGGCTTCACCGATGATCTCATCGCGACCCTGGAATTCGGCAGGGACGGTCTGCTTGATCTCGATATCTGGCGTGATGCCGAGAGCCTGGATCGAACGATTGTCCGGCGTGTAGTAGCGCGCGGTCGTCAGGCGCATGGCGCCATCTGGGCCAAGCGAGATGATCGACTGCACCGAACCCTTGCCGAACGAGCGGGTGCCGACCAGCGTTGCACGCTTGTGGTCCTGCAGGGCACCGGCGACGATTTCAGACGCAGAAGCCGAACCGCCATTGATCAGCACGACCATTGGCACATCGGCGATCAGGGCGTCGAGCGCATCTGGCTGGGCGTCGTAGCGGGCGCTTTCCTCAGGAATACGGCCGCGGGTCAGGACGACGGCACCCTGCTTGAGGAAGGCATCGGCCACGTAGACCGACTGATCGACCAGGCCGCCAGGATTGTTGCGCAGATCAAGGATGATGCCCTTGGGCGCGACGTTGTTGCGGGCGGCGTAGATGTCCTTGATGGCCTTTTCGATGCCGACAAAAGCCTGCTCGGAGAAGCGGCTCAGGCGGATCAGGGCGACGTCGCCTTCGCCTTCAGTCTCGCCGCCTTCCATGCTCCAGCGCACGGCGCGCATGGCAATGGTCGCACGGGTCAGCTCGAAATCGAGCGGATCAGGCACGCCTTCGCGAGCAATGGTGATCTTGACCGAAGTGCCCAGCTTGCCGCGCATCTTGGAGACCGCGTCATCGAGTGTCAGGCCCTGCACCTGCACGCCATCAATGGCGACGATCAGGTCATTGGCCATGATGCCGGCCTTGGCGGCCGGGGTGTCATCGATGGGCGAGACGACCTTGACGATGCCGTCTTCCATGGTGACTTCGATGCCGAGACCGCCAAATTCACCTGAAGTGTCCTGACGGAAATCGTCAGCGTCAGCAGGTGGCAGATAGCCGGAATGGGGGTCGAGCGAGGTCAGCATTCCCTGAATGGCGGCGCGGATCAGCTCCTGCTCATTTGGGGGATCGACATATTCGGCGCGGATGCGGTCGAAGATTTCGCCGAAGAGGTTGAGGTCGGCATACACTTCGAGCGGATCGCGCGGCGCTGCCGCGTTCTGCTCTGGCGTGGGCTCGGTCTGTTCGCCGCTCGGCGCAGGGCTTGTTGCAGGAACGGGCGTTTCTTCCGCGGGAGCGGGGGCTGGCGTTTCCTGAGCAAGCAGCAGGCCGGTGGGGACCGAAAGCGCCAAGACAATGGCGAGCGTGCGAAGAGGAGTCAGGCGCATGAGGGTTCTATCCACTCTGTGTCGGGTTTGCCCACCATCCGGTTGGATCGACGGGCTCGTTGTTTTGGCGGAGTTCAATATAGAGGGTCGGCTGGGCGGCGCCAGCATTGGTGGTCACGGTGCGCCCAATTGTGCGTGATCCCATGGTGCCGACTGGCATGCCCATTTGCACGAACTGGCCGATATCGACGGTTATGGTTTCAAGGCCCGCCAGGAGCGCCGTGTAGTTCTGGCCGGTATTGAGAATGATGATTTGGCCGTAATTGAGGTAAGGGCCTTTATAGAGCACCCAGCCATCGGCCGGAGCCACCACTTGGGCATCAGCGCGGGTCATCAGCGAGATGCCGTGGCTAAGCCCGCCGAAGCCGTCGCTGGTGCCAAAATCGAGCACGTTGACGCCATTGGCCGGCATTGCGAGGTGACCCCGCGCGGCGGCGAAGGGAATAGCTGGCTCGGTGCGGGCGGTATTGGCGAAGGCGACCTGAATTTCGGCGGGCGTGAACACCGGCACGTTCGGATCGGCAGGGGCGCCCGTG
Organism: Devosia sp. 2618; assembly: GCF_040546815.1. Lineage (NCBI taxonomy): Bacteria > Pseudomonadati > Pseudomonadota > Alphaproteobacteria > Hyphomicrobiales > Devosiaceae > Devosia > Devosia sp. 2618. The sequence continues at coordinate 3,996,497 of NZ_JBEPOO010000001.1, forward strand.
GGCGAGGTTGCGGTCGAAACAGAGGTCGCCCTTTGCGACAGGCTGCCAATCAGCTCCTGCAGGCTCGTGGCGCGTTCGGCGAGGGCAATGGCTTCGGCTTCTTCGGATGCAAGCTGGTCGGTGCGGATGTCGATGCCCTGCTTGCGCGCGGCAATCAGCGTCGCGATGCGAAGCTGTTCTTCTTCGAGCACGGAATAGTTGGCGCGCAGCGTGGCCTCTTCGGCAAGCGCTGCCGTCTTGATGTCGGTCAGCGCCTTGAGGTCGGTGGTGACGGCATCAGCCTTGGCGCGCAATTGCGGTACGATGGCCGAGATCAGGATGGCGCTGCGGGCAGAGCCCAGCGCGTCGTCGGGATCAACGATCAATGGCGGTGGCGGATTGAGGCTGATGCGTTCGAGGGCGGCCAGCACATTGGCGATTTCGGCATTGGAGCCATCAAGTCGGCCACGCACGTCGAGTTCGGAAACGATCAGGTCGGAGAGGCGCTCTTCGACGTCGGCGACTTCGATTTCGGCGAGTTTGACGCGCTGCGCGGCGGCGATCAGTGCCGCGTTCTGGCGGGTGCGGTCGCCTTCCATGTCGGCGATTTCAGCCTTGAGAGCGTCGATGCGCTCTTGGTTGAGGCTGAGCGAGGCTTCGATGGCCTCAAGATCGGCTTTGGTCGGGACGACAGGTTCGGCGGGAATGGCAGGCGCCGCCTCGGTTTCAACCGGCGCCGGGGTGGCTTCGGTCTGGGCCAGCAATGGCAGAGCAGCGGTGCTCGCCAGCAATAGGCCAGCCAGCATCAACCCGATTTTCTTGCCCGGCCCGATAGCCATGTCCTCTCCAATTGCGGGCGCGCGCCCGAATCAATCCGTGCACCATATCAAGCCGCCCCCCAAGCAGAGGTTAACGCTGCTTAACCATAGCGTGAATGTAGCGAAGGCTAGTCGCCGCGGTGGTAGGGATGGCCGGAGAGTATGGTGGTTGTGCGGTAAAGCTGTTCTGCCAGCATGATGCGCACCAGCTGATGCGGCCAGACCATGGGCGAGAAGCTGACCACAAGGTCGGCGCTCTTGACGAAATCGGGGTCGATGCCGTCGGCGCCGCCAATGACGAAGTTCACTGCCGGGCGGCCATCGTCGCGCCAACGGCCGATCTGGTTGGCAAAGGCCTCCGAGCCGATGCCTTTGCCGCGCTCATCGAGCGCAACAATGATGCCATCGGGCAAAGCAGCGCGCAGCGCCTTGGCCTCGTCCGCCTTGCGGCTGGCCGAAGATGAGGCGCGCGATTCGGTCAGTTCGATGATGTCAAAGCCCGTTAGCGCCAGCGGCTTGCCGCCGCCGACGGCGCGATCGAGATAGCGGGCAACCATCTCGCGCTCCGGCCCGGCCTTCATTCGGCCGACGGCCGCTATGGTGACGCGCACTTGGCTTAGTGCGCGTCGGCGGCGAAATCAGCCTGCCACATCTTTTCGATGTTGTAGAATTCGCGGACTTCCGGACGGAAGACGTGGACGATGACGTCACCCGCATCGACCAGCACCCAATCGCAATGGGGCAGGCCTTCAATGCGTGGCTTGCCGTATCCGGCATCGCGCAAGGCAGTCACCAGCTGATCGGCAACGGCGCCGACATGGCGCTGCGAACGACCGGAAGCAACGACCATGTGGTCGGCCAGCGAGGATTTGCCGATGATGTCCACGGCAACGATTTCCTCGGCCTTGGCATCGTCAAGGCAGTCGAGGATCACATCGATCATGGGGCGCTCGGGGGTGCCAATAGGGGCGGCTTCGGGCTTGGAAATGGTGTTTTCGGGCAGCGCGGCCATCAGCAATGGCCTTCCGCCCATGCGAGTGCATGGGTCATGCTTGGATTAGGCATCCTTGGTTGTTGATCGGAATGAGCAGGCGTTTTGTGAAACGGCAAGCTTTCAGTTCCTGTTCGGGTGACAGTATCACACGCCACCAATATGCGCTTTTGGTGACAGTTTCGCAAGATTGGCCATTCATTTTGGCTTAACGTGTTGCTTGCGTGCCCTTATGGCCGATGACGAGAGCGGCGACTGACGCCCGCGCAGATAGGCCCAGGCGGGTGGCGCGAGCGATGCCAAGCGCGGCGCGTCGGCTTCATCGATGCGCCAACGGGAGAGCGCATTGGCTGCCATCGAGGCCGGTGCACGCCGTCCGGAGCCGGGGCGAACATAGACCGCGATGGGCACCATATTGGCAATATCGCGCCAGCGTTCCCAGCGGTTGAAGTCGACCAGATTGTCAGCACCCATGATCCAGACGAAGCGCCGGTCGGGCATGGACTTGGTCAAAAAGCGGATGGTTTGCCAGGAATAGGTGAAGCCATGCGCCGCTTCAAAACCGGTGACGCGCACCTTTGGATCGGTCAGAAGCTGGCGGGCCGCGAGAACGCGCTCCGAAAGCGGCGCGAGTTCTGAATGGTTTTTCAACGGGTTACCCGGCGTCACCATAACCCACAGCGCGTCCAACTCCAGCCGGCGCAGTGTCTCCTCGACGACCAGGCGATGGCCTTCGTGGATGGGATTGAAGCTGCCCCCAAATAATCCGATGCGCATGCCGGCCCCGGAGGGCGGCAATTCGGTGATCCCGGCGATGCGGATTGGATGGCGCAGGGTCAAATGGGTCAGGGTCTCGTCTGGCCGTTACCACGGACGCGATATTTGAAACTGGTGAGCTGTTCGACGCCGACCGGACCACGCGCATGCATCTTGCCCGTGGCGATGCCGATCTCGCCGCCAAAGCCGAATTCGCCGCCATCGGCGAACTGGGTCGAGGCGTTGTGAACGAGGATGGCGCTGTCGATTTCGTTGAAGAATTTTTCGACGGCGGCTGGGTCCTCGGCGATGATCGCTTCGGTGTGGTGGCTCGAATAATGCTCGATATGGGCGATGGCATCTTCGATGCTGTCGACCACTTTGACCGAAATGATGGCGTCTTCGTACTCGGTGCGCCAGTCCTGCTCAGTGGCCGATTTCGTTAACGGACTGTTAGCATTGACCACAGCATCACCGCGAATTTCGCAGCCTTTTGCTATCAACGCGTCAAGGATTGGATTGAGGTGGGTCGCCACCACATCTTTGTGCACGAGCAGCGTCTCGGCAGCACCGCAAACGCCGGTGCGACGCATCTTGGCGTTGACGATGACGGGAATGGCTTTGGCGAGGTCGGCGGACTTGTCGACATAGACATGGACCAGACCTTCGAGATGGGCAAAGACCGGCACGCGGGCTTCGTCCTGCACGCGGGCAACGAGCGTCTTGCCACCACGGGGCACGATGACGTCGATATTGCCGTCGAGGCCCTTGAGCATTTCGCCGACTGCCGCGCGATCGGTGGTGGGCACCAGCTGAACGCATCCGACGGGCAGGCCGGCGAGGTGCAGGCCATCGAGCATGCATTCGACAATGGCGTGGCTGGAATGGAAGCTGTCGCTGCCGCCGCGCAGGATGACGGCATTGCCCGACTTGATGCAAAGCGCGCCGGCATCGGCGGTCACATTGGGGCGCGATTCAAAGATCACGCCGATAACGCCGAGCGGCGTGCGGACGCGTTCGATGTGCAGACCATTTGGACGGTCCCATTCGGCAATGACGGTGCCAACAGGATCGGGCAACTCGGCAATGGTTTTGACGGCTTCAACGATCCCGTCGATGCGGGCATCGGTCAGCAGCAGTCGGTCGAGGAAGGCCTTGGAAATACCCTTGGCTTCGGCCGCCGCCATATCCTTGGCGTTGGCGGCAAGGATCTTCTTGCGATGGGCATTGATGGCGCCGGCTGCCGTGGTCAGCGCCGTGCGTTTTTGTTCCGGCGTCGCGATGGCGAGTGCCTTGGCACCGATGCGGGCATTGCGCCCGATCTCGGCCATGATGGTTTCGGTCGAAATTGTCGTTTCAGCCAAGCTCATGGCTTTCCTCCTTGGCACCAACCAGCACCAGATTGTCACGATGTACAAGGGCGGCGCGATTGCCGGCGCCGAGCAGTTCAACAACAGCGTCGCTGCGCTTGCCCATGACGAGCCGCGCTTCGTCGCTATCGAGCCCGGCAAGGCCACGGGCAATTTCGCGGCCATCAGGATTGATGACGGCAATGGCGTCGCCGCGTTCGAATTCGCCGGTCACCTTGGTGACGCCGATCGGCAGCAGCGATTTGCCGGTGAGCAGGGCCCGGGCGGCGCCAGCATCGACCTGCAGCGTGCCCGAGACGGCGAGCGTGCCCATGATCCAGCGTTTGCGCGCCTGGGCGCGGCTCTGGGCGGGATGGAACAGCGTATGGCGGCCGCCCTCGGTCAAAGCCTTGAGCGGATGGCTCTCTGTGCCCTTGGCGATGATCATAGCGGTGCCGGCCTGGGTCGCGATCTTGCCGGCCTCGACCTTGGTGGTCATGCCGCCGCGCGACAGGTGGCTGGCAGCGCCACCGGCCATGGCTTCGATGGCAGGCGTGATCGAGCGCACGACAGGCAGGTGCTCGGCATTGGGGTCTTTGGCGGGCGGCGCGGTATAGAGCCCGTCGATATCGCTGAGCAGCACGAGGCAATCGGCTTCGATCATGGTCGCGACGCGGGCCGAGAGGCGATCATTGTCGCCATAGCGGATTTCGGCGGTGGCAACGCTGTCGTTCTCGTTGATGATCGGAATGGCGCCGAGACCGAGAAGGGTGGCGATGGTCGTGCGCGCGTTCAGATAGTAGCGGCGCTCTTCGGTAATGTTCGGCGTGATCAGGATCTGCCCGGTGACGATCTGGTGGCGACCGAGCGCCTCGGCCCAGGCCTGCGACAAGGCAATCTGGCCGGCGCTGGCGGCGGCCTGCGATTGCTCGAGCGTCAGCGCAACGGCTGACAGGCCCAACAGGCTCCGACCCAGCGCGATGGCGCCGGACGACACGATCACCACGTCGCGGCCATCGGCCTTGAGGGCGGCAATGTCGGATGCCAGATCGGCCAGCCAGGCAGCACGGAGCTTACCCGTCTTGTCGACGAGCAAGGCAGAGCCGATCTTGATGGTCAGGCGCTTATAGGGCGCAAGGGCGTTCATGGGGCGACGCCCTCGTGGTTCGAGGCTCGCCAAAGGGATCGCACCTCACCATGAGGGCTACTGAAGTTACGCACGTTCACCAGCACCCTCATGGTGAGGTGCGAGTGAAACGAGCCTCGAACCACGAGGGAGGGGCCTAGCACGGTCATCTCATGGCGCCCAATTGGGTTCCACTTTCCGACGGGCCGCTTCGAGCCTGGCGGCCTTTTCGGCGTCCAGTGTTTCGATCACGCCGTAGAGCACCATGTCCATGCCCTTGCCGGTGACGCCCGAGATTTGCAGGACGTCGGCCTTGCTGATCTTTTTGAGAATCTTGACCTTTTCCTTGAGGTCATCGGGCTCGATGGCATCGATCTTGTTGAGCACAATGATTTCGGGCTTTTCGCCGAGACGCTCGTCATAGGCAGAGAGCTCGTGGCGAATGGTCGTATAGGCGTGCTTGACGTCGTCCTGCGTGCCATCGATGAGATGGATCAGCACGCCGCAACGCTCGATATGGCCCAAGAAACGGTCGCCGATGCCGGCGCCTTCGCTGGCGCCTTCGATCAGGCCCGGAATATCGGCCAAAACGAAATCGCGCTCACCAATGCTGACCACGCCCAGATTGGGGTGAAGCGTGGTGAACGGATAGGCGGCGATCTTTGGCTTGGCAGCCGAAACGGCGGCAAGGAAGGTCGACTTGCCGGCATTGGGCAGGCCAACGAGACCGGCGTCTGCGATCAGCTTGAGGCGCAACCAGATCCACTTTTCAACGCCGGGAATGCCCGGATTGGCGTGGCGCGGCGCCTGATTGGAGCTCGTCTTAAAGTGCGCATTGCCGAAGCCACCATTGCCGCCCGAGAGCAGCACGGTGCGCTGACCGACTTCGGTCATGTCGGCGATCAGCGTTTCGTTGTCGTCTTCAAACACCTGCGTGCCGACGGGGACGCGGAGCACGGTTTCGGGGCCATTGGCGCCGGCGCGATCCTTGCCCATGCCGTGGGTGCCGGTCTTGGCCTTGAAGTGCTGCTGGTAGCGATAGTCGATCAGCGTATTGAGGCCGTCGACGCATTCGATGACGATGTCACCGCCGCGTCCGCCATTGCCGCCATTGGGGCCGCCGAATTCGACGAATTTTTCACGCAGGAACGAAACGGCGCCAGCGCCGCCATCGCCCGAACGAACATAGACCTTGGCCTGGTCGAGGAATTTCATTTGTCTCTGGCCTTCCAGATATCGCGCTCCGCAATTTCCGGGCGCAGAACCGGGTCCCGGTTTTGCTGGAAACGCGCGCGCGTTAATTCAGTGTCGATATGCTCCACCTCGGCGCCGCGCGCAAGGCAGAGCAGGGAAGAGCGTCCGGTTTCGGTAAATCCGAGCCGCATTTGAATGGCGAGCGATGCCGCATTGAAGTGGTAGACGCCCGAATAAACGGTATCTGCGGTGCTGGCTGCAAAAAACCACTCAAGGCTCGCCCTAACCGCCTCGGTCATGATGCCTCGATCCCAAAAGGGACGGCCCAGCCAATAGCCTATAATGGGACCTTGGGGCCCGCGATGGAACCCCACATGGCCCGCAAGACCCTCGCCGGGCAGGTCGATGGTGAAATTGGTTTCCTCCACCGGCAGGTTTGGCACGCGCGTTCGCAGCCACGCCTTGGCATCACTGAGATGATAGGGAAACGGCACCCGCGCCAGATTGCCCGCCACCCCAAAATCATTGAGATAGCGCGCAATCGGTTCGGCATCGCCAAGCTGGGCCTGACGCAGGATCAAGCGCGGCGTCTGTACGATCGGGTTCATCGTCTTGCTCGCATGTGCCAGCTTTCGCGGGTGAGGCGGGACACGACATGATCCACATTGTGCTGCAGGCACTGTGAGAACCGCATTTCCCGTCCCGTCGTTACGAAACCAAGCTTCTTCTGTACCGCAAGGGATGCGGCATTGTTGTGGTGAGCGCTGGAGGTGACGACTTCTGCGTCGCAATCGGCAAAATGCCAATCGAGCAGGGCGGTGGCAGCTTCAGTGACGTAGCCACGGTTCCAGTGTGGTCGAGCGACCCAGAAACCCAGCTCGTTGAGCAGCGAGACGCAGCCTATGACGCCCTTGCCCGGCAGGTCGATGACGAGCAGCGACTGTTCCGGCGTCGGTGGGCGGGCCTGGCGCAACCAGTCGCGCGCCATGGCCAAGGTGTAGGGATACGGCACGGGCGTGAGGAAACGGGCGACGTCATAGTCGCCCACGCCCAAGGCATAAAAGGGCGCGTCATCAAGGCTTGGCTCCCGCAGGATCAGCCGCTCTGTGGTGATGGGCGTCATCTTGAAAAATCCTGCCACATCAACATCATCGTCTGACCGGCGAGGTTGCCTTCGGTCTCGATGTGTTCGCCTTTTTCGACGAATCCGACTTTGCGCAGGACGTTGCGCGACCCCGCATTGCGGAGCAGCGCGCGCGAGCGCAGGGCCGGAAAACCGGCCGCTTTGGCACTGGCGACGACGGCCGTGGCCGCCTCGGTGGCATAGCCCTGACCCCAATGGGGTTCGCCAAACCAGTAGCCCAGTTCGGGCGTCTGAGGATCGGTCAAGGTCAGGCCGACAATGCCGATGAAGGTGTCGCCATCGGCCAGCACGGCAAAGCAATGCTCGCTATCGCTGGGCACAATGGTGTCGACGAAAAAGCGCGCGTCATCCTCGGTATAGGGGAAGGGCAGGCGCGACATCATCTCGTTGAGACGTCGGTTATTGGCGAGCGTGGCAATGGCTTGGACATGGGCCGCCGCTGGTTTTGTCAAAACCAGACGTTCCGTCTGAAGGGAGACTGGGAGGCGGTCCTTGATGCTGTCCATTTTGCTGCTCTGCTTCACAATGCGAAAAGGGGGACCGGTAAACCGGTCCCCCTAGGAATTTGTGCATTGTGCGAACACATGCCGGGGAACTGGTCACCGGCTGGGTTCACGAAACCTGCCGGGTTATTCGGCGGCCTCTGCCGGGTTGACAGATACGAACACTTGCGAGTTTGCGCGGGTGCGGAACGACACGTGGCCATCTACGAGTGCGTAGATGGTGTGGTCCTTGCCCAGGCCAACGCCCGTGCCGGGGTGCCATTTGGTACCGCGCTGACGGATCAGGATGTTGCCGGCGATGACGGCTTCGCCGCCAAACTTCTTGACGCCGAGACGACGGCCAGCGGTATCACGACCGTTGCGGGATGAGCCGCCTGCTTTTTTGTGTGCCATGGTGCTCTAGCTCCTTACTTCGTCTTGTCTTCGGCCTGAGCGGCCGCAGCTTCCTGGTCGACCTTGGCGCGCGGAGGCTTGCCGGCAACCAGATCCTTGGCCTGCTGGACCCACTCGTCACGCTCGATGCGGCCGTGGAATTCCAGCTCTTCGTCGAACTTGGCGACGTCGGCCTTCTTCCAGGCAGCGATCTGGGTGAGGCTGGTGACGCCTGCGGCGATCAGCTTCTTTTCCAGAGCTGGGCCAACGCCACCGATCAGCTTGATGTCGTCGGTGAAATCGGCAGCTGGCTTTGCAGCCTTCTTTGCTGCTGGTGCCTTGGCTTCAGCAGCTGGTGCGTCGGCCTTTGCAGATGCCTTCTTGGCAGGAGCGGCTTCGGTCACGGATTCGGTGGTCTGCGCAATGCCGACTGCCTTGATGGTTGGCTTGGCGCCGCCCGTCAGGATTTCGGTGATGCGCACGGTCGACAGCAACTGGCGGTGGCCGTTGCGGCGACGATAATTGTGGCGACGGTTCTTCTTGAAGATGATGACCGTCTTCTGCTTGCGGGTTTCAAGCAGTTCGGCAGCGACGAGCGCGCCTTCAACGATCGGAGCGCCGACTTCGTCGCCAACCATCAGCACCTGGTCGAAGGTGACGATCGTGCCGGCTTCGGCATCGAGCTTTTCAATCTTGAGAACGTCGTTGGCGGCAACCTTGTACTGCTTGCCACCGGTTTTGATCACGGCAAAAGTCATAGCTTAACCTGAACGCGTCAAACGCCAGGTCCCATTGTGTCGCGCTCTGTGGCGCCGCAGGCTGAAAGCCCAAATCCTGCGGTCTTCGACATGCTGCCAGTGTTGAAACTGGCGGGCAGCCTCGAACAGCGTTTCCAAACAAAGGAAAACGCGCCAGACCAGCCAGCGCGCATTTCCGGTGGCGCTTATCGAGGCAAATGCCCCAAGAGTCAAGCGCTCTGGGCCGTTTTAGCCGCCCGTTGGATACCAGTCGCGCAGGCGAACCTCAACACCGTCATCGACATTGCTTTCGACCGAGGAGAGGTCACTTTCCCCGTAATGGTAGGGATAGACGATCCTGGGCTTGAAAGTGTTGATCGCTTCGACGGCTTGCTCGGGCGTCATGGTATAGGGCAGGTTCATCGGCAGGAACGCCACTTCGATGCCGGTCAGTGCCAGCATTTCGGGCGTCGGTTCGGTGTCGCCCGCGACGTAGACGACCTTGTCGCCCAGCGTGATCAGGTAGCCATTGCCAACGCCAACCGGGTGATACTGCATCCGGTCGGGCGTGGTGTTGTGCGCGGGAATGGCGGCGATGGAAATGCCGTTGAGCTCGCCGCTTTCGCCATTGGCAATGGCTTTAGCGTTGGTTTTGAGCGTCTCGGGCAGCTTGTCGAACACTTCCTTGCTGGTGAGGATCGGCGCATCACCGGCAATGGCTTCAAGCGTCGGGACATCGAAATGATCGCCATGGCCGTGGGTGATCAGGATGGCGGTGGGCGCGGGCAGGCCCGCATATTGTGCCGCGCCGCCAACGGGGTCGACATAGATGACCTGGTCGCCAAAGCCGAGCAGGAGGCTCGCGTGGTGCACCGGGTGAATGGTGATGTCGCCCGCGGCGGTGGTTACGGTATCGCCGGTCAATGCTGTCTCCTGGGCCCAGGTCTGCGTGAACAATCCGGCGCCCAATGACACCAGTGGCAAGGCTGCCAGTCCGACAACCATACTGCGTCGCTTTACCATCGTTTTCTCCCATTGTGATTGATCTGCGTTCGGAGAACGCAAGACGACGGCGGTGGGTTCGGCTTTCCCACGCAAATGTGAGCGTCAGCCCGGCCGCCCAGCACTAAGGCGTTGCCGCAAGGCGGTGGCAGTATTGGTCTCTGTGCCGAGGACGGTGGCCTTGTGATCGGAGGTCCAGGTGGCAAGCGACCAAGACGGCGCATCCGGCGCTATGGTGATGACCGGGAGATAGGCTTGCGCTGCGACCGGGTGGTTTCCAACCAGAACGGTGATGGTATCCCGCCGATATTCATCGCCCTCGAACGCATCGAGCACCGCGAGATCGAGATCGCTCAACTGGTTGATGAGCAGCCCATGCGCATTGCCATCTGGCGCCGGAACCAAAGCTGGATAGACGTGGTGAGGATAGGGCACGGCGCGGTATTGCGGGGCGGTGGCGGGTTGCAGGGCCTTGGTGTCGATCGGCCTGCCGAGCACGGCGCTCAGCACGTCGGCATCCTGCAGCGTTCCATAGGCAAACAGCACAGCGAGCACCCAAAGGTCGATGAAACCCCAAAAGGGGTGTTGCGGCCTGCCTATTGCTATGTCATAAGCCCGCCCGTGTCGACCACACGCGCCCTAGCGGCGGTTATCGACCTCGCGGAGAGGTGGCAGAGTGGTCGAATGCACCGCACTCGAAATGCGGCATGGGGGCAACTCCATCGGGGGTTCGAATCCCTCCCTCTCCGCCAGTTTTCCCTTAGCCGAAATCGTTGCGATACGGTCCGAACGAAAGTCGGACTGAAAACCGCTGGCATCGCTGATTGAGGCGATCTATCAGGGCTTGTCGCAGGGTTTGCGACGGCTTGGGCGGGGGCGGGTTTCCTGTCATTCGGGAATACGTCATTGAGCGTCGCAGCAAATCCGTCCGCGGGACATGTCGCCGGGAAAACCACACTCTCTGTCATCGTCGCGGTGAGCATATGCCACTGCATCAATGACGTGATGCAGTCGCTGTTGTCGGCAATCTACCCCATTCTCAAAGAGAGCTACGATCTCGACTATGTCCAGATCGGGCTGCTGACGCTGACGTTTCAATGCGTTGCGTCGCTGTTGCAGCCGGCGATCGGCATTTACACCGACAAGCGCCCGCTGCCCTATTCCCTGCCGGTCGGCATGGTTTCAAGCCTGATCGGTCTGATTATCCTGGGCTTTGCGCAGACCTATTGGCTGTTGTTGGTCGGCTCGGCTTTTGTGGGGCTGGGGTCGGCAATATTTCATCCTGAATCCAGTCGCGTTGCGCGCCTCGCATCGGGTGGGCGGCACGGGCTGGCGCAGTCGCTGTTTCAGGTTGGTGGCAATGCCGGGTCGGCAATCGGCCCGCTGCTGGCAGCCTTCGTGGTCTTGCCGCGCGGTCAGTGGAGCATCAGTCTTTTTGCCATCGGATCGCTGGTCGGCATCTTTATTCTGTGGCGTGTCGGCCGCTGGTATGCCGAGCACCGTCGCGCCAATGCGGGGAAGGCGCCCGCGAGCACGGCACTGATCTTTGACAAGCGCACGACGTTCTTTGCGCTCGCCGTGCTGACCATTCTGACGCTGACCAAGAACGCCTATATGGCGAGCCTTTCGAGCTACTATACCTTCTTCCTGATCGATAAATTCCAGGTCGATGTGCAGGACGCGCAGCTGCTGCTGTTCGTTTATCTCGGGGCGTCGGCACTGGGTGTGTTCATGGGCGGGCCAATCGGGGATCGGTTCGGCGCCAAGTTCGTGATCTGGTTCTCCATTCTCGGCGTGCTGCCGTTTACGCTGGCTTTGCCTTATGCGGACTTCCAGTGGACCGTGATCCTGACGGTGATCATCGGGCTGATCTTCTCGTCCGCGTTTTCGGCCATTGTCGTGTTCGCGCAGGAGCTGATGCCCGGACGGGTGGGCATGATTGCCGGTATTTTTTTCGGCTTCGCTTTCGGTGCTGGCGGCATTGCTGCGGCAGCGCTGGGCGCACTCGCGGACGTTACCAGCATTCAGCACGTGTTCTGGATCACCTCGTTCCTGCCACTCGCCGGCTTGCTGACCATCTTCCTGCCGAAGATGGACAAGGTGCGCTAGGATGATGGGGCCATTCGCGCCAGACAGAGCTGGCGTCCAGCCTGTTTGAACAGCATCTGACCTTTAGACAAACAAAAAGGCCAGCACGCCCGAGGGGTGTGCTGGCCTGAAGTTTTGGGTGCGTCGGTCTTACTTGTTTGGCGTCGCGAAGTCGGCGATGCCGCCGTGGGCGGAGGACCACTTGGCGGGTTCGTTGAGGAAGGCCTCGACTTCGTTGAGGACGCCAGCGTCGAAGTGGCCCATTTCCTTGGCGGCTTCGAGAATGTCCCACCAGGTTGCCAGATAGTGCAGCTCGACGCCGAGGTCGGCCATCAGGGTGCGGCTATTGGGGAAGATGTCGTAGAAGAACAGCACGAAGCAGTGGTCGACGCGGGCACCGGCATCGCGCAGGGCTTCGCAGAAGTTGACCTTGCTGCGGCCGTCGGTTGCGAGGTCTTCGACCAGCAGGGTGCGCGCATTGGCGACGACTTCGCCCTCGATCTGGGCGTTGCGGCCGAAACCCTTTGGCTTCTTGCGGACATACTGCATTGGCAGCGACAGCTTGTCGGCTATCCAGGCCGCAAAGGGGATGCCAGCGGTTTCGCCGCCGGTGATGACGTCGATCGATTCATAACCGATTTCGGTGACGATCTTGTGCGCGGCGAAATCCATCAGGGCCGAACGCAGGCGCGGATAAGAGATCAGCTTGCGGCAATCGACATAGACCGGGCTGGCCCAGCCGGAAGTGAAAACGAACGGCTGTGCGGCATTGAACTGGATCGCATCGATTTCGAGCATCATGCGAGCGGTCTGTCTCGCGATGTCTTTGTGGTCTTGCGACAGGCGCAGTGGGCTCATGTCCGTTTCCTTACTCGGGTCAAAATAAGGTCGCGCCAAAAAGCCCCACAGGATGTAATCCTAGGCTCTGTACAGCTGATTTTGAGTGCAACCGGCTCGCTATAGCCTCGGCTGACCATACGCGTCAATCGCGGTCCAAGTTTTTGGACAAGATTACTCAAGCTGGTGTTGTGTTCTCCACACTACAGCAGTTTTGGTCTTCCCGGATGGCCTGCGCCGTCAGTCGTCCCGGCGCTGCGCAAGGATGGTGCGGAAGCGGTCGGCGGCGGCGCTGCCCTTCTTGGCGATCTGCCACTGACGGGCCAGGATTTCCTCGAACGAGCGGACCGCCTCGGGAGCCGAGGTCGCGAGCGCGATGCCGGACGAGATATTGGCCTGATCGCCGAGACGATAGGGGCTGAGGGTGACGGCGGGTGCGTCGGGCTTTTCAAAAATCTGGAAGGTCTGGGCGGGCGGCATGCCGTCGACAACGCCGATCTGGAGGCCAATGGGCTGACGCTCCATCAGGTCGATCAGGCGCTCGATTTCGCGGCTGGCGGCGGCGCGGCGTTCTTTCTTGACCTTGTCGGGCAGATCGAATTTTCCGACCAGACCGAAGTGCAGCATGCGCTCGACATCCTGCGTGCCGACGACGCTGACAATCGGCACGCGGCGCTTGGCGGCAGAGGCGCGGCGCTGATTGAGGATGTCGAGGACGGTGTCGATATAGGTAATTTCGCCAGGCGTATCGGGATGGTCCTCGGGGATTGCCTCGATCAGCATCAGCCGCAGGTAGCCCATATAGTCGTCTGACAGCAGGAGCGACGACACCGGGGCAAAGTTGCCCAGCACGTGCGTGGCTTTTTCCTCGAGCTGGCGCATGCGCTCGAAGAACGAGATGGCATTGTTGTAGTATTCCACTCCCACCCCGAGCAGGGATGGGAGCGACACTTCGAGCAATTCGGAGAGGGCGTCGAGGGTCTGGATCTTGACGATTTCGCCCTTTTCCAGCCGATAGACAGCGGCGCGGGAAATACCGATTTCGGCGGCAATTTCCTCGGCCGTCAGGTTTTTGCCGAGGCGATAGGCCCGCAGGCGCAACCCGATCTCTTCAAACTGAATGGCCATCGTTCCCGCTTCGTCTAAGTTTTGATACCTCAGATGTAGCGCAGGCTGGCAGCCGTTGGTAGTGCTTGTGCCGTCGACTAACTTCTATTGCTGGACAGGCGCGGCCGTCAGGTCAACCAGGGCAAGCTGGTTGAGGAAGGCGAGCTGATCTGCATCGGAGCCGGCAAGGGCGCTCTGGCCGGAGGCGACCAGTTGGCGCAGGACGGTGATCGAAGCCTGAGCGAGGTCCACCGGCAGCGGCATGCCGTCGTAAAATGAGACAAACCGCGCGGCCGCTGCGTTCAGCAGCACGTAGAGCGCACTGTGTTGGTCGTCCGTGCGCTGCAGTTCTGAACACTTGCGCTGGAACTCTATGTAGGTCCCAATTCCGCCGCTCTGCTCGAGCAACCAGCTTTCAAGATTTTCCATCTTCGTCTCCCATCCGCCTGTGCGGCAGACTAAGTGCTGTAAAAGAGATTTGTATCAAAACGGAGACTGAAGGAAAAGAGGGGCGAGGCTGCGGTTTGGCGAAAAATTTGACATTGCGCCACGCCTGACGGCCTCAATGCCGAAATTACTATTGATTATCAGTGTGTAAGATCAGGCGCAGGCTGGAGTTTGGCATCGGGTCCCCTGTCGCCGCAGAACTGTCCGCATCGCCGCCCGCTTGACAATTCCCTGAAATCCCGCTCAATCTCAAAATTGAGACAACGCGGTGGTTTGTGCCGTTTACGGAACCTTCTGGCCAAATTGAAGCTGCCCGACAGGGGTGGCGACTGTTGAGCCGGGGAGCGATTCACAAGGGTTTTCAATGCAGTCCATGCTTGCGCCATCGGTTCATGACAGCTCTGCGCCGCAGGGTGATGTCGATGATGTGGTCGCGACTGTGGTGTCGCATCAGCGGGTCAATGCCGAATACAATCTGCTGGTGCTGGCCGCGCAGGCGCCGGCCTGCAATGCGGTGGCCGGGCAGTTCTTCAATCTCGAATGTCCTTCTGACGGGGATGATCAGCCGTTCTTCCGTCGGCCGATGAGCACCTACAAGGCCGATCCGGTTCGCGGCGAGGTCGAGTTTTTGTACAAGGTCACCGGCGCGGGGACGCGCGGCCTGGCAACCCTCAACGCAGGCGACGAGATGCGGATCCTTGGTCCGCTTGGTCATGGCTTCACGCTCGATCCGGCATGGAAAAATATCGTTATTCTGGGGCGCGGCGTTGGCTTGGCGACCCTGGCCCCGCTGGCCGAACTGGCGGCAGCAAATGGCGTTGGCGTGACCGCGATCATCAGCGCCCGTGGGCCTGAGCAGGTGATGTCGGTCGAACGGTTTTCGGCGCTCGGTGCGCGCATCGAGACGGTGCTCGACAGCGATGGCAGTAGCGCGCCAGATAATGTCGAGGCGGTGCTGCGCGCGCTGCACGGGCAGGGCTATGCCGATGCGCTGTTCACCTGTGGCTCGAACCGGCTGATGCTGCTGATGCAGCGCCTTGGGGCTGAACTGAACATTCCGGGGCAGGTGGCCATGGAGCAACATATGGCCTGCGGGCTGGGCATGTGCTTCTGCTGCGTGCGCAATTTCAAGGTTGGCGACAAGGTCGACAGTCGACGCGTCTGTTGGGATGGTCCGGTATTCGATCTGCAGGAGGCGCTCTCTTGGTAGTCGATCTCAGCGTCAATGTTGGCGGGCTGAAGCTGGCCAATCCGGTGATGCCGGCGTCAGGCACGTTTGCCGAAGGGCTGGCGGGCGTGATCGCCTTCGACAGTCTTGGCGCGATGGTAACCAAGACCATTACGGCTGAGCTGCGTGGGGGCAATCCAACGCCACGCGTGGCCGAAGTGCGCAATGGCATGCTCAATTCGATCGGTATTCCGTCCAAGGGCATCACCTATTTTCTCGAGCAAACGCTGCCGTTCTATCGGCAGTTCAACAGTCCGCTGGTGGTCAGCATTTCGGCGCCCACCATGGATGCGTTTGCCGAGGCGGCTGCGCTGCTCGATGTCGATGGCATCGCGGCCATCGAAGCCAATATTTCGTGCCCCAATATCGAAGAAGACGGCAAGGCGTTCGCCATGAACGCGGTTTCGACCAGCCAAGTGGTGACCCGCCTGCGGGCCGCGACCTCCAAGCCGATCTGGGCCAAGCTGACACCCAACACCGGCGATATTTCGAGCGTGGCGCGCGCGGCCGAAGAAGCAGGTGCCGATGCGCTGGTGGTGGCCAATACCATCCTCGCCATGTCGATCGATATCGAAAGCTTCCGCCCGACGCTGGGCAATATCATGGGCGGCATGTCGGGCCCGGCGGTCAAGCCGATCCTCGTGCGCATGACCCATCAATGCGCCAAGGCCGTGCGCATCCCGATCATCGGCTGCGGTGGCATTTCGACGACCGAAGACGCGGTCGAATATATGTTGGCTGGCGCGACGGCGGTGCAGGTTGGCACGGCGACCTTCCTCCGCCCCAAGGCGATGATCGAGATCATTGCGGGTCTGTCGACGTTCTGCGCGCGCAAGGGCATTGGCCGGGTGGCCGAGTTGACCGGCGCCGTGGTGGAACTTGATATGGAAATGAGTGCATCGGAGGCGTTGCCGTGAGCCTCACCACGTCGATTGCCAACAGCAATGATCTGGCGCCCGAAGACCTGGCGCAGTTGCTCTTTGACCGGCTGACCGCCGAGACCTTCGATGGCGTTGGTATCACCCGCGAATGCTATGCCGATGGCGAGAATGCCGCGCTGGCGATTTTCCGCACGGTGGCCGAGGATTTTGGCCTCGTGACCGATATCGACCCCGCCGGCAATCTGATTTTCCGCTCGGCGCATGACGATGGCGTGCAGCCCGCACACTATACTGGCTCGCATGCCGACTCGGTGGTGCAGGGTGGCAATTTCGACGGCGCGGCCGGCATCATTGCGGGGTTGCTCTGCCTGATCAAAATCAACCGCAGCGAGACGCGGCTGCGCAAGCCGGTGCGCGTTATCGCGCTGCGGGGCGAGGAAAGCTCGTTTTATGGGCGTGCCAATATCGGTTCGCGCGCCTTGTTCGGACAGTTGCAGCCGGCCGATCTGGCAGCCAAGTCGCGTGGCGTGGGGCGCACGCTGGGCGAGGCCATGGCCTCTGTTGGTATCGATGTCGGTCCGATCAGCCGCTCCGAGACGCTGTTTGATCCGCGTCAGGCGCTGAGCTATCTCGAACTGCATATCGAGCAGGGCCCGGTAATGATCGCGCGCAACCTGCCGACGAGCGTCGTCACCGGCATTCGTGGCAATGTGCGGCATCGACGGATTGTCTGCGTTGGCGAGGCTGGGCATTCGGGCGCGGTGCCACGTTGGCTGCGCAAGGATGCGGTGTTTGCTTTTGCCGATCTGATCCAGCGGCTCGATGAGCACTGGCAGATCCTGCTGCAGCGCGGGCTCGATCTGGTGATCACTTCGGGCATCGTTTCGACCGAACCGGACGAGCACTCGATCAGCCGAATCCCGGGCGAAGTCGCGTTCAGCTTTGAGATTCGCAGCCAGAGCCACGATACGCTCGAGGCGTTCTATCAATTGTTCCGCGCAGAATGTCGCACCATCTCTGCCCTGCGCTCAGTGCAATTCGAGTTCGACGAGCGGGTCGATACCGAACCGGCGCGCATGGACCCGGCCATCATCGCCAAGCTGACGGCTGCCTCCGAAGCCCTTGGTCTTACAACTGAATTGATCCCGAGCGGCGCCGGACATGATGCTGCAGTGTTCTCCAATGCCGGTATTCCGTCCGGCATGATTTTTGTGCGCAACGCCAACGGGTCGCACAATCCGCAGGAGCAGATGGAAATCGCGGACTTCATGGTTGGCGTCGATGTGCTGTATCACGCGCTGATCAGCGAATCGGAACCCGTAACATGACCAACCTCACCTTCCGCCGCCCCGATGATTGGCACGTGCATTTCCGCGATGGCGCGGTGCTGCAGCATGTGGTGCCACTGACCGCTCGCCAGTTTGCGCGCGCCATCGTCATGCCCAATCTGGCGCCGCCTGTGACGACAGCCGCTGATGCCGCCGCCTATCGCGAGCGAATTCTGGCAGCGCTGCCGCCAGGTGTCGATTTCCAGCCGTTGATGACCTGCTATCTGACCGACCATACCGATGCGTCCGATCTGATTGCCGGGTTCCGCGACGGCATCTTTACGGCGGCCAAGCTTTATCCGGCTCACGCCACGACCAATTCGGCGCATGGTGTCAGCTCGATCGACAAGATCCAGGCGGTGCTCGACGCTATGGCCGAGTTCGGCATGCCGCTGCTGGTGCATGGCGAAATCACGCGCAGGGAAGTCGATCTGTTCGACCGCGAGAAGTACTTCATCGATGAAGTGCTGACGCCATTGCTGCGGCGCCATCCGACGCTGCGCGTGGTGATGGAGCACATTACCACCGAAGACGGCGCGCAGGTCGTTGCGTCCTATCCCGAGCGGATGGGCGCGACCATCACGCCACAGCATCTGCTCTACAATCGCAACGCGATGTTTGAGGGTGGGTTGCGGCCGCACCTTTATTGCCTGCCGGTGCTCAAGCGCCGCAAGCACCAGTTGGCGCTGCGCAAGGCGGCAACGTCGGGGCTGTCCAACTATTTCCTTGGGACCGACTCCGCACCGCATCTGCGCCACCTCAAGGAGGCCTCGTGCGGTTGCGCTGGTGTGTTCAGCGCGCCGGTCGCCATCGAAGCCTATTTGCATGTTTTTGCCGAAGAAAACGCCCTCGACAAGTTCGAGGCCTTTGCCTCGCTGAACGGGCCGACCTTCTACAAAATGGCGCCGAACGAGGAACGCGTCACCTATACGCTGACGCCGGGTGAGACTGTTTCCAATGTGAAGATCGACGATGCCGGCGAGTTGGTGAGCCTGTTCTCGGGCGAAACCCCCTCCTGGCGGGCACTGGCCGATGCGCTGGAGCCGGGCAAATAATGAGCCCCTGCATCGACTTAACCACAATCGCAAAATCAGCCGCCGTCGGGGCGGCTGGAAAGCGCCGCGCTGTGGGCCTTTCAGGCCTGTGCACAAGCGCTCTAAGGGCCTGCGCTATCTTGTCAGACCGGGCCCTGCAGGGCTTGACAATATCCCTAAATCGACGGCCATTATCTCAATAATTATATGAAAGGCCATTTTGTCCAATTTTTTGGACAGACTGGCGATCTGGAGTGGAATGCCATGGTGCTTGTTCAAGCAAAGGATGTCGCAAAGACGTTTCTGTCGCGCAACGGCGAAACCGTCGAGGCTTTGGCGCCAACATCGATCGACATCCGTGAGGGCGAGTTCCTCAGCCTGATCGGCCCATCGGGTTGCGGCAAGTCGACCTTGCTGCGCATCCTGGCCGGGCTGATCAAGCCAAGCGGTGGTACGCTTGAGTGGAAGAACGGCGCCCCCACCAAGGGCAATGATATCGGCTTCGTGTTTCAGGAAGCTGTGCTGCTGCCCTGGCTGAACATTCTGGACAATGTCCGCTTCCCGCTCGATGCCTTTGGTACCCCGCGCAAGGATGGCGATGAGCAGGCCCGTCAGATGCTGGCGCTGGTCGGTCTCAAGGACTTTGCCAAGGCCCTGCCAAAGGAGCTTTCCGGCGGCATGCGCCAGCGCGCTGCGATTGCCCGCGCTCTGGTCTATCGTCCGCGCGTCGTGTTGATGGACGAGCCGTTTGGCGCGCTCGATCTGCTCACCCGTGATCGGATGAATGACGAGCTGCTCCAGATCCGTCAGGAAGTCGGCGCGACCATCGTTTTCGTGACCCACTCGATCGAAGAAGCTGCCTATCTCTCTGACCGCGTTGCGGTGATGTCGGCCCGTCCAGGCCGTATCCGCGCCGTACACACGATCGACCTGCCCAAGCCGCGCTCGGAAGCGACCAAAGACCTCGCCGAGTTCTACACGTGGCTGTCGACGCTGCGGAAGGAACTGAAATGAGCCTTCTCACTTCCCGCCCGGTCATGGCGGTCTTTACAACGCTGATCCTGATCGCAGCGTGGTGGGGCTATGTGACGGCGTTCAACGTACCGCCATTTATCCTTCCGCCGCCACAGGCCGTGTTTGCTGAACTGGTTCGCCTGTTCGGCACGGGCGCCATCTGGCCGCATCTGGGCCATACGCTGGGCATCATCGTTGCCGGTTTCGCGCTGGGTTCGCTCGGCGGGTTCGGCCTCGGCTTCATCCTTGCCAAGTCGCCGCGGATCGAGCGCATCGTCGCGCCGTATCTGTTGTTCTTCCAGACCGCGCCCAAGATCGCTCTGGCACCGCTGTTCATCCTGTGGTTCGGCCTTGGCCTCACCTCCAAGATCGTGCTGACCGTGTCGCTGGTGTTCTTCCCGGTTATGATCGGCACCATTCTGGGCCTGCGTTCGGTTTCGACCAATCTGCAGAACTTCTGCGATATCCTAAAGCTCAGCCGCTGGCAGCGCCTGCGTCTGGTTGAACTGCCAGCCGCCGTTCCGGAAATCTTTGCTGGCCTCAAGGTCGGCGCTATCCAGGCAACCATTGGCGCCATTCTGGCCGAGTGGCTGTCGGGTGGCACGGGCCTTGGCTATCTGATGGTTTTTGCCGGCACGACTTACAAAGCGCCGCTGCTGTTTGCCATGGTGCTGGTCACCTCGGCGCTCGGCATCCTGATCTACCAGACGCTGGCGCTGGCCGAGAAGTGGTTGCTGTCATGGCGCTAGTTGATCGTTCCGCAGCCTGGCCCTGGCAGGGCGACAAGCCCGTCCATATTCCGCGCCCTGATGTGGTGCCGGCAGGCTTCCTGCTGCCGGGCGATCCGGCGCGCGTCGATATGGCCGCCTCGGTGCTCGAAGATTTCGTCATTGTCGGACAGAACCGCGAATTCCGCATGGGTCTGGGTCGCCACAATGGCGTGACCATCGGCGTCTGCTCCACCGGCATTGGTGGTGCATCGACCGAAATCGTCGCCGTGGAACTGGCAGCCCTCGGGGTTCGCGCCATCATCCGCACCGGCGGCATGGGCGCCATGGCAGCTGATCTGGAACTGGGTGATTTCGTCATCGCACAGTCCGCCATCGCCAATAGCGCCTGCGCGCGGCCCTATGCGCCGGGCACGGAAAACGTCGCTGCCGATCCAGACGTGGTGCGCTATCTCGATGAAGCGCGTCAGGCCCGTGGCCTGCGTGGTCGTCTGGGCATCACCGCGACTGCCGATGGCTATTATCGGGCGCAGGGGCGTCCGGACCATCGCGGTGGCGATCCCATGCCAGCCATTCTCGACGGCCTTGCCGCGCGCGGTGCCGATGGCATGGAAATGGAAGCCGAAATCATCTTCGCCGTCGGCGCAGCCCTTAACGTCAAGGCTGGTGCCGTCATGGCCGTCCACGCGCATCGGCGCAGCGATGGCTGGCTCGAAGATTACGAAGAAACTCAACGCAACGTCGTTCGCATCGGCGCCGATGCCCTCGTTCGCGCTCTGGGCTCAAACTGAAATTCAGTCATCTAATATACGGAGGAATACCATGAATCTGATTTCGAAGCTTTTGAGGGGCGCTGCCACGCTGGTAGCCGCATCCGCTTTCGCATTCACCGGCGCGCAGGCGCAGGATCTGCAGCACGTCACCATCCAGATCGACGGCGCTGCTGTTCCCTACTATCTGCCGCTCTATGTTGCCGATCACTACGGCTACTTCAAAGACGCTGGCCTTGAGGTCGAATTCCTCTATGCCAACGCTGCTGATATCCTCAACAACGTCGCCGTCGGCAACGTGCAGTTCGGCTTCCCCAATGGCGACTCGGTGATCAATGCCCGCGCCAACGGCCTGCCGATCAAGGTTGTGCACACCACCTACCAGCAGGGCATCGGCGCGACGCTGTTCAAGACCGCCAGCGGCATCAAGACCCCAGAAGATCTGGTCGGCAAGCGCGTTGCGGTGACCAGCTATGGTAGCCCCAACTACATCCAGCTGCAGGTCATGATGGCCAAGGTTGGCAAGAGCATCGACGACGTTCAGGTCGAAATCATCGGCACCGGCGCCATCCTCGACGCACTCAAGGCCGACCAGGTCGACGCCATCGTGTTCTCCATGCTGCGTTACTATGCGCTGCAGGGCGAAGGCATCGATGTCGGCATGATCCGTTCCGACGACTACCTGCCCAGCAAGGGCAACGTCATCGTGACTTCGGAAAGCTACCTGGGCGAAAATCCAAAGGTTGTCGCCGGCTTCATCGAAGCGCTCAACAAGGGCATCCAGCATATCGTCGACGGCAATGTCGCTGACGAGGTCAAGATGTCGGTTGCCGACTACACCCCAACCTTTGCCGGCCAGGAAGAGCTCGTCACCGAGATCATCTCGGAAGTGTTCGTCAAGACGCTGTGGCAGAGTGCCGACACCGCCGCCCACGAACTGGGCTATGGCAACCTGCCAGCATGGCAGGCCGCTATCGACACCGCCGTCGAATACGAAGTCATCCCAGCCGGTTTCTCGGCCGCTGACCTCGTCGTCGAAACGCCGTCTTCGATTCAGTAAGCCAATCTTGCGACCCGGTGGTTTGTCCACCGGGTCGGCATCTCAATGGAGCTTGTCATGCGGGCCATCATCTCACTGGTTATCTTCCTGGCGCTGTGGAGCCTGGCACTCGTTGTGTTCAACGTGCCCAGCTATCTGGTGCCGTCGCCGTGGCAATTGCTCGAAAAGACCTGGTTCCTGCTGACCAAGGCCAGCCTGCTGTCCCATATTCCGGTGACGGTGTTTGAAATTGTCGCGGGCTTCGCCATCGGCATCGTACTCGGCATTGCTGCCGCCGTGCTGTTCGTGCGCTATCCGATCGTTGAAAACCTGCTCAACCCCCTGATCGTCTTCGTGCAGACCGCCCCCAAGATCGCCATCGCGCCGCTCTTGCTGCTGTGGCTCGGGCTGGGCGTTACGCCAAAGATCGTTCTGGTGGCTATCGTCACCTTCTTCCCCATCCTGTCGAATATGCTGAGCTCGCTGCGCTCCCTGCCGCCGCAGCTGCAGGAGTTCGCCACCATCCTCAAGCTGTCGACCTTCCAGCGCATCTGGCGCATCGAGCTGCCGCAGTCGCTGCCCATGCTGTTTTCTGGCATGAAGGTTGGCGCGACGCTGGCCGTCACCGCCGCCGTGATCGGCGAACTGATGGGCGCCAAGGCCGGCCTTGGCTATCTCCTCAGCCTCGGCCAGGAAACCTCGGACGTCAGCCTCGTGCTGGTCTCGGTCTTTATCCTCTCGATCATCGGCTACCTGCTCTACCTCGCCATCGTCATCGCCGAACGCCGCATGCTCAGCTGGCACGACAGCACGAACGACGCCTATCAGCTGTCGGCTGAGGGGTAAGGAATATTGGGCGGGTCATTCTATGGCCGACCCATTGTCGTATCTTCCAAACGACCGCTCAAAATAATGCTCGGCGTTTGTGAGGCGTGACATTGCCTCACAACCGGTGCGTCACTGACTAGCGTTCTCCCTGCAACTTGCTCTGGGACGCGAACGCTGAGGCGACGATGTTTTGACCTCCGTTGCTTCGGGTTGCTGAAAACACCGCGCCGATCTGGCTGGATCTCCACTCCCTCCCGTCCGCCTCACCCCTCACAAAACAGCTAACTCCAAACGCTGCGAATTTTGGAACGGCGTTTTCTATGTGCCGGTAGCCGACCGAACTTCTTTAATCCTATAAAAAAGATAGGATTTATCGAATATCAATCGGTGAGCATGATGGTTGGCATTTCTCGTAGACATTTCAATATCTTGGCGGCCGCTACAGCGCTTTCGACCTGGGCCGCGCCGCTCACAGCCTTCGCTGAAGCCAGTGGCACGGTCACCGAATATGCCAGTGAGCCAGCAGTGCTCACGCCGATTGATCGCAATGGGCCCGAGACGATCTCGGCCAAGATCATCGAAGGCCTGCTCGATCATGATGCTGATCTCAATGCTATCCCCGCGCTCGCTACGAGCTGGGAGCAAAGCGAGGACGCACTACGCCATACCTTCCATCTGCGTGAAGGTGTGAAATGGCATGACGGGAAGGATTTCACCTCTGCCGACGTCGCCTATTCGGTTTTGACGCTCAAGCAGACCCATCCGCGACGCAAGGCGACGTTTGCCAATCTGGTCGATGTCGAGACGCCTGATCCATTGACGGCGGTCCTGGTGTTCTCAAGCCCAGCGCCTTACCTCTACGGCGCTTTGGGCACCGGCACGCCGATCTTCCCAAAGCATCTCTATGAAGGCGTTGAACTCGCGACCAATCCGGTTCAGAGCGCACCTATTGGAACCGGTCCATTCGTGTTCAAGGAATGGGCGCGCGGCAGCCATGTGCTGCTTGAGCGCAATCCCAACTATTGGGCGGAAGGCGCGCCGCATGTCGAGCGTATCGTCCTGCGCTTTATCCCCGATATTGGCGCTCGTGTTGCGGCGCTCGAAACGGGCGAGCTCGACATTGGTGGCCCCGGCGTGCCGCTAGCTGACATCAAGCGGCTCAAGACTGTGTCGAACCTAGTGGTTGTCGACGACGTCAAAAATTTCGGCGGCGCGCATATCCAGTTCTTCTTCAATCTCGATATCCCGGTGTTGCAGGATATCCGTGTGCGGCAGGCTATCGCCCACTCGCTCGACATTCCCCAGATCATCACAACGGTATTCCAGGGGTATGCCAAGGCTGCGCCGTCGGTGATCGGGCCGAACCTGCCGGCGTTCCACGACGACACCATCAAGCCCTATGCCTACGATGTTGCGCTGGCCAACGCGCTGCTAGACGAGGCAGGGCATCCGCGTGGTGCCGATGGCATCCGTTTTTCCCTGCGCATCCTGCACAACGCCTTCTCAGAGCAGCCAGGCAAGGTTGCGGAGTTCCTGCGGTCGGCGCTTGAACCAATTGGCATTCGCGGGGAAGTGGTCAACTACGACTACGCGACTTACGTCACCAAGGTTTACACCGAGCGTGAGTTCGACATCGAAGTCGAGCAGTTGGCCAACGGGTATGACCCGACGGACGGCGTGCAGCGCGGCTATTGGTCCAAGGCCTTCAAGCCAGGCGTACCTTGGTCAAATGCGGCCCATTACAGCAATGCGCGCGTCGACGATATCTTTGAATCGGCCAGTGCGGAAGCCGATCCCGACAAGCGCAAGGCGCTCTATCTGGAACTGCAAAAGATCGTCTACGAAGAACTGCCATCGGTTGGCATCGCGGCACCCGAGAGCTTTGCCGTCTACAATGCCCGCCTCGACGGCGTGCTGGACAATCAGTCCAGTTCACGTGCGTCAGTTGTGGCCAAGAGCTGAGGCGGATCATGTCCAGCAAACAGCTCAAGCTCGTCACATTTCCGCTCACCGGGTCCGCCTCGCAGGCGTGGCGGCACCCGGAGGTCACTGCTCATGATGGCCTCGATATCAACTACTATATCGAGTTTGCCCAGTTGGCGGAACGGGGGCGGCTGGACGCGCTGTTTCTCTACGATGGTGCGGGGCTGCGCATCGACAACCCTGAAATCACCCAGCGCGTCTGGAGTGTTTCGGCGTTCGAGCCGGTCACGCTGCTATCGGCGATCGCAACCCATACCCAGCATATCGGCCTGATCTATACAGCCAGCGTCTCTGACAACGAGCCATCTGTTCTGGCCCGCCAGTCGGCCTCGCTCGACCATGTCAGCAAGGGGCGAGCCGGATGGAACATCGTCACGACACCCGGACCTGGTGCGACCAATTTTGGTATTCCAGCCGACGAGGACCATGACGAGCGCTATGTCCGAGCGCGTGAGTTTTACGATGTCGTGTCGGGGCTGTGGGACAGTTTTGAAGACGATGCGTTGGTCCGCGACAAAGAGAGCGGCATTTTCACCGACCTCTCCAAGGTGCACAAGCTCAACCATCACGGTAAATACTATACGTCCAAGGGTCCGCTGCGGGTGGAGCGTCCGCCACAGGGGCATCCGGTTATCGCACAGGCCGGCAGTTCTGGCGTTGGGCTCGACTTTGGCACTGCCGTCGCCGACGCGCTGTTTAGCGTCAACCTCTCGATCCAAGCGGGCCGCAGCTATTTCAAGGACGTCAAGGCGCGGGCCGTCGCGCATGGTCGCAACCCCGAAGACGTCAAGATCATCTCGGGTGTCGGCATCGTCTGGGGCGAAACGCAGGAAGACGCTGAGCGGCGTTTCGACGAGATCACCGCACTCTGGCCGTTGGAGGTGGCGCTCGGCAATCTCGGCATGAAGCTGGACAAATACGACCTCGATGGTCCGTTCCCGGACGCACCAGAAGTCGGCTTTTCGCAAGGCAAATCGCAGGCCATCATCAACTATGCGCAGGAGCAGGGGTGGACCGTTCGCCAGACGGCCTATCGGTTGGCTGCGAGCCTCGGTCACCGCATTCTCGTGGGGACGACCCAGTCGATTGCCGATGATTTCGAGACCTGGCTCAACACGGACGCCACGGATGGCTTCGTGCTGATTTTCCCACACGCCAAGAAAGGGCTCGAGCAGTTCGTCGACAATGTCGTGCCGGAATTGCAGCGGCGCGGACTGTTTCGCACCGAGTATGAAGGCAAGACGCTGCGTGAAAATCTCGGCCTACCGCGGCCGCAAAACCGCCATGTCAAAGCGGCCCAGCAGGCGGCAGAATAGATGGCTCTCTTTGATGAAGTGACTGCAAGGCTGGACAGCGGAGGTGCCCAACGCCTGCTTCGCCCCTTCGCCATCGTTGGCAAACGGTCCCTTCATGCCGTGCCGACAGTGCTTGGCATTGTGGTGCTGAATTTTCTGCTGCTGCAACTGGCACCGGGCGATGCGGCAACGGCAATTGCCGCGGAAAGCGGCGCAGCGACCGAGGAGATGCTGACCAATCTGCGGATGCAGTTCGGGCTCGACCTGCCGGTTGTCACGCAGCTATTCCACTATCTCAACGACCTTGCCCATTTCAGCCTTGGCATCTCGCCGCGCTTCAATGTGCCCGTGACGCAGATGATCTTTGAACGACTGCCGGGCACTTTGCTGCTGATGGGCACCGCGCTGGTCATCGCCGTTATTCTCGGCGTTCTGGCTGGCACCGTGATGGCCAGTTTTGCTGGCAAGTTGCCGGATCGCATTCTGTCGGTCGTGGTGCTGGCGTTTTATTCCATCCCGGCCTTCTGGATCGGGTTGATGCTGATCGTGCTCTTTTCGGTGACGTTGGGATGGCTGCCGAGCGGCGGGTCTGGGCCAGCCTGGTCGGATCAGACGGGCTTTGCCTGGGTGCTGGAGCGGCTGCGCTACATGATCCTGCCAGCCATCTCGCTGGGTCTGCTGTATGTGGCGATCTATAGCCGCATCACCCGCGCCTCGATGCTGGAAGTCCGCAATCAGGACTTCGTGCGCACGGCGCGTGCCAAGGGATTGCGGCCGCGCGAAATTACCTTTCGCCATATCCTGCGCAATGCGTTGATCCCGGTGACGACACTGGCGGGACTGCATTTCGGCGGCATCCTTGGCGGGGCCGTAGTGGTCGAGACGGTCTACAGCTGGCCGGGACTTGGTCGGTTGGCGGTCGAGTCCGTCATGGCGCGCGATTTCAAGGTGCTGATAGGCATCCTGCTGTTTTCCTCGCTGCTGGTGGTCTTGGTCAACATCCTGATCGACCTGCTGCACTCCCTGCTCGATCCACGCATTGAGGGATTGTGATGACCTCGCTCGATAAGTCCTCCGGGCTGCAAAGTGGTGACTGGGTCAATGTGCATCTGCCGGAATCGACCCGCACCGTAGCGAGCCTGCCTACCGCTCCATCCGGCAGCCGGGCGCTTAGAAACTTTCTGACCAACCCAGCAGCCATTATCGGCGTCGCCTATCTCGGGTTTATCGCCGTTCTGGCGGTGGTCGCACCGCTGTTATTTCCACGCGATCCCTTTGCGATTGTTGGTCAGCCTTTGCTCTGGCCGGGCCAGTTGTCCAACTTCCCGCTTGGCACCGATGGTTATGGTCGCGACCTGCTGACCGGTCTGGTGCA
Organism: Devosia sp. 2618; assembly: GCF_040546815.1. NCBI lineage: Bacteria > Pseudomonadati > Pseudomonadota > Alphaproteobacteria > Hyphomicrobiales > Devosiaceae > Devosia > Devosia sp. 2618. Next base: position 4,024,450 of record NZ_JBEPOO010000001.1, read on the forward strand.
TGGAACGCGGGTGTCATTGCTGGTGGGGCTCGCCGCGACGGCGCTGAGTGTGTCGCTGGGCCTCGTTGTCGGGGCGTTGGCTGGCTATTTCGGTGGGGTAACGGACGCGATCCTGTCGCGCATCACCGAGATCTTCCAAACGCTACCAAGCTTCGTGCTGCTGATCGTTTTGGTCGCCATCACCTCGACTTCGGTGACGATGATCATCATCGCGGTGGGGCTGATTTCGTGGCCCAACATTGCCCGGCTGGTGCGAGCGGAGTTCCGGTCGCAGCGGCAGGCCGAGTTCGTCACCGCCGCGCGGAGTCTCGGCTATGGCCATGTGCGCATCATCTTTTCGGACATCCTGCCCAATGCGCTGCCGCCTATCGTAGTGACAGCATCGGCGATGATCGCTTCGGCTATCCTGATGGAGTCAGCCCTGTCGTTCATGGGGTTCGGCGACCCCAATGCAGTGTCGTGGGGCACCATGATCGGGGCAGGCCGCGAGTATCTGCGCACCTCCTGGTACCTCACAGCCATCCCCGGCTTTGCCATCGTGCTGACTGTCCTCGCGATGAACCTGGTGGGCGATGCGATCAACGACGCGCTCAATCCACGCCTGCTGGAGGCTCGCTGATGTCCACTCTGCTGAAAGTCGACAATCTCTCCATCAGCTTTCCCCGCTCCAATCCGGTGAACAGGCTGAGCTTTTCTATCGCTGCCGGCGAAACGGTGGCCGTCGTTGGGGAGTCTGGGTCTGGAAAATCGCTGACGGCATTGGCCGTGATGGGACTGCTGCCGCAAGCGGCGAGGATTTCGTCGGGGTCTATCCAGCTTGATGGGCGCGATCTCGTGACGTTGTCTGAGGGCGAAAAGACAGATCTACGCGGCAATGCCGTGTCGATGATTTTTCAGGAGCCAATGACGTCGCTCAATCCGGTGATGACAATTGGTCAGCAGATTGCTGAAGTGGTGCGGCGCCATCGCGGAGCGTCCAAGCGGCAGGCCTGGGAGCGTGCCGTCGAAATGCTCGAGCGTGTTCACATTCCTGATGCGCGCAACCGCGCCCACGACTATCCGCACCAACTGTCGGGTGGCCAGCGTCAGCGCGTCATGATTGCCATGGCTATCGCTTTGGAACCGCGCCTGTTGGTCGCCGACGAACCGACAACCGCGCTCGATGCAACCGTTCAGGCGCAGGTTCTGGATCTGCTGGATAGCCTTCGGCGCGATCTGGGTATGGGCCTGCTTCTCATTACCCATGATCTTGGCGTGGTAGGGCGTTGGAGCGATCGCGTCGTGGTCATGCATCACGGCGAAAAGCTCGAGGAGTTGACGACGGACAATCTCGATGTGCCGGGCCGCCATCCCTATACGCAGGGGTTGATGCAAGCCTCGGTGCGGCTGGCTGATGGTGTGCACTACAGCGCAACATCGCTGGCGGAGATCAAGGTGTCGCGGCGCGAGGGCGGCGGAGACTATGCCTATCTGGTCAAACCGCCCCAACACCGCAGCGTCGTGCCGCCAATTGCCCCCAAGGCAATCTTGCAGGTCGACGATCTCAGCGTCGACTATCGGTCTCGATCTGGCCAGAAACGTGCGCTTGATGGCGTGTCGCTGACCCTTAAGGAGGGCGAGACACTCGGCATTGTCGGCGAGTCCGGTAGTGGCAAGTCGACCCTCTCCAAGGCGATCATGAAGCTGGTGCCGTCGTCAGGCAGCATCAATTTCCGCGGTCAGGATATCACGAGCCTTTCCGTGCGCGCGTTCCGGCCGCAGCGTCGTCACCTGCAGATGATCTTTCAGGACCCGTTTGGCTCGCTCAATCCACGCAAGAGCGTGCAGCAAATTCTTGAGACGCCACTGGTCGTTCATGGTTTCAGAGATCGTCTGGTGCGCCAGCAGCTGGTGCGCGAGACGCTCGATCATGTCGGGTTGCCCGCTGGTGCTGCCGAACGGTTTCCGCATGAATTTTCCGGCGGACAGCGCCAGCGCATCGGTATCGCGCGCGCGCTGATCCTGCGGCCCTCGCTGGTGATCTGCGACGAGCCGGTTTCGGCGCTTGATGTGTCGATACAGGCGCAAATCCTCAACCTGCTGGTCGATCTCAAACAGGAACTCGGCCTTTCCTATCTGTTCATCTCGCACGACCTGGCTGTGGTGCAATTTATCTCCGACCGCGTGTTGGTGATGAAGGACGCGCGCATCGTCGAAACGGCCGATCACCGCCAAATCTGGCATGCGCCGCAGAGCGATTACACCCGCAAACTCATCGCCGCCGCCAGTGGAGGCGATGCCGCCCCACGCCGCGTGGCACAGCGTCGACCCGAACTGGACGTTCGGACACTGGAACACCTTTGATGACGTTTCCTACCCTACCGATCACCCCCAATGCCGAACGGAAAGCCATGGTCGATGGCCTGAGGGACGTCGGCGAGACGCTGCCAATTCGCATCGCCTGCAACTTCAATTTCGGCACCCGGTTCATCATCGGGCCCGGTGCCAATCTCGATGCTGGCAGGATTGCCGCCCGCATCACCAAGCCTGCTGCCTGAACTTACTCAAAGAGGAAACTGACCAATGACCACGCGTACCCATACCCGCCTTGATGGCCCTGCCGCTCTTGCCGCCTTTCACGAAGGCGCTCTGCTGATCGACGTTCGCAGCGAGGCCGGACGCCAGAAGAACGGCGAAGCGCATGGCGCCATCGTCATACCAAAGACTGACGTTGTCGACGCCGTGACCAAGCGACTGGCGCGCACCAATTCCGAGCAGAAGATCGTCATTTTCTGCGGTTCGATCAAAGGCTCCGAGCCGATCATCGACCAGCTCGAAGCCGCTGGTGTCAGCAATATTTATGACGTCGACGGCGGCTTCGACGCCCTTACTGGCGAGAACGGCCTGACGCGCATCGAGCGCCCGGCTGCAGTCGCGGCGTAACGTACTGGCGGGGCGGTCAACCGCGCCGCCTCCATCTATCAAGGGAGTGCCGCCATGAGTGCAAAACGCCAGATCCGGCTAGCAGCCTTTATTTATTCCGGCCAGACCGCGCAGGCTTGGCGGCACCCCGATATTACCGCGCATGACCAGCTCGAGATCGAGTATTTCGTCGACTATGCCAAGACCGCCGAGGCCGGGCTGTTCGACACGCTGTTCCTCGCGGATTCAACCATTGTGCCCAAGGCTCCAGACCATGTGCTGGAGACTCTGTGGAGCACCAGCCAGTTTGAGCCGGTCACGCTGATGGCTAATCTGGCAGCACACACCGAGCATGTGGGCTTCATCTACACGGCGTCAGTGTCGGACTATGATCCGTCGCTGCTGGCCCGGCAGGCCGCCTCGCTTGATCATCTGAGCCACGGCCGCGCTGGATGGAACCTCGTGACATCCAACGGGCCCGCCACCAAACGCCTTGGCATTGCCGAGGATGAGGAACACGGCGAACGCTATGAACGTGCCTACGAATTCTATCGGGCGACGACCGCCCTGTGGGACAGCTTTGAAGACGATGCCTTCATCGTCGACAAGGAACGCGGCGTTTATCTCGATGTTGCCAAGCTGCACCGGCCCAATATTGAGGGACGTTGGTACAAGGTCACGGAGCCATTGCGCATCGGGCGACCGCCACAGGGGTATCCGGTTATCGCCCAAGCCGGTAGTTCCGAGACAGGGCGTGATTTTGGCGCGCATGTCGGCGATGCGATTTTCTGTTCGAACCTGTCGCTCGAAGGGGCCAAGGCTTTCTATAAGGACGTCAAAAGCCGGGCCGTCAAACATGGCCGCGAAGCTGATGACGTCAAGATCATCACCGGCACCGGCGTCATCTGGGCGCAAAGTCAGGCCGAGGCCGAAGAAAAAGCCGACCTCATTGCGAGCCTGCACCCCATCGATGTTGCGGTGCGCAATCTTGGCATCGATCTCACGGGCTACGACCTCGACGAACCATTCCCCGTAGAGAACCGCAATGCACATGGACCGGGCACCGGCCGTGCCCAGGTTATCACCGACTATGCCGTGGGCAATGGCTGGACGATCCGCCAGACTGCGCAGCGCCTTGCCTCAACCCTGACCCATCGGTTGATTGCTGGCACCACTACCCATATTGCCGACCAGATCGAGGAGTGGTTCGAGGCCGAAGCAGCTGATGGTTTTGTCATCATGTCGCCGTTCCTGCTCAATGGCTTCCGGGACTTCATCACTCATGTTGTTCCCGAACTGCAGCGGCGCGGCCTCTATCGAACTGAATACGAAGGCAAGACGCTGCGCGAAAATCTGGGCCTGAAACGTCCTGAAAATCAGTACGTGCGCTCTGCCCGCGCACAGGCAGCGGAGTAGAACGCGATGACCCAACCTCTGCCACTACGCCGCCCAGCTCTCGATATCGGGTCGACGCTCCCAGAAGCCCTTCTGGCTGAGTTTGCCGCTGCATCGTCACGACGCGACGCAGAGCGCGCGCTGCCCTATGAAGCTGTCGAGCAGCTCAAACAAAGCCGCTTCGGCGCTATCCGTTTGCCGGTGGAGTTAGGCGGGGCCGGCGCAACGCTCGAAGAGAGTGTCGGTGCGATCCTGCAGTTGGCCATCGCCGATAGCAATATTGCCCATATCTGGCGCAACCACTTCATGCTGGTCGAACGTCTGACCCTGCATGGCGTGACCAATCCTGTGCTGCGCCAGCTGCGGGATGATGTTGCCAATGGCGCTTTGATCGGCCTGGCGGGCGCAGAAGCCGTCCGTACGCAGGCCGGTGGCTCGATTGCCTCCGGTAGCAAGGTCGTTGCCGATGGCGAAGGGTACCGTTTCTCGGCGCGGAAGGTCTATTCAACGGGGTCGATCTTTGCCGACTGGATCGTCACCTATGGCGAGCTTGAAGACGGCACGCGCGTCAACATTGTGGTGCCGCGCTCCCGCGAAGGGATCACGTTGATCGATGACTGGGACGGCATGGGCCAACGCCTCACCGGCACTGGAACGACCATATTCGACAATGTGGCCATCGCGGCCAATGAGATCGTTCACCCGAGCGATCTCAAGCCGCACCTCAATTTCATGAGCTCCACCATTGCGCAGCTGGTGCTGACGACCGTTATCTCTGGCATTGCAGCTGCCATAGCGCGGGACGCGACCGCCGTGCTGCGCAATCGCGATCGTACTTTTTACTACGCCCCCACAGAACTGGCCAAGGAAGACCCGATCCTGCTGACCTTGTTGGGACAGTTGGAAGCGGAGGCCTTCGGCGTCGAGGCAATCGTGCTTTCGGCCGCTCGATATCTTGACCGCGCGGCGTTGGCGATCGATGGCGCTGAAGACGCGCTGCCGGCCGTCGAGGCCAGTGCTCTGGCAGCCGCCAAAGCCAAGGTCGTGGTTGATGCATTGGCGCAACGAGCAGGCGGGGCGCTGTTTGACGTTGCCGGCGCATCGGCGACGCTGCGCAGCCTCAATCTTGATCGGCACTGGCGCAATCTGCGCACCGTCGCCTCGCATAATCCAGCAAGCTACAAGGCCTTTGTCGTCGGCAATCATGTGCTGAATGGCGTGCCTGTTCCTGCCCAAGGCCTGTTCTAGGGAGCAGTACCGATGACCACACCTGTCGATAACCGCCGCGCCGACCGTTTCTTTGCGTTGCATGAAGGCTTCTTTGTCATCCCCACAGTCTGGGATCGACTTTCGGCACTTGCCGCGCATCAAGCCGGCTTTGATGCCGTCGCAACCTCGAGCGCCGCCCTGGGCTACGCCAATGGCTATCTCGGCAGCGAGCGTCAGCCCTTTGCCGAGGTGCGCGATCGCTTGGCCGCCATTGTCGAAGCGGTGCCAATTGCCGTCTCCATCGACATGGAAAATGGTTATCCGGAATGGACCGGCGATGTTGGCGACAGCGTCAGGAGCATCGTTGATGCCGGCGTCGTCGCCGCCAATATCGAGGATAGCAACGGCGACCACAGTGCTCCATTGGTCGATGCCGATGACCATGCCCGCGTCATCGCTCGTGCCCGCAAGGCGGCCGACAGCACCGGCCAGCGGTTCTTTATCAACGCCCGCACCGACATCTTCCTGTCATCACCGCTGCCACCCGTCGAGGACGCAACCGCGGAAGCCATTCGTCGGGCCAGGATTTATGCGGCGGCCGGCGCAGACGGCGTCTATGTGCCGGGGCGCAATCTAAGTGATGCCGTTGTTGAGCGGCTGGCAGCCGAGATTCCTGTGCCGATTACAGTTCTGGCCCCTTCGCGGCCCTACGCGCATTGGGCGGCGCTGGGTGTTCGTCGTGTATCGCTGGGAACGTCCGTTATCCGCTCTGCCTATGCCGCGATTGTCGGCCAGCTGAGCGCAGCGCGAAGTGGCATTGATACCGCGCCACTGGTCGATATCGATGCGGCGCTTCTTGATGCTCGGCAAGAGCTTGCCAAGTCAGCCTAAGCCTAAATTGAACAGGAGATGTCATGGCAGCCCTGATTAGTGAAAACCACAAGGGACAGGCAGAGCAATTTCCTCTGCTGATTACCGCCGAACAGTCGATGGCCGCGTTGGCCGATGGTGCGTTGCTCGTCGATATTCGCGCTGGTGCGGGACGGGTGCAGCAGGGGTATTTTGGGGTCGGCATTGCGGTTGAAAAGAGCGATCTGCTGACGGCATTTTCGCCAAGTTCACGGCTACGGCGACAGGATTTGCCCAGTGGAAAGCCCATCCTCTTCTTCTGTTCGAGCGATGTGACAGCGATGCGGTTTGTTGAACTGCTGCGGGGGATCGGCGTTGCCAATGCCTGCAACGTGGCGGGCGGCTATCAGGCGCTGTTGCATGCCGGAATTCCACTGGCCGGGACTGTGGACGGGAAATAGCGGGCATGTCCCATCACACCAAGGCGGCGCCCGCGTCGCCGTTTTCTACGAGCACACCATCCTGGGTTGCCTCGGGTGACCCGCTTGATGTCGTCATCGTCGGGGGTGGGCAGAGCGGATTAGCGATTGCCTTTGCGCTGAAGCTGGCAGGAATTGACCGTATAGTGGTGCTGGATGCGGCGCCACGCGGTGGCGTTGGGATTTGGACCACCACCGCGCGCATGCAGACGCTTCGCACGCCAAAATCCATACCTGGTCCGGAGCTTGGCCATGTTGCGCTGTCGTTTCGCAGCTGGTTTGTTGGACGCTTTGGCGAGGCCGAGTACGACGCCATCGACCTTATTCCGGTCCGCACCTGGCAGGATTATCTCGACTGGTTTCAGGCGGAACTTGGCATAGAGGTCCGCTATGGCCATAGGGTGGTCGGTGTCGAGCCGGGATCGCTTGGCGTTCGCCTGAGGGTCGAGACGACGTTGGGACCGCACGAATTGATCTCCCGTAAACTTGTCTTGGCTACGGGCATCGATGGGCTGGGTGGGCCCTACATACCGGACGACATCCTGACCCGTTTCGCCCCTGAGCAGTACGTCCACACGGCCGATAGTGTCGACTACGCGCGCTTTGCGGGGCGAGACATCGGGGTGGTTGGTGGATCGGCATCGGCATTCGATGCGGCAGCAACGGCGCTGCAATCGGGTGCGCGCTCGGTGCACTTGCTCAGCCGTTCGCGCGAATTGGCTATCGCGTCTGAAGGACTGGTTCTGCCGGGTTTTACTCCGGTGCAGACGCTGCATCATCTCCATTCGGATGCTACGCGCTGGGACATCGTATCGACCGCACGGCGACGTGGTTCGGTACCGGCACGGTCCGTGGCACGCGCCAAGGCCTACGCCAACTTCCACCTGCATCTCGGATATGGCACGGACCGTCTCTCGCAGGCGCAAGGCGGCATCGGCTTGTCGACCAACGGTGGTCCTGTGCATCTGGACAATCTGATCATCGGCACAGGCTACCGCACCGATCTGGCACTACGTAGCGAGCTCGCGACGGTGCTGCCAGCGACCCTGTTGTGGAAGCACTGCCATATCGGCCCCAATTCTGCTGACGCTTACTGGGGCGAGTGGCCCTACCTTGGGTCGGGGCTGCAATTGCTGCCGCGCGACCCCCACGCTGATGGCTGGGTGGAGGCCATCCACGCCTACACTTACGCCGCCATCCTCAGCCACGGACTGCATGTTGGAGACATCGCGACGGCTCATATTGCCGTGCCACGACTGGTGGCGGCCATCACTAGTGATCTCTTTCGGGCTGATCAAGCAGTCTATGCCGAGCGCGCGTTGAGCGGCGCCCACAAACTCGCCACCCTCTATGCACCGACGGAGCGCGCATCATGAGCCATGATCAGCTCACCAGAGGCCTCATCGAAACCTGATCACTCAGGGCAAGGTATTTCCAGCAGGTCGTCGAGTTGCATCTGGGCCAGAACATCGGCCAGCGTCTTGTTGTCGAGAACATCGCAGATCGCCTGACGCACTTCGAGCATCATGCGACGGACTTCGCACGACTTCTCGTCACAATCATCACAGCGCTCATAGCGAGATGAGCTGGCGCAAGCGATGGGCGCCAGCGGTCCGTCAATAGCGCGAACGACAAGGCCCATATTGATCTGTTCAGGGGCACGAGCGAGCCGGTAGCCGCCGTCCTTGCCCTTGCGACTGACAACAAATCCGGCGTTGCGCAACTCGCCGAGAATAGCTTCGAGAAACTTCCGCGGGATGTCGCGTGCCGTGGCAATATCGCTGAGCGAGATCATTTTTTCTGGCTGAGCACCGGCCAAAAAACTTAGCGCTTTCAGGCCGTATTTGCCCTTTCGAGTCAGCATTAATCGACGCCCACCTAAACCTGGATTTCTTATCCTATAAAATCTCTAGGATAAAAAGGGTGGGCGAAGAAAAATACCGCTTGCTGTCGGTCGTTATACTTCCGCTTCCAGCAAGCTAAGTAACGCATGGCTCGACATAATTCGATGCGGGCATCGACTTTTGGTTTTTTGCCGCCTAAGCTTTTAATCGTTCTAATTTAGACCATGACGCTGGGATCAGGAGGCGACTTGGCTAATAACGGGAGGAACCAATGAACCCCGATTTCAACAAAACCTCGATGCGCCAGATCATGGCTGTCGGCCTTGCTGCCGGTACGTGGCTGGGGCTTTCGGCTTTTGCGGTTGCGCAAGGCGATGCCAAGCCGGTGGAGCATCCGGCGACTTATACTGCCGATCAGGCCGACCGTGGGGAGACGGCCTACAAACGTTACTGCGTTGAGTGCCACGGCGATGACTTGCGCGGTGGGTTGCTGGGTGGGGCGCCGCTGCGTGGCCAGAGCTTTGAAAGCAAATATGTCGAGGGACCCGCCAGCTCCTTGTTCGAAGTCATGAGCGAGACCATGCCGCCGGATGCGCCTGGGCGTTTTTCGGCCAGCGGCTATGCCGACATGATGGCCTATATCCTCAAGCGCAATGGATTTGCCGAGGGCGCGCCACTGCCGTCCGACGTCGACGCGCTTTACGATCTGACCATTATCAAGTGATCGCCTTTGGACGCGGTTCTCTCCTTGGGGAGGGATCCGCGTGATCGGCTCGGAACTGACGCTGCAACTGGTGGCGCTGCGCCTGTTGGCGGGCGTCGTGATGTTCACCGCGCAGGGCGCTACCATTGCCGCAATCGCGGGGCTGCTCGGCGACAAGGGGCCGCGCTATGACGGCCGGCTGACGCTGATGCCCTTGCGGCAGATCGATCTGCTGGGGCTGGCCTCGACCATGTTGACCGGGTTTGGCTGGGGGCAACCGGTGCAGGTTGATCCGGGCCAACTGCGGTTCGGGCGCTGGGGTCTGGTGATCGTCGCCTTGGCGGGCAGCGCGGTGCTGCTTCTGATCGGCTATCTGATCCTGTTTCTGACCATTCCGCTGCTGACCATGCTGCCCTATTCGGCTGGGGTGACGGCGGCCGCCTTCGTTCGCGTTACGGCGCGCTTGTGTGTGTGGATGTCGCTGTTCACGCTCTTGCCGATTCCGCCTTTGGCCGGTGCCCATCTGCTCGCGGCGGTGGGTATCAAGCTGCCGCGTTCGGTGGGCGTGTGGATCGGCGTTGTGCTGCTCGTGGCGTCATTTTTCGGCATTACCAGAATGGTGCTGACGCCCGCCTACAACATTATCGCTCCGCTGGTGATCGGCACCGAACTGGCCGGTTAGTCGATCGGCTTGACGCCGTAGCGGTCGAAAATGGCCGCAGTGGTGCCGTCAGCGTCAAGCGCTGCGAGTGCGTCGGTGATGGCGCGCTTGAGAGTGATGTCGCCCTTCCACAGCCCGAAGACCAGATGATAGCGGGCGAGTTGCGGCGATACCCAGGCCACCGTCAGGTTGTTGTCTTCCGCCAATGCCGCCGCCAGCATGGCCTCGGTGACGCCTGCCTCGAACTTGCCCGAGGTTACGCCTTCGGCAAGGGCTGCGGGCGTTGAAACGACATGGGTCTTGGCGCCCTCGGCGCGCAGGTAGCTGGCCAGCCCGATGCGGTCGAGACCTGGGGCGAGGGTAAGCGCGCCGACATTGAGGTCCTTGAGCGAGGCCAGTGGCTTGGGCGAAATCATGGCCCAGCCGGTGTCGGAATAGGATGGGCCGGTTTCGAGGAATGAGCGGGTTTGGTCGGAGTCGACGACCCCGCCGGCGATCACCTGGCACTGGGCGCGATTGAGGTTCCAGTTGCGCGGGTTGAAGTCACGGCCCATGGCATTGTTGGTGTAAATCCCCAGCGACACATTGAGGCGCTTGGCGACGGCCTGCAGCAGTTCGATGTCAACGCCGGGCCGTTCTGGATCGCCCGTCACCAAGGGCGGATAGCTGGGTGGCACGCAGACCTTGAGCATGGCGGTGGAGTGCACTTCGGACAGCGAGGTGTCCGGCGGCAGCAGGGCAACCGCAAACAGCAATAGCAGAACGAGGCCCACACCCGAGAACTGGCGCAGTACGCCTAGGAAACGGGCCATCGACGCCTCACGCCCGGCTGAAGTCGCGAAGGGCGATGGCGAACAGCACGACCCCCGAGACGGCCATGACCGTGACCCCGATCCATGGCGAGAACTGGTGGTAGTTGATCAGCGCGCCGCGCAGGGCATCGACCGCATAGGTCAGCGGGTTCCACTCAACGATGGTGACCAGCCAGTCGGGATAGACCACGCGGGTCTGGGCGCGGGACAGTGCCGGATCGAGTGGAAAGATTGAGCTTGAGGTGAAATAGAGCGGCAGGATGACGGCGTTGGAGAAAATGCCGAAGCCTTCAAAGGAGCGGATGCGGTTGGCGATCACCACGCCGAGGCAGGTGAGCGAGAAGGCCAGCATGGTCATCAGCACCAGCGCCCACAAGATATTGCCCCAGGTCAGCGGCACATCGGCGAAACGCGCCAGGACCAAAGCGAGGCAGCCGTGGAGGACTGCGACGGTGGTGCCGCCCAGGACCTTGCCGAGCAGTACTGTGGCGCGGGAAAGGGGCGAAACCAGCACCTCGCGCAGAAAACCGAATTCGCGATCCCAGATCACCGAAACGGCCGATTGCACCGAGGTGAACATGATATTGAGGGCGATGACGGCGGGGAAAATGAACTGCAGATAGGTGAAGGGCACGACGAAGGTGACCTCGCCATAGACCTCGCCGCGGAAGTAGGGATTGAGCCCGATGCCCAGGATCAGCACCCAGAGAATGGGTCGGCTGACGCCGCCGATCAGCTGGCCACGATCGCGCATGGCGCGCATCACTTCGCGCAGCCAGAGGCCATATAGCCCGCCCAGTTGCACCAGCAGCCATGGCCGGCGTTTGGCTCGTATGCGTGCAGAGGCCATGCTCATCGTGTGTGTTCCCCCCCTCGGCGGCCAAAGGCGGCGGTGCGCTCGCGGACGTCGGCGGCGCGGTCGCGCAGTTCGCGTCCGGTCAGTGACAGGAAGACCGTTTCAAGGCTCGGGACCTCCTTGGTGAGCGCCACGACGCGCGTGCCAAATTCGGCAAGGAAGGTGGCGACGAAGGCTTCGTCGGAATTGAGCGCGATCTCGGGGCCGGTTCGATGCACCACGCGGTCGGCGTAGCGTTGCAGAATGTCGGCGCGATCCTGATCGGTGGCGGGAACGACGCGCAGCAGTTGTTGCCCATGCGCATTTCGTAGCGTGTCCGGTGTATCGATGGCGAGCACTTTGCCGTGGTCGATGATGCAGACCCGGTCGCAGTTTTCGACTTCTTCGATGTAGTGGGTGGTGACGACGACGGTCAGACCCAGTTCGGCCTGCAGGCGATGGATATAGCCCCAGATGCGATTGCGGGTTTGTGCGTCGAGCCCGACGGTGGGCTCATCGAGCAGCAGGATTTCGGAATCGTGGATCAGGGCGCGGGCGATTTCGAGGCGCCGCTTCATGCCGGACGAGAGAGTGCGTGCGGTCTTATCGGCCCAGTCGGTCAGCTCGACCAGCGCCAGCATCTCGTCGATGCGTTCCTTGCGCAGCTTGCGCGGTACGCCGAAAACCAGACCGTGCAGGTTAAGGTTTTCACGGACGGTCAGCCGGTCATCAAGGCTGGGTTCCTGAAAGACGATGCCCAACCGACTGCGAGCCTCAAGCGCGGCGCGCACCACATCGCTGCCCGCGACCTCGGCGACGCCGCTATCGGGGGCGAGAATGGTGGAAAGGATGTGCATCAGGGTGGTCTTGCCGGCGCCGTTTGGGCCGAGCAAAGCGAAGAGTTCGCGTTCGCGCACGTCGAAGCTGATCTCGTCGAGGGCGAGCGTGCGGCCATAGCGTTTGGAAACGGCGTCGACGCGGATGGCGGGCGTGGTCGATAGCGTTGGACTATCCGTCATGGCGCTACCGTTGCCGGAAAATCGAAGCTCTCAAGAATTTCCGCCAATGTGCCGTCGGCGCTGAGGGCGGTGATGGCCTGATCGACGGCGTTGCGCAGGAATGTGTGGTTGGACAGCGCAATCGCGCCGACGCCAAGCGAGGTTGGCGGTAGTGGCGTTGAGGCCATGGTGTGGAAATTGGCGTAGGCTGGGTCGCTGCGTTGCTTTGCCCAAAAACTTGGCGCCCAGACGAGGGCAACATCGACGGTGCCGTCCACCAGAGCCTGCAGCGCCACGTCATTGGTGCCGTAGGGATAGGTCGGCCAGCGCTTTTCGATGGGTAGGGCGGTGAGATAGGAGACGAGACGCAGGTGGGCCAGACTGCCCATGGTCGCGGCGATGGCACGAGATGGTGCAAGGTCCGCAAGCTGTTTGAGGTCTGGACCGGCGGTGACGAAAATGTATTGCGTTTCGTAATAGGCGCGCGTCAGCGTCAGCCAGTTTTCGTAGCCCTCGGGGATCAGCTTGAAGCCCATATGGATGTCGCAATGCTCGAGCATCACGGCATAGACCTTGGTGATGTCCTCGGAGAGCATGTCGCTTTCGACCACATAGCGTTGTGGTTCGAGCAGGAGCGCGGCGGCAATCGCGTCGGCGATTTCGCCGGCCACTTCCCAATCGGGATCGCGGTGGTCGATGCAATAGCGAAGCTGGGATTCGTCCAGTCGCCGGCCGACGTTCCACTGGCCATCGGCAAAGGGCGTGTCGAAGAATTCTGGCTGCTGGGCCGAAGCTGGCAGCGTCATGGCCATAGGGGCCGTCAGTGCGAGGATCAGAAGCGAACCCGCCAAGCGTGAGAACGTGGAGGCTACGCTCAAAACCAAACCTCATTGGTATGCCCGGACGGAACCGGAAAAATCCGATCCGTCCGGGCAGTTTCTAGACGCTCTGGACTATCAATCCGGAAGCGCGAACACGTAGAGGGTCGCCGGGTTGTCACGTGGAAGTTTTACTTCCGGCGTGAGCGAGGACAGCCGACCCAGACCCGATGCGAAGTTTGCAACGATGGCGATATACTGCTTGCCGTTGGCTTCGTAGGAAACCGGGAAGGATTCCAGCGAGTTGCTCAGCTTGCCGCTCTCCCACAGCTTTTCGCCGGTCTCATCGTCGAAGGCCATGAACTGACGATCAAGGCTGCCGACGAACACCAGGCCGCCTGCGGTTGGCAGGGTCGAGCTGGTAATGGGCGGACGCTGACGGTACATCCACTTATCCGACAGATCGGTCAGATCGATGGCGCGCACCTGGCCGATATTACCATCGCTGTCTGGCGTTGGAACGCGCGAGAAGGTCGCCATGCCGCCACCGGTATAGATGGTGCCTGGATCAAGCGGGTTCGGGGTGGTGTTGGAGCAGAATTCCACGGTTGGCATGTAGAGCGTCTGCGTGCGTGGGCTGTAGGACGTTGCCTGCCATGCGCGACCACCGGGGTCGGCCGGGCAGTTGAACGTGGTTTCGCCGATTTTTGGAATAACGTCCGGGTTAATGGTCTTCTCGCCGGTTTCCTGATCGATCGACAGAACGATGTTCTGCGGCACGGTTTCCTTGGCCCACAGCCATTCGCCGGTGGTCCGGTCGAGGGCTTCGACGATGCCGATCTTGCCGCTGGTCACGACCATCTTGCGTTCTTCGCCCTTGAACGGCAGGTCGATGAGCAAGCGCTCATAGACGTAGTCCATGTCAAGGCTGTCGTTGGCAAGGTACTGGTGGTACCACTTGAGATCACCGGTCTGGGGATCAAGGGCAAGCGTGGAGTCGGTATAGAGTGCGTTGTTGGTGACGCTGGTATCCGAGCTTGCAGGCAGCAGGCCGCTGATTTCGGCAACCCATGGATAAGGCTGGCCGACACCGGCAAAGATCAGGTTCTGGTCGGGATCGTAGGAGCCGGCAATCCACGCCGAAGCGCCATGACGGCTTTCGAGCGGAAGACCATTCCAGCTATTGCCTTCTGGCGTATCGCCACGGGCAATGGTGTGGACGCGCCACAGTTCAGCGCCGGTTTCAGGATCATGGCCGGTAATGAAGCAACCGCCGGGCTGGCCGTTGCCGCAGTTGGTCATGCCCTGGATGATGACGCCATCGGCCACGATCGGACCGCTGGTATAGCCCCAACCCTTATTGTAATCGGCGACCTGCTGGTCCCAGACCAGCTTGCCTGTCTTGATGTCGAGCGCGATGATATGAGCGTCGCGCGTGGCAATGATCAGGTTGTTGCCGTAGATGGCTTTGTTGCGCTCGCCGCTTGGAGCCACCTTGTCTGGCAGTTCGTGCTGGTATTCCCAGATCAGATCGCCGGTTGCGCCGTCGAGCGCCTGGATCAGGTGCGTCGAGTTCTGGATGTAGATGATGCCGTCATGGACAAGCGGAGTCTCCTGCGAGCGCCCGCCTGGCGTCATGCCCCAGGCCCAAGCCAGCTTGAGGTCCTTGACGTTTTCCTTGTTCACCTGGTCGAGTGGGCTGTAGCCCCAGCCGTCAAAAGTACGGCGCCACATCAGCCAATCGCCATCGGGCGGGTTGAGCAGCATTTCGGCCGTGACCGGTGTCACTTTGTCGATCGCGTTGTCTTGCGCAGTAGCTGTCTGGACAGCCAAAAGCGTCGTCACCGAAGCGGAGATCGCAAGGATCGCCGTTAATTTTCGAATAGCCTGCATAAGTGGCTCCCCCACCAAAAATGAACGGGACTAGCGTCCGGGCTCTTTTTTAAAAGGCTGAGCCGATTAGCAATTCACGCTAGCTTGTATGGAACGTAGGCGCATCCAACGCCGCTCGTCAACTAGTCGAACGAAGCAAGGGGAAGTAAAACCGCAAAGCTAAACAGTGGTGAGCCAAGAAATTTTTCTTGTGGCGCGATGTCGAGTGCCAATCCGGAGCGGTGTTTGTAACCCGACCAATTCGGTCGCAATTGTGCCGTGGTGGGGTTGGGTTTTAGTCCGGCCCGGCGTGGTCGAAGACTGGCACAATCAAGAGATCAGAGCTCTATTGGCTCCTGGATTAGATCGACGCCGAAGCGCTCTTTTACCGAGCGCCTGACGGTTGCAGCGAGCTGCTGAATATCGCGGTAGGTGGCCCCGTCATTGTTCACGAGGATCAGGGCGTGGTTGGGATAAACGCCCGCGCCACCTTCCTGATGTCCCTTGAGCCCGCAGGCATCGATCAGCCATGCGGCGGAGAGTTTGACGCTACCATCGGGCTGCGGATAACGTGGCACACCGGCAATAGCTTCGGCCAATGCAGGATGCACAATGGGGTTGTGAAAGAACGAACCGACATTGCCCAGTTCGCGCCAGTTGGGCAGCTTTGAACCACGCACGCTGAGCACACGCTCCATGATGGCGGGCGCCTCGACATCGGGCGGCAGGCTGTCCAGTCCGGCATAGGACAGGACCGGCACCCAAGGCGAGGGCAGGGCCAGTGTCACATTAAGCACGATGAAGCGCCCGGCAGCGCGCTTGAAGGCACTCTGGCGGTAAGAGAAATGGCACTCGGCGCGGTCAAAACGACGCTCGCGTTTGTCGACGGTGTCCCAGACCACCAACGAGTCCAAACGGTCGGCCAGCTCAACGCCATAGGCGCCGATATTCTGGATGGGTGCCGCGCCAACTGTGCCCGGAATACCCGCCAGATTTTCCAGTCCCCAATGGCCCTGCTCGATGGTCCAGGCGACAAATTCCGACCAGTCCTCGCCGGCCTGCGCCGTCACCAGCGTGGTGCCGTCGTCCCGTTGTTCGGCAAAGCGCCCCTTGCTCGCCATGATGCCGACAACCGCTTCGACCATGTCATGCAGGACCACATTGCTGCCGCCGCCGATGATGTGCAGCGGCAAGCCAACCGAAGCTGCAAACGCCGACAGCTCAGCCACCTGATCGGGGAAGGTGATCTGTGCGCCATAGCGGGCCTGTGCGGTCAGTCCCAGCGTGTTGAAGGGCGACAGGTCGAAATTCGGTGTTGGGAGCATGATCACCGGTGTGGTTTGCAATCGAAAAGGGCAGAGCAGCATGACATGGCGCGAACCCTGCCTGGCCGCAAGCGGTTAGTGAGGCTTTTGTGGAACTTGGCGCCATCGCGCCAGATGGTGCCCTGATCGGCAGGCTCGGTTATATAGGTGCCTGGTAAGAGGCCCGGTTCGGGCGGATGGTCTTGAGTTTTATGCGTCTAATCCGGGTTGCAGGTATGAAGTTCTTTGCGTCATGGGCTGTGTTGGCGGTCACTCTGCTACTGGGTGCTCAGGCCATGGCGCAGGATGCGCCGGTCGTGGACAC
This sequence comes from Devosia sp. 2618, assembly GCF_040546815.1. Lineage (NCBI taxonomy): Bacteria > Pseudomonadati > Pseudomonadota > Alphaproteobacteria > Hyphomicrobiales > Devosiaceae > Devosia > Devosia sp. 2618. The sequence goes on from NZ_JBEPOO010000001.1 coordinate 4,041,455, forward strand.
GCGAACCGAAGCGCTGCAGCGGTTGATCGTCGTGCTGGAAAACGATGAGCTCCGTACCGAGATCTTGGATCAGCTGCGGCAGATGACGCCGGACGCGGCGGCGGGTGTCGTGAGCGAAAGTCCCAGCGATCTGGCGCGGGCCGCGCCGCGCGAAGAGGGGAGCCCTGAGCTTGGCGTGGTCGAGGCGATCTCGGACTGGTCTTCGGGCTGGGTCGAGCAATTGCCGCGCACCACTTTTGGCATTCCCATCGACCAGAAGGCGTCGCAGGCGGCGTCACAGGTCAGTTCGAGAATTGAAGCGGGCGTCAAAAACGGCGAGCTGGCCCAATTTGCCCTATGGGCCATTCCAAGCCTGATCGTTGCTGTTGTTGGCGGCCTTGCGATCCGACGGCTCGGGCGGGGCCTGACGGTTGCGAGCAAGCCAGTGCGCAAGGGCCGGCTGGTGCTTGGACTAGTGCTCAAGACCACCGCCTATTTCGCGTTCCTGCTGTTCATCGGACTTGGAGTTCAGTTCTTCAATCCGACTGATGTGGGCAGTCGGGTGTTCATGACGCTTGCGGTGGGTGTTCTCGCCTCGATGTTTTCAGCCGACATTGCCATATCGGCACTGTCATCGCTGGCTGGCTGGCGGGGCGTGCGTCTGGTCAACTACTGTCAGAAGCGGTTCTATCGCTGGTGGCTGGCCATTCTGCTGCTCTCGACTTATGCGGCGCTGTGCAATGATCACGTGGTGCGGCGGGTCATCGGCTGGTCGGCTGCGGACATGATTTCTTTTGTGGTCAACATCATCGCCGCCAGCGTCACGTTCTTCTTCGTGGTGCGGCACCGGGCGGCGCTCGGAAACCTGATCTTTGGCAAGACCATCACCGGACACCGGTCCGAAAACGCCTTTGCCAGCGCGACACGGCGGCTGTCGCGCTATTGGCATTGGCTGGTCTATGCCATCCTGATCCTCAGCGTGATGAGCCTGATTGCGGGGCAGCGCAACAGCGATGCCTTTACGCAGATGCTGTGGTCGCTCGGGTCGATCCTCGTGGCCTTCGTGGTTGGGGTATTGGTGCAGCGCGCGCTGTCGGGCTGGCTGGAGCGGCCACGCCGGTTGCGCGGTGCGGTGCGTCAGGCGGTGCTTGCCGGGGTCGTGCGCATGTTGCGGATTGGCGCCAATGCCACCATTGCGCTGCTGACGACGGTCATCATCGCCCGCATCTGGGGTTTTGATCTGTGGGGCTGGTTGTCGCGCGATGGCCAGCAACTGGTGCGGCCGATCTTGGCGGCCGGTGTCTGTGCCGTCATCGCCTGGCTGATCTGGATCGCGCTCGATGCCTGGATCGCCAGTGCCCTGACGCCGACCGATGCCTTTGGACGGCCGCGGCAGCGTTCCAATCGCGTGCAGACGCTGTTGCCGCTGGTGCGCAACGGCATGATGATCTTGCTGGTGTTGCTGGCAGGTATCGCGGTGCTGGCCAATATCGGGGTCAATGTCACGCCGCTGATCGCCGGTGCCGGTGTGTTCGGTCTGGCGCTGAGCTTTGGTTCCCAGCAACTGGTGCAGGACGTCATTACCGGCGTCTTCATTTTGGCTGAAGACACGATTGCCATCGGCGACACCATCAATACCGGTGATCGAAGCGGCGTCGTGGAAGGCATTTCGCTGCGCACCATTCGGCTGCGCGATGCCGATGGGGCGCTACACTCAATCCCGTTCTCGACGGTCAAGGCGCTCAAGAACAGCTCTCGCAATTTCGGCATTTTCCGGCCACGCTATTCGATCCCGGCATCGGTGGATCCTGAGGTGGTGATGCAGGTGATGCGCGAGACGGCGGCGGAGTTGCGGGCCGATCCCAAATACGCTCAGTCGATGAACGGCGACCTGCACAATGTCGGCATTGAGGAAATCAATGCGGGCTCGGTGGTGGTCAGTGGGTCGCTGCGCACGGCGCCGGTGCGGCTGACACAGTTGACGCGGGCCTTCAACGGCAAGTTCCGCGCCGGGCTGGCCGAGAGGGGTATCGTGCTGTGATGGCGAGCCTCTTCGGCTAGGCGGAGAGGCGCTTTGGTTCAGTTGCCTCGCTACGCGATGGCAGGCGCAAGGCGGCGACGAGGCTGCGATATTCCTGACGTGCATTGACGTGTGACATGGTTGGGGCGCCGCCGAGCAGGCTCGCCTCCAGCGGATCAAACACCGTCATGCCGATAGGAAAGAGCGAGCGGAAAATGACGCGCTCGGCAATGCCATCGGCGACGCGGCAGCCAAGACGGGCGGCAACGCGTTCGATTGTGTCCTGCACCTGGCTGGCATTGCGCGAGCCCAGGTTTGAAATGCGGTTGCGCATCAGCACCCAGTCGATTTTCTCGCCGTTTTCGGCGAGGCGTTCGGCGCGGGCGCGCTGCACATTGCGTGAATAGGGGCTGGTTTCAATCGGCTCGCCGCTGACCGCGTCGACGCGGGCCAACACATCGAGATCGATCATGCTGTCATTGATCGGGGTGACCAGCGTATCGGCAACGCCATGCGCCAGACGGGCGAGATTGCCATCAAAGCCGGGCGTGTCGATGACAATATAGTCGACTTCGTCGCGCAGGCCGCCCAGCGCCTTGGTGAAAATATCGAGTTCGGCGCGCTGGTTTTCGCGGATGGAATCGCCCCAGGCGGTGGGCAGATGCACATGCTTTGGCATGGGCACCTGATGACCGGTGGTTTCGACGGTATTGCGGCGATTGCGGACATAGCGCGTCAGGGTCTGCTGACGGCTATCGACGTCGATTGTCGCGACGCGATGACCCTGATGCAGCAGATAGACGGCCAGATGCAAAGCCGTCGTCGACTTGCCCGAGCCGCCCTTTTCATTGCCCACGGCAATGATGTGCGCACCGGATTGCACCATGTCCCACTCTCCAAATCAGGGCCCGATCGCCCGGACCCCATCAAGTGACCACATGGTTAACAAACGACTAACATCAGTCCCGAATTAAGCCTAACCCATGCCGGCCAATGCGGCCCGTGCGGGGCGGCGGGTGGCGTTAAAGCCCATGCCTAAAAGCGATAGCGCGGGCAGCAGCGCACCGATCCAGCCGAGATCGCTTGGCGTGCCATATTGCAGCACCAGCCCACCGATCAACGACCCGGCAGCAATGCCGAGATAAAGCGCAGAGGCATTGAGCGAGAGCACGAGCGGCGCGTTGCCGGGCGAGAGGCTCAGCAGGTGGCTGGCCTGAGCCGGTGGGAAGGCCCAGCCGGTTGCGCCCCAGATTACTACCAGCACGAAGAAGGCGACGGGCACGATCCCGTGCGGCAGATGCGGCACCACAGACATGGCGGCGAGCAACAGCACATTCATCGACGTGGCGCCGACAACGGTGCGGCGAGCGCCAACCCGGTCGGCCAGTTGGCCACCGGCAGCGTTGCCGATAGCGGCGCCGATGCCGAAGGCCAGCAATACCGCGGGGATCAGTTCACGCGGCAGGCCGATGGCCTCGGTGGTGATGACAGCCAGATAGATGATGACGGTAAAGGCGCCGGCCAGATTGAGCAGCGTTGTCACCAGAGCGCCGCGCACGCCGGGCAGGGCGATGGCCGCCACGCGCTGGCGAATACCCAGCTGTGCGCCCCGCAGGCCAGATGGCAGCATAATCCAGATCGAGAGCGCAGCAATGACGCCGAAGCCTGCCACCATGAAATAGCTGCCGCGCCAGCTGGCAAAACCGGCCACGAGTGCACCCAGTGGTGCGCCAAAGGCCACGGCCATCGAGGTGCCGCCGACGATCACCGAAATGGCGCGGGCGCGGTGGTCAACCGATGAAATGGCAACGCCGGTGGCCTGTGCGGTGGCGGTGTAAAGTCCAGCCGCAAAGGCCATCAGCACGCGCGCGGCCATCAGATCGGCATAGCCATAGGAGCAGGCGGCCCAGATGGCGCCGGCCGAAAAGATCAGGGCCGTGGTGGCCAAGATGCGGCGGCGATCAGCCGTGCCGGTCAGCGCCGCGAGGATGGGCGAACCGAAGGCGTTGGCCAGCGAGAAGGCTATGACCAGATAGCCGGCCTGCGTCAGCGACACCCCGGTGGAGTCGGCGATCTGCGGCAACAGGCTCGATATAGCAAAGCTCTCGACGCCGATGGCGAAGGTGCCAACCGCCAGCCAGATGAGACGGATATCCATGACAGGATCCTTAGTTCAACACTCATTGAACAATTGAACCTCCGCAATGGCAATGTCAACAGAAGTTCAAAGAGTGTTGAACATTGAAGCGGGCGCAGAGCTGCGCTACATTGGGGCATGACCTATCTGCCACAACCTGAAACCGAGCAAATTGCCTTCGCCAACGTGCTGACCGCGCTGGGCGATGAAACACGGCTGGCCATTATCGGCCGTCTGGCGCGCAATGGTGAATTGGCCATGGCATGCGGCCAGTTTGGTGAGATCTGTTCCAAGACCGCGCTCAGCTATCATCTGTCAAAGCTGCGCGAAGCGGGTGTGGTGCATGTGCGGCCCGAGGGCACCAAGCGCCTCGTGACCATCCGGCGCGCCGATCTCGATCAGCGCTTTCCCGGGTTTCTCGATTCCATCATTGCCACCGCCCAGCATCTGCCGATGCCGGGCGAGGACGGGTCTGAAGGCGACGTCGCTTAGCTGGCGACGCCGATCTGGGTTCAGTCGAGAGCGGCGATGGCGGTCATTTCGACGCGCAGGTCTGGCACGGCCAGACGGGCTTCAACGGTGGCGCGGATCGGCATGTTGGCCGTATCGAGCCAATCGTCATAGACCTTGTTCATCGCCTCGAAGTCGGTGATGTGGGCCAGATAGATATTGATCGACAGCAGCTTGGCGCGGCTGGAGCCGCCCTTGGCCAGCAGGTCGTCGATCTTGGCCAGAACTTCCTGGGTCTGGACTTCAATCGTGCCCTTCGCCGTATCGGCTGTCTGGCCCGCAATGTAGAGCGTGTTGTTGTGCGAGACTGCAGCGGCAAAGCGCTTGCCGGGTTCGATGCGTGTGATGGTCATGGCGTAATCCTTTTAGTCAATGCGCAGGCCAGTTGCCGCGTCGAACAGATGCGTGGTTCCGGCAATCGGTGCAAGAAGAAGTTTGTCGCCGGGTCCAGCGGTAACCCGCTCGCGCAGGGCGATCATCACTTCGTTTCCGGCGAGCCGCGTCACGATCTGCGTTTCGGCGCCGGTCGGTTCGACGGTGAGGATTTCGGCAGGAACGCCAGCGTCTGAAATGGCAAAATGTTCGGGGCGAATACCGAGCATGACGTCGCGCGGGGCGGTTGTCGTCTGGTGCGATCCGAGCGGGAATACGGTGCCATCGGCGGCCACAAAACCGTCCGCGGTCTGCGTGCCGGTGAAAAGGTTCATGGCGGGGGAGCCAATGAAGCCTGCGACGAAGAGGTTTGCCGGGCGGTCATAGAGTTCGAGCGGGGTGCCGATCTGCTCGATGATGCCGTCATGCATGACGACGATGCGATCGGCCATGGTCATGGCTTCGATCTGGTCATGGGTGACATAGACGGTCGTGGTCTTGAGGCGGGCGTGGTTTTGCTTGATCTCGCTACGCATCTGCACGCGCAGCTTGGCATCAAGATTGGACAGCGGCTCGTCAAACAGGAACACGGCGGGACTGCGCACGATGGCGCGACCCATGGCGACGCGCTGACGCTGGCCGCCGGAGAGCTCCTTGGGCAGACGATCGAGATAGGGCGTGAGGCCCAGGATATTGGCCGCGCGGGCGACGCGTTCCTGCCGTTCTTCGCGCGACATGCCTTTGAGGCGCAGCGCGAAGGTCATGTTCTGCTCGACCGTCATATGCGGATAGAGCGCATAGGACTGGAACACCATGGCGATGTCGCGGTCCTTGGGGGCGAGGTCGTTGATGACCTGGCCGGCAATGGAAATCTCGCCGCTGCTGATTTCCTCAAGGCCCGCGATCATGCGCAGCAGGGTGGACTTGCCGCAGCCGGATGGTCCGACCAGCACCAGGAACTCGCCGTCGCGGATGTCGACCGACACGCCCTTGAGCACCTCGAGCTTGTTGTAGACCTTGCGCACGTCGCTGATCGTGACTGCACCCATCGTGTCGTTCTCCAAAGGCTGAACTAGTAAGTGGCGCGGCCGCCGGACAAGTCGAATACCGAGGCAGTCGTGAAGCTGTTTTCGCGGCTCACCAACCAGCCGACCATGCTGGCGGCTTCGTCGACTTCGAGGAAACGGCCACGCGGAATACGGCTCAGCATGTAGTCGATGAATTCGGGCTTGAGCTCATCGAGAATGCGGGTCTTGGCGGTCGCCGGGGTGATGGCGTTGACGGCGATGTCGTGCTTGGCAAGTTCCTTGCCCAGCGCCTTGGTCATGGCAATGACGCCGCCTTTGGCTGCGGCATAGGCGGAGGCGTTCGGATTGCCCTCCTTGCCGGCGATGGAGGCGATGTTGACGATGCGGCCGTAATTGGAGGCCTTCATGTAGGGCACGACGGCACGGTTGACGTAGAAGGTGCCGTTGAGGTCGATATCGATGACCCGGCGCCATTCGTCAGGATCGTATTCGTCGAGCGGCGCATTCTTGCCGGCGATACCAGCCGAGTGCACCAGAATTTCGATGCCACCATGGCTTTTGGCGACCGATGCTGCTGCAGCAGCGACGGCGTCGCAATCGGCGACATCGACGACCACGACCGAGGCGGCTTCGCCGAGCTTGGCCTTCGCAGCGGCGAGAACCTTGGCGTCAATGTCCCAGAGGCTGACGCGGGCGCCGGAGGCGACCAGACGGGCGGCAATGGCCAGGCCAATGCCCTGTCCACCACCGGTGATGATGGCGGTCTGGTTGTTGAGATCGTAGGAAATCATGGATTTTCGCCCAGTTGAAGGCCGGTGATGCCATAGAAGCGAGCGGCATTGCCCGCAAATAGCGCCAGCGATTGATCGTCGGTCAGGTCGGCAAAGGTTCGTCTAAAGCTCTCGTAAGTCTGCCCGAAACTGGCGTGCTGTGTCACCACCGGATGGTCACTTGCCAGCATGCATCTTTGCGGTCCGAAAGCATCAAGGCAGGTCAGGGACACATCGCGCAGGCTGGCCTCGGTCCAGTTCGGATCATAGGCCACGAGGTCCGATATCTTGAGCACAAGGTTTGGCGCGCGGGCCAGAGCCTTCAGCCCCTTGGCCCAGTCGCTCATGCCGTCTGGTGTGCGGTCAAACGGGGAACCGCAATGGTTGAGCGCGAAGGCGGTGTCCGGGAAATCTGCGAGCAGGTCGAGTGCGTCTTGCACCTGCCAGGGCGAGATGAGCAGATCAAAGGATAGCCCGTGTCGGCCAAGCGCCGCCATGCCACGACGCCAGTTGGCATCGGCCATGCGATGCCGGTCCAGGACGGCTGAGCGGTCTGGGTCCGGATGCCAGCTCATGATCTGGCGAATGCCGGCCACGCGACCATGGGTGGCCATGGATTCGAGCAACGGCTCCACATCGGGATCGGCGAGGTCGGCAAAGCCGACATAGCGCGCGGCAATGCCGGACGGACGGGACAGGCTATCGAGCCAGGCGATTTCCCCGAGCGGATCGGTTGCATCCCAATTGGCTTCGATATGCACGCTGGCAACGACATTATAGCCGCTGGTATCGCGCAGATAATCGTCCGGCAGGCAGCTGCGCGCCAGCACGGGGTCCTGCTGGCCTCGCAGCCACGGATGTCTATCCAGCGCCCGATCCCAGAGATGATGGTGGGCGTCCACGATTGGTCCGCAATAAAGACCGTCGCTGTCGCGCAATGTGCTCATCATCGACCCATATATACGCGGCGAGCGATCTGCTCGGCCAGTGTCAGCCAGCGGCGCGCAATGGCGTCGGCGCTTGCCGTTGCGGCAGTCAGGGCTTCGTTCTGCAGCGCCGCCAGCCGGTCTGCGGGCAAAGTGGCGGACGCGTCGAGTTCTGCGGCGATGGCAAGGAAACGGTCGGCGGCGTGGTCGCCGCCCAGTCTCGGGGCGAGTTCTGTTGCGACGAAATCGTCCCAGCGCAGTTCCGGGTTCCAGGTGAAGCGGGCAAAGGCCAGATAGCTCAGTTCCACGGTGGCGCTATAGTCGGAGGCCTCGCCCCAGACCGTCAGGCCCTGCATGCCCAGCTGTTTGCCGCGGCTGGCCATATCGGCGAAGTCGCGCCCGTTAAAGGCATAGCGCTCGGTGCGATTGTCGCCATTCCATTGGCTGGCAAATTGGCAACGCAAGACGTTGGGTTGGGTCGGCAGCGTGGCGACATAGTTGGGGTCGAGTTCGCTGCGCAGCCGCTTCCAATAGCTGCGATTGGCGGTGTGCTGATAGAGTGCGCCCTGCGGCAGCGTGGACTGGGCCGAAGTTGCGACCGGGTCCAGCAGATTGTCCCACTGCATTTCGCAATAGATCCAGAGGTCGGGGCGCTTGGCTTTAGCCGCCGCATAGAGCCGGGGGAAATTGATGGCCATGTCGGTGTGGGACCAGGAATCGCCATGTGCGTCATCGCGACGGGCGGCCTCTTCGTCATTGTCCCGACGGGCGCGGCAGCGGTCGCAGTCGCAAACGCCGTAGTCGCCGCTTTCGATATTGATGCCACCGATCTCGAAGGTTTCGGCCAGCCATGAGACGGCTTCTTCCATCCAGTCCATGGTTTCAGGCGCGCTGGGGCAGGCGCTCATCGTGTAGTCGGAATGGGGGAAGTTGAGCCGGAAGGCGAGATCGGCGATCTGGAAGCCGACATCCTTGGTCATCTTGGCGGCGTGCTGCGGATTTTCTTTCAGCCAGGTCGAGAGGTTGTAGCGGTGATCGCCCTCCCAATAGACGCCGCCATAGGCGCCAATGGCGATGCCGGGAATGATGCGCACGCCGCGCTCATTGGCATATCGACACAGCTGTTGCGCGGCTTCGATGCCGCCATGGCTGTTGCGCAGGAAGCCGTAGATGATGATGCCCCCGACGCGATTGCGCGAGCAGAAGTCCACCAGCTTTTCGTAGTCCGCCAAAAAGCCGCCGGGCGGTTTCTGGTAGGGATTGAAGACGCCGATTTCCTGATGGCCGATCTGGGAAAGCTCCCAGTTGGTGGAGTGGTCCCAGGTCCAAAATGAGCGATAGGCCATGCCGGGCGCGCCAGTGATTGGGGCCTTAGACAGGGCTGAGAGGTCATGATCGGTGGCAATGCGTTCGATGAGTTCTTCGACGCCGTAGATCACACCCGAAAACGGTCCGCCGCGCACCTCGATGACGTCGCCCTTGGCGCTGATGACATGGGCGCCTTCGGCCAGCGAAGCGTCCAGCACCAAGCTTATGGCTCGCGTCGCAAGCGGGGTGTTTGCCAGAGCGTCGCGCAGGCGTTTGGCCGCATGGGGGTGCTCAATTGCGCCATCAATCGTCATAGGGCGGGGTCCATCTCCTCAGATTGACAGAGTAGAGCAGCAGGACTATCAAATATCAACATCAATTTTTGCTGGTGATAATTGATGATGGTCCCCAGCACACCCTTCGGAGTGTTCATGTCAGCGGAAATCCACCCCAATCTCGCCGGTTTGCAGCAGACCTGGCCGATGCCGAGCGCGCCGCGGCCGATCACCATATTGGGGGCGGGCGGCATTGTTCGGGATGGGCATCTGCCAGCCTATCGCAAAATGAATTTGCCCGTCGCGGGCATCTTTGACGTAAACCCGGAAACGGCACGCAAGCTGGCGGCTGACTTCGGCGTTTCAGTCGTGCACGCAACGCTGGAAGAGGCGCTGGCTGCATGCGGTACGGATGGCATTTTTGATCTGGCGCTGCCGCCGGCGGCAATCCTCTCGACAGTCGAACAATTGCCGCACAATAGCGTGGCGCTGATCCAGAAGCCGTTGGGTCCGGATGGCGCTACGGCGCGCAAGATCGTCTCGGCGCTCGATGCCCGCTCGGTTACTGCCGCGACCAATTTCCAGCTGCGCTTTACCCCGTCGATGCTGGCCATTCGCGACGCTGTGCGCAAAGGTCTGCTCGGCGACGTGGTGGATGTCGAGGTGCGGCTCGCGGTCTATATGCCGTGGGAATTGTGGTCGTTCATCCCGCATCTCGATGCGGTGGAAATCCCGCTGCACTCGATCCACTATCTCGACTGGATCCGCTCCTTGCTGGGTGAGCCGGAAAGCGTTTACGCCAAGGCGGTCAAGCATCCGCGCTATCCGACTTTGGCCGATGCGCGATCCAGCATCATTCTGGACTATGGCGACCGGGTGCGCTGCGCCCTGTCGCTCAACCACACCTACAATTATGGCCCCGAACATGTCGAAGCGACGATCCGGGTCGAGGGCAGCAAGGGCGCGGCGCATCTGACCGTCGGCTATCTGATCGACTACATCAAACCCGTTCCCGAAAAGCTCGAATTCATCACCGAAGGCGGCACCTGGACTGAGCTGCCGCTGCAGGGCGAGCGCGTGCCAGACGCGTTCGGATTCGTCATGGCAAATCTACAGCGTTACGCGGCGGGCGAGGACACGGTGCTCGATACCGATGTGCACGACTCGGTGCGGACGATGGCGCTGGTCGATGCTGCGCTCAAGTCCAGCAGGCTGGGCGGCGTGGTGCCGGAATAATCGCGATTCTGATTTCGTATAAGAAATTACACTTTCATAAGTCAAAGTTCTCGTGCTAGCGTTTTGAGGTGGAGTTGGGCCGGAGTGGGATTGGCCTTGCTCGATGACGAGGGAAGTCGCGCCGCCGTAGCCGAGGGGCAGGGGCCGACTGCAAAGGAAGGGAAGCGGACATGACGACAGTTTTGAATTTCGCGACGATGCGTCGGCAGCTGCAAGCTGGCTGCGCGGCGGTCGTGCTTGGTGTCGCGGCGCTCGGCGCGCCGGTTTTTGCGCAGGACGTGACGACGATCAAGGTCTTGAACTGGCAGCCGGGCGGTCCCGAATATTGGGCAGCGCTGGTGGCAGCCTTCGAGGCTGAGAACCCCGATATCAAGGTCGCGCTCGAGACAGTGCCCTTCGATCGCTACCCTGAAGTGCAGGGGCCTTACATCACCACCAAGAGTGGCCCGGATGTGATGGAGAACAATGGCGGGCTCGAATTGTTCGACCGCCGCTCCGCCTATCTGGCGCTACCACCAGAGGTAATGGCTGCAGGTGATGATCTCATCACGCATAGCGGCGGTTGCCTCAATTTCGATCCGACCCAGGCCTGCTACGGACTGCCCTTCGGCTATCAGGGCAACGTCATGTATTACAACAAGGCCGTGCTGACCGAGGCTGGCCTCGATGCTGCAAATCCACCCACGACGTGGGACGAAATGGATGCCGCCTGCAAGGCAGTCCAAGCCATCGGCAAGACCTGCCTCGCGCATGGCATGACGGGCGTGTTCCCGGCCTATTGGAACTTCCCCGAGATCGCGCGCAACTACCTGACCGAAGACGATATGCGCGCCATTCTGGCCGGCGACATGCCGTGGACTGATCCAAAGATGATCAGCATTCTGGAAGCCATGGCATCGATCGGTGAGCGCGGCTGGATCAACTCCAACTCGCCCTCGATCAGCATGCTGCCCGATGGCGCCGATATCTTCTCGAGCGGCAATGCAGCGTTCGCCAGCACCATCATTGCAGACGCGGTCAACTGGCAGGCTTTTGGCACTGCTCTGGGCGACGAAAATGTTGGCGCCATGCGCTGGCCAATGCTGGTTCCCGACGCGCCGCTCGCCAAGAGCTTCTCGGGTGTCGAAAGCTCGGTGTTCGGCGTCAGCTCGTGGACCGACAAGCAGGAAGCATCGCTTAAGTTCGTCAAGTTCATTGCCGGCGTTGAAAACGGCAATCTGCTGACTTCGCTGGGTGGCGGCATTGCGCTCAACAAGAATGTCGATCCCAACCTGATCCCCAAGTCGCAGGCGCTGGCTCAGATCCGCGAAATCATCAAGACGCCAACCCTGCATGTGGGCGTGTTGCTGAGCGGTCAGGAAGCCGATGCGCTTGGTCGCGGCTGGCAGGAGGTGACCCTCGGTCGCCTGAGCGTTGCTGACTGGGCCGCGCGCCTCCAGATCGCGCTCGAAGAAAGCCCCGGCAAGAACTGATTGCCCAATCGCGGGGTGGCTTTGGTCACCCCGCACCAATCATCTGCAAGGCAGGATCATGAGTTCTCCGGACATCGTCACACCCCGGGCCGCGTCTATCGCGCCCAAGAAGCGTCGCGGCCTGTTGCGGCCCAATACGCTGCTGATCATTGCCTTGGTCCTGCCCGGCCTGTTGCTGGCTGTGCTGTTCAAGCTGGTGCCGCTGATCCGCGCCTTCTGGCTAAGCCTGTTGCAAACGCGCGGCTTTGAAGAGCCGACATTTGCGTGGTTCGCCAACTACCAATCCATGCTGCGCGACCCTGTGTTCGCTCAGTCATTCAAGAACGCCGCGATGGTGTTCGTCACGCTGCCGGTATGGATTTTCCTGCCGCTGGTGATTGCGCTGCTGCTGTTTCAGCGCACGCCGGGCTGGAAGCTGTTCCGCGCCGTTTATTTCCTGCCCTACATGATCGCGCCTGTCGTGGTCGGCATCATGTTCCGTCAGATTCTGTCGCCCGAAGGTCCGCTCAACGCGTTCCTGATCGGCATTGGTTTGGGCCCGCTCGCCATCGAATGGCTCAACGGGCCGACCAGCGCGCTGTTTTCGCTGACGGCTGTGGCGCTCTGGGCCTTCTTTGGTCTGGGCGTGCTGACCTATCTCTCCGGTCTCGCTACGGTACCACAGGATGTTGTCGAGGCGGCGCGGCTTGATGGCGCCGGGTTCTGGCGCCTGCTGGTGAGCATTGCCATGCCGCTGATCAAGCCGGTGATCGGCTATTGGACGGTGCTGTGCATGTCGAGCATGCTGATCTGGATGTTCCCGCTGATCTACGCATTGACGCGTGGCGGGCCAGGCAGCGCGACCATGCTGCCCGAATATCTGGTGTTCATCACCACGTTCGAATTCCTCAATCGCGGCAAGGGTGCGGCCATCGGCATGGCGCTGTTCGTCTTCGCCGCTCTGGTGTCGGCCTTCGTGGTCCGCCGCATGTATCTCGAAGGCAAGGGGCGATCATCATGAGCGTGACCGCACAAATGATCGATCACACCAGTCGCTCAAGGGCGCGCAGCATCGTCAAGCGCGGACTGGCCAAATGGCTAGTGACCTTCGCGCTGGTGGTCGTTGCCGTTGCCGCGCTTTATCCACTGCTGTTCACCATCATCAACTCGATGAAGTCGCGTGTCGGCTATGCGCAGAACCCGCTGGGCCTGCCGCTCGACATCACGTTCGAGAACTATTTCGACACCTTCAACCGGATGAATGTGCCACGTCTGCTGTTCAACAGCATCATCACCACAACCGGTGGTCTGCTGCTGTCGACGGTGGCTGCTCTGTTCATTGCCTATGCGGTGACCAAACTGCGGATGCGCGGTGGCAATCTCTTGTTCCTGTTCATCATTTCGATGCTGGTCATTCCGAGCCAGGTGGTCATCTATCCGCTCTACGAGACCATTCTGGGCCTTGGGTTTGGTGGCACCTATCAGGGTCTGATCCTCGCCTATGCAGCCTTCGGTCTACCGATGAGCACCTATCTGCTGGTGGCCTATTTCCGGGCTATCCCTGACGAGTTGATCGAAGCCGCGCGACTCGATGGTGCGGGCGACATGCGCATCCTGTTTCAGGTTTTGCTGCCGATTTCGACCCCGGCCATTGCGGCGCTGTCGATCCTCAACTTCGTCTGGATGTGGAACGATCTGCTGCTGCCGCTGGTCATCATGGGCGGGTCAGACAAGACCACGCTGATGGTGGGTGTGGCTTTGCTATCGGGTCAGTATGATGTGTCGATCCCGTTGATCAGCGCCGGTTTGATCATCGCGCTGTTGCCGGTAATGCTGGTCTATTTCCTGTTCCAGCGGCAGATCCTGAACGGCGCAATTGCTGGGGCCGTGCGATGAGCGACACGGGGCCAGCCGCGCCGATCCTTTACATCTATCGCCTGAAGCCGGGCATGGGTGCGGAGTATGATCGGCTGCATCAGGCGGTCTGGCCGGACCTGCTCGCGCTGCTCGATGAGGCGGGGATTTACGATTACCAGATCTGGCGACACGCCGAGATTGTGGTCGCACGAATGCGAACACGTGATGGGTTCGATCATGCGCAGGCAGTAACAGGTGCTAGCGCTGTTCAGGCGCGCTGGACGGCGGCGCTCCGGCATGTGTTTGCCGAGATTGCCGACAAAAACGGCGAGCCGCTTTGGCTCACCGAAGTGTTCAGCCATCGACCCGCCGAGCAGGTGCGGTGATGCAGCCTCAATCAGGTTGGGCGGGCCGGGGGACGCTTTTCACGGATCGGCGCCAAGGGGAAACTCGGCGTTGGCAATGTGCCGCCGAACGCAGCGGTAATCGTGCTCGCCGCCTCGAACTGGGTGCGGCACGCGGCCTCGAACGTCACGCGTTCCTTGGCCGAGGGCAGATATGGCATGGTCAGTACGGCCAGCGCACTGCCTTCCGCGTCAAGGATCGGAAAGCTCACATCGGTAATGCCCTGCAGGCCTTCGCCGGCGATCATTTCATAGCCACGGCGACGGATAGCGTCGATGCGCTGCTCGAGCGCTTTGGCCTCTTCGGCCGACGAGTTGCGCTCGATTTCCTTGAAGGCCCAGTCCTTGATGACCGGGCGCTGGAAGGCAATCAGCACGCGGCCCGAGGCGGTTGCGGCGGCCGGGTTTTGTGTTCCGACGCGCAGTCGGAAACCCAGCGGCGCGGGGCTATCGACCTGGGCGATAACGCGAATTTCGAGATGGTCGAGAATGGCAATGTGCAGCGCCTGGTAGGCGGTGACCGAGGCCGAATTCATGATCGGAACGGCAATGTCGAGCAGGCGCCGCATCGGCGGATAGCGGTTGGACAGGTCATGCAGGCGGTTGGACAAAAAGAATCCGTCATCGCCAGGTCGTCGCTGGATATAGCCGCGACGTTCCAGCACCATCACGACGCGGTAGACTTCCTGCAGCGAGCGGCCGAGCAGTTGGGCAATTTCGCTCTGGCTGACGCCGCGCGACATGCCGGCCAAAAGCTCAAGCACATCAATGCCTTTTTCCAGCGCCGGAGCGCCATAAGCCTGCTTGGCTTCGCTGGGCGCAGATGGCTTGGCGGCCGCTTTGCGGGCGCGCGTTGGCGGGGTCTCGGCGGCGGCTTTGGGTGTCTTTGGCATGCTGTCCTGCTCGTTCGAGTCGGGAGCGTCAATATCACAAGAGAGAATGAATTATCATATATAAAATCAACTGCGACGTCACGTCATTGCGTGCCGCCAGCTTTGACGCGTCTTTCCAAAGACTCCCTGCACTCCAATACCAAGAGCAGTAAATGGATCGCAATATAGCTAAACAATTGACCCCTGCCACTGTCGACTTCGACAAGCCCGGCAAGCAGATCGGCGTGTTCCATGTGCCCCTGTCTGTCCATGATGACGCCTGGGGTGTCGTTCCGGTTCCCGTTGCAGTGATCGGCAATGGCAAGGGCCCGACAGTGATCCTTGAAGGCGGCAATCACGGCGACGAATATGAGGGCCCGATTGCGCTTGGCGAGATGATCCGCGATCTCGATCCCGCGACCGTGCAGGGTCGGCTGATCTTTATTCCCGCCATCAACCAGCCTGCCGTTGTCTCGGCGCGGCGTACGTCGCCGATTGACGGCATCAACATGAATCGCACTTTTCCGGGCGACCCGATGGGCACCACGACCCGGCAGATCGCGGCCTATGTGAACGATGTACTGTTCCCGATGGGCGATGTTTTCATCGATCTCCATTCGGGCGGCTCGTCGCTCGATATCATCCCAAGCGCGGTGATCGAGCCCGGCACAACGCCCGAGCAGCACGCGGCCAATGTCGCGGCAGCCCAGGCATTCGGCGCGCCGATTGCGGTGGTGATCGACAATCGCGGCGATCCGCGCACGGCGACGGCGTCGGCCGCCTTGGCCGGCATGACGGTGATCGGCACCGAAATGGCGGGTGGCGGGACGGTGTCGATTGACGCGCTGGCTTTGTGCCGTCGCGGCATTCGCAATGTGCTGGCGCATGTTGGCGTACTGCCACAAAGCGAGGCCTCGCCCATCGAAACCGCATCCAAGCTCTATGAGCTGACCTCGCTAGCGCATGTTATTTCCGAAGATGACGGCGTGTTCGAGCCGATGCATCGTCTGGGCACCGATGTGGTGGCAGGCGAGCTGGCCGGGCGCATCCATTTTCTGACCCAGCCGGGCCGGACGCCGGTTGACCTCCACTATCGCACCAGCGGTTTGGTTTATGGACGGCGTCAGCCCGGTCGGGTTCGCCCCGGCAACTGCTGCCTGGTGGTCGCAACGCCATATGGGAGGCCTGACGCATGATCACGCTGAGCGACGTTCAGGCGGCGGCACCCCGCATCGCGCCCTATGTGCGGCACACCCCGACCATCGCGGTAAACGCCGTCTCCGAACCGGTGACCGACGCCAGGTTGTCGCTCAAGCTGGAATGCCTGCAGGCCACCGGCTCGTTCAAGGCGCGCGGTGCGACCAACAAGCTGTTGTCGCTGCCCAAGGAGGCTTTGGCCAAGGGCATCGTGACCGCTTCGGGCGGTAATCACGGGCTGGCGGTGGCGCGCGCCGCGCGTCTCGCCGGGGTGCCAGCGACGGTCTATGTTACCGAAAGCGCCACGGCCGAAAAGCGTGAGAAGCTTAAGCGCTGGGGCGCGACGGTTGAGGTGTTGGGCGCGATCTGGAACGAGACCAACAAGGCCGCTTTGGCCTTCGCGGATCAAACCGGTGCCGCCTATTTTCACCCGTTTGCCGACCCCGCCGTTGTCGCAGGACAAGGCACGGCGGGCTTGGAACTGCTTGAGGCGATGCCTGACATCGATGTCGTTCTGGTTGCCATCGGCGGTGGCGGCTTGGTGTCGGGGATGGCCGTCGCGCTCAAGGCAATGAAGCCCTCGATCCGCATTATCGGTATCGAGCCGGAAGGCTCGCCAACGCTCAAGGCGTGTCTCGATGCGGGACGTCTCGTGCATCTCGACAAGGTGACCAGCCGCGTCGCGACCATGAGCTGCGCCGAGACGGACCAGCGCGTGTTCGAGACGGTTCGCGACAATGTCGACGACATCGTGCTGGTGCCCGATGATGCCATGCTGGATGCAGCGCGCTGGCTGTGGTTCGAGATGGGCATTGCGGCCGATCTGAGCGGAGCGGCGGCTGTCGCTGCCCTGCGCACCAAGACCGTCAAGTTTTCGGCGGAGACGGTGGTTGGCGCGCTGGTCTGTGGGGCCGGGCCGGACGGGCTCTAGAATTCTCCCTGGGAGTCGAAGGCCAGAAAGGGGGGCGTTTCGAGCATGCCGGGGACGGCGTAGTTCGAAGCGGCTTCCTGCAACAGGGTGAGCAGGGTGGAATAGGGTTCGACCCGACGATATTGCGATGGGATGAGAGCGACGATGCGGCGGGGCGGGGCCTGAACCCGGTAGAGCCGCACGCCGGTTGCGGCCCCATTGGTGCCCAAGGTTGCAAGGGCTGGTGCCATGCAAATGCCGGAGCCGGCGCGGACCAGACCGATGGCGGTTTCAAAGCTGCGGCATTGGGCGACGATGCGGTGCTGCGGCAGCATGCGGTCGTACCAATCGGCGACGCGATTGGCGTGCTGGCTGCCGAAGATGAACTGGATGGATTGGTTGAGGATCGTCCAGTGCTCGGGAGCCAGTTGGCTCTGCGGATCGGTCAACCCTTCCAGTTCCAGCTGCTCGGGCACGACCAGCACATAGGGGTCATCGAGCAGTGGCACCTGCATGAAGCCGACGCCCGCCTGGGCGACCGAATTGGCGGCCAGCAGACCGACATTGATGCGGCGGCCATAGAGCAGGTCGAGGATCTCGTTGGGCGCGCTTTCCTGGATGTCGAAATCAAGTTCTGGGAAGCGCTTTTGCATGATGCCAATGGCCGTCGGCAAAAGGCCGCGGATGGCAGAATTGATGCCGGCGAGGCGCAGCGTCAGACGTTGCCCGCCGCTGAATTGAGCCAGCCCGTCTTCGAGCTCGTTGATGGTGCGCAGCACCTGTTCCACCTTTGGCAACAGGTAGTTACCGGCCTCGGTCAGCTCCATTTCGTTGGAGCGACGGTGAAACAATAGCGTGCCGACATTGACCTCAAGCTTGCTCAATTGCTGGGACAAAGAGGGCTGCGCCAGACCCAATTGCTTGGCGGCTTTAGTCAGGGTTTCCGAGCGCGCCACGGCCCAGAAAACTCGCAGCTGATGCAGGGTCAGATCGGCGACTTTTTGCTGGCGGGCACGGCTGCGCGGCGCGGTTTTCGGGCGGGGCGGAGGCCCATCGGCTGCGCCGGAACGGTCGTCGTCCATTGGTGTATCATCCTCCCTGTTCGCAGCGCGTCTGTGTCGCTGTCGACGGCCAAAGTCTACTTCAAGCTGCTCGCCTTGGGAGAAAATATTTGTTTGCCATTCACGGTTTGGCCGCTACCCATTAGGCGAGTCGCGGTCGGACAGGGAGGGCAGTCCGGACGACGAAACGCTCAGTTCGCCCGCTAAACGACGTTCCAAAGGACACCGCTCATGACCGAGCTGGCGCCGCCGCCAAGTCGCGCAGAACCGCCTGTTGCGGCGCCTCCGGGCTCAACCATTTCGTCGGTTGCAACGCTTGCCGCCCGCGCCAAGAATCGCCGTCGCCGCGAGCGTGGCGCCGTGCTGGGCACCCAGTTCTGCATCGCGCTTTTGCTGCTGGTGGGGATGTATGCCCTCAACGCCACGGCGGGCAACCTGACCATGCCGAGCCCTTTGGCGGTGTTCGACCAGAGCGTCAAAATGTGGTCGGACGGGACCATGATCAAGGCGCTGGGTGAGTCGCTGACGGTGCTCGGCCTTGGCTTCCTGCTGTCGGCAACGACTGGCATTGCGGTGGGCATTTTGCTCGGTGGCTTTCGGTTTATGGGTCGGGTGATGGACCCGTTCGTCAATGCGATGAACTCGACACCGGGCGCGGCTTTCATTCCGCTGATCATTGTCTGGTTCGGGCTCTACACCGAGGCAAAGGTCGTCGTGGTGTGGAATGCGGCGCTGTTCCCGATCCTGATCAACACGGCTGCCGGCATTTCCAATGCCAACAAGGATCTGGTCGAAATGGCCCGGGCTTTTGGCGCCAATCGGGCGACGCTGTTCTGGAAGGTCATGGTGCCTGACGCGCTGCCGTCGATCCTGAGCGGGCTGCGCATCGGCGCGGCCATCAGCACCGTCGGCACCGTCATCGCCGAGTTGACCATGGCGCAATCCGGCCTTGGCGGCCTGCTGATCGCGGCCGGCAATCGCTTCCAAATGGACCGTTATTTCGCTGTCGTCATCGTGCTGATGGCGCTGGGCACAATCATCACCGCGCTGCTGCGCCTTGCCGAACGCCGTATCGGCCGCTGGCGCCTGTCACTGGCGGATGGACGCTGATTATGGACACGACATCTGAACCCCTGATCTCGCTGCGCCATGTCGGCAAGTCGTTCAAGGACGGCAAGGTCCGCGCGCTCGAAGACATCTCGTTTGACGTGCGTCCCGGCGAATTCATCAGCCTTGTGGGCCCCAGCGGTTGTGGCAAGACCACGTTGCTGCGGCTGATCAACGGGTTGATCCCGACCGATGACGGCACGGTGCGCGTGATGGGCGCGACGCCGCAGCCGGGGCCCGATCTGGCGATGGTTTTCCAGTCGGCGCGGCTGCTGCCCTGGCTTACGGTGACGGGCAATATCGAGTTTGCGCTGTCGCTGCGCGGGCTTGATCGCAAGGAGCAGAGCAAGCGCTCGATGTCGCTGCTCGGGGCCGTCGGCTTGCGCGATTTTGCCGAGGCTTTTCCGCATGAATTGTCGGGCGGCATGCAGCAGCGCGTCGGGCTGGCGCGGGCTTTGGCGGTGGAGCCTAAGGTCTTGCTGATGGACGAACCCTTTGCGGCGCTCGATGCCATGACCCGCGAAGTGCTGCGGCGGGAATTGCTGCAAATGTGGTCGAGCCGGCGCATGGCGATCGTTTTTGTGACGCACGATATCGACGAGGCCATCATGCTGTCGCAGCGCATCGTGCTGCTGCGTCCGCGCCCCGGCCGGGTCGATGAAATCGTCGATGTCGACCTGCCAGAGCCGCGTTGGCAGAACGATCCGCGGACGCTGCCGGCCTTTGCCGCGATGCGGGACCATCTGTGGTCGCGCATCCATGACATGGTCCGTGATGGAGCCGAACTCGAAGAATTGGCAGGGGCGTTTCCCAAGGCCGACGCGGGCGAAACTCCAGTCCGATAGGAATTTCCTATAGCAGTGATAGGTGCTTAGGTCGTCGCGGCAACTGGCTTTGTGGCGACCGCTACCCTAGCATTTCCATACAAGGCTCCGCGGGGGATCGGGGCCATAAGGTATGGTTTTGCATGGACGGACTACGCGCTGAATTCTTGTCGCCGCTACAGCGCGCTGACTGGACTTATGATCGGGCGGCACATCTGCTGGAGCGTGCTGGCTTTGGTGGCACCCCCAAAGAGATCGAGCGCCTTGCCGCGCTGACGCCGGAAGAAGCTGTAGCGTCACTGGTCGATTACGCCGAGATCGACAACAGCCATCTCGCAGCGTTTGAGGAATCGGGTTTCTGGGACCCGACGCTCAAGGACTTTCCGGTCAGCCGTCCGGCGGCGACCACGCTTGCCGAAACCACTGGCGAAGCTATGGGGGTGCAGGTCAAGCCTGCCGGTGCGCGGCCACTGCAGCCGGTGACCAATCGATTCTTTTTCTGGCTGCGCGCCAGTGTGCTCGAAACTCGACGCCTCGGTTTCTGGTGGGTCGACCGGATGGTGCGCACGACGCGGCCGCTCGAAGAAAAGATGACGCTGTTCTGGCATGGTCACTTTGCCACCAGCGAAGAAAAGCTGCGTGATTATCGCAAGATCAAGCTGCAACTCGAAACCCTGCGCGCTGGCGCGACGGGTAATTTTGGAGCGCTGCTGGTGGCGGTGGCCAAAGACCCGGCCATGCTGGTTTTTCTGGACGCGGCGCAGAACGTGAAGGGCGCGCCCAACGAGAATTTCGGCCGCGAGGTCATGGAATTGTTCACGATGGGCGTGGGCAATTACACCGAAGACGACATCCGCGAAGCCGCCCGGGCGTTTACCGGGTGGGGCAATGACGACCTGACCTTCGTCGTCGATCCCGACAAGCATGATGACGGCACCAAGACCTTCCTTGGATGCACCGGAAATTTCACCGGCGAAGACATTCTGCGCATCATTCTCGACCAGCCGCAGACGGCGATCTACATCGCGAGCAAACTCTACAGCTTTTTCGTACGCGAAGAGATTTCGTCCGGTTTCGCATCACAGCTGGGCGCGCTGCTGCTGCAGAACCGCTACGAGATCGCGCCGTTCCTGCGCACAATTTTTCTGTCCGAAGATTTCTACAGCGAAGCCTCGACGGGCACGCATATCAAGTCGCCGACCGAGCTTTTGGTCTCGACCTATCGCAAGCTCGGGCTGGCCGAACTGCCGGGTATTCCTGACCCCTACATGGTCAGCAAGACGCTGGGCCAGGTGCTGCTCTATCCGCCGACCGTCGCCGGTTGGGGGCAGGGGCGTGCGTGGATCACGCCGGGACTGTTGTTCGAGCGCGGCAATTTTGCGCGCGAAGTGATGTTCCCCAACATGCTCGATTTCGTCGACCCCAACCACGATGCCGGTGGCGAAGTGCGGCGGGTCAATCGCAACATTATCGCAGGCATGGAAATCACGGCGGCAACGCTGGAAGAGGGATCGGCGCTCAGCTCTGCGGCAGGCATCCAGGAGACGTTCAACACGCGTTATGCCAGCCTTGTCGGCTACCAGGAAGCGCTGCGCAAGCTCAAGCCAACACCACGCGCGGCGGCCCAGTTCAGCCTCTCGGACATCGTCACGGCTGAGGGGGCGACAACCACCACAGAAGCGGTCGATGCGCTGACACGGCGGCTGTTGCGCCTGCCGCTTTCGCCGCCTGCGCGAGAGGCGCTGATCGCGACGCTCGACGAGCAGTTGGGTACCAGCCAGCTGGCTGAGGCCGACACGTACATGGAGCACGCGCTTCGGCTCGTGGGCCATCTCATCATGAGTTCACCCCAGTACCAACTCGCCTGACCGGGCGGCAGCGGAGACGGCACAATGGCCAAATCACCCAAGCTTACCGGCGCCGACAAGGCCGGGCTTTTGCAATCTGGCTTCGGTAGTATGGTGCTGGGCGGCGCCGGTGGCATCAGCACCTCGCCCGTGTGGTCGAAGGTGGCCGGCGCGCAGGCCGATCTCAATGACCGCATCCTGGTTATCGTCGAACTCTCCGGCGGCAATGACGGGCTCAATACCGTCATCCCCTATGCCGACGACGCCTATTACAATGCCCGGCCCAATCTGGGGATCAGAAAGGACAAGCTGCTCAAGATCGACGAGCATTTCGGCTTTCAGAAAACCATGGCCGGGTTCGAGCGGCTTTATAAAGACGGGATGATGAGCGTGGTGCATGGCGTGGGCTATGACCAGCCGTCGTTTTCGCACTTTTCGTCGATGGCCTTCTGGCAGACCGGCGCGCCCAATAGCGGCGAGGCCTATGGCTGGCTGGGGCGCATGGCCGACGCAATTGATCCGCTCGGCCACACCACAAATTTCCTTGTCAATATCGACGATCATCAGTCGCTTGCCGTGCGCTCGATGAACCATGTGCCGCTGGTGTTCGATAATCCCAATAACTTCACCCGCCGCATGTTCGACGAAGAGAAGGCCGCTTTCGCCGCCATCGACAGTCGCGGCAATGGCAGCGCCAATGCGGCGCAGGATTTCCTGTTCGATATTGCGGCCAGCGCCAACAGCTCCGAGCAGTTGGTGCGTGATGCGTGGAACAGCTACACGTCGCCCATCGACTATGGCCTCGTACCATTCGGGCTGGAACGCGTCGCGGCGCTGATCGCGTCGGACTTCCCGACCAAGGTCTATTACGTCCCCTACCGCAACAACGCCTTCGACACGCACGTCTATCAGGGCGATCTGCATGCGCGTCTCTGGTCCTACACGTCCGACCATATCTCGGCCTTTGTGCGCGACATGGAGCGGATCGGGCGGGGCGATGATGTGGTCGTCATGGTGTTCAGCGAATTCGGCCGCCGCGTCGCCGAAAACACCAGCCTTGGTACAGATCACGGTACGGCGGGTCCCGCCTTTGTCATCGGCAAGCCGGTGACCGGCGGCCAGTATGGCGGCATTGCCAGCCTGACCGATCTCGATGACGGCAATCTCAAATTCACCACCGACTATCGCCGCATTTATTCGACGCTGATCAATGGCTGGATGGGGCATGAGCACCCCTCCGCCATCCTGCGCGACGAGTTCAAGCCGCTGCCGATTTTCGGGCGCGGCGCCTGACCCCCAATTTCGATCCAAAAAGCGGCAAGAGTCCGCAGGAGAACCTTATGACTGTGCAAATGAAATCCTGGGCCCGCGTGGCCGCCTTGCTGCTGAGCGCGGCAACTCTGGGCCTTGTGGCTGCCGGCCCTGCGATGAGCCAGCCTAAGGATGTGTTGGAGATCAAGCTGGCGCTCGGCGTGATCGATGCCAATTTCAACCCGACCAACGCTTCGGTATTCAAACTGGCCGAGAGCATGGGCTTTTATGCCAAGCACGGCGTCAAGGTTGAGATCATTGCGCTGGACGGTAGTCCGCAGGCGGTCGCCGCACTCAATTCGGGCGCAGTCGATATCGCCGATATCAGCATCGACGCCGCGATCCGTCTGCGCGCAGACAATGATCTGCCGGTGCGCGGCATTGTCGGCGTGTCGATGGGCGGCAATTTCCTGATCGCCGCCAAGGACGAAATCCAGACCATCGAAGACCTTAAGGGCAAGGCCTATGCGATTGCCGACAACGGCAGTCTTGATCACCAGCTGACCCGCGTCGTGCTGCGCAGCTTTGGTTTCCCAGAAACCGATCTGAGTTTTGTCTCAATCGGCGCGCCAGACGTGCGCGTGCAGGCGCTCGCCGCCGGTCGCGTTGATGCGACGACGGTGTCGTTTGGCACCTATATGTCGATAGCCGATGTGAAGGGCGTGCATGTGCTGCTCGACTCCAACGAATTCTCCCAGCGCGGGCCAGCGCTGTCGAAATTCGTCGCGGCGCTCGACAGCACGATTGAAACCAAGCGCGAGGCGCTGCAGCGCTTCACCGACGCCCTCATCGATACCTCGCGCGCCATGGCTGAACACCCGCAGGAATGGATCGACGCTGCCGTCGAAGCCCGTCCTGACCTGACGCCAGCCAATATCAAGTCGACCTCGGACCTGATCGCCAAGCGCTGGTGCGTCTATGGTTGCATGAACCCGACCGAGTTGGAGAAGTCGGTCGACTTCGTTTACGGCAACCCAGACTTTGCTGAAGTGAAGGTGGTTGGCTTTAATGACGTCGTCGATCTCAGCTTCACCGAAAAGGCTTACGAAAATCTCGGCGCCTATGACGGCACGGTGCTGGACGTTCGCTAACGCGCTCAAGTATTTTGGGCCGGATAACGTCCGGCCCAAATGTGATGACGCCCAACAGGTTGTGAAACGTCAAAATAATTGCGCATCCCGGCCCAAGGTTTTATCCATCTGCCTCGTCATAGGATGAAGCAGATGAGGGGGCAGGGGACGGGCGTGGTGTCGTAAGGGTCGAGCTTTGCGTTCGAATACCCTTGCTGGTCGTGTGGTTGGAGCGGGCGCATTGGCGGGCCGACAATCGGTTTCGACTGCGGCAGATGCTCATTTCGTGCTCCCAAGGACTATCCCAGGAAGCGCCATGAACGTCGCCAGATTCGTATTTTCGCTCGCTCTCGTTGCTCTCGCGCCAGTCTCGCAGGCCTTTGCTCAAGAGGAGCTTGGGCCGCTGGCCGGTGCTCCTGATCAGCAATTGCTCAAGGGCTGGTTTGGTGGGGCGCAGGACGGCTGGTATGTGCTGCGCAATGATACGCTCGAAGGCTCCGAGCAGACGCTGATGCTCGATGCTGGCGCGGCGCCACCGGCCGGGCGCGCCGTTTCGGTCAATGTGTCGCTCAAGTCCAGCGTGTCCGAAGCGGCGATTGGTATTCTGGCGCGCAGCGCGAGCAATGACGATCTGTGCCTGATGGAAATCACTGCCGACGCGGCGGCAAACCTGTTCTGCATCATCGGTGGCGAACACAAGGCCATCGCCAAGGTGGCCAAGGCCGCCCGCATGGATGGCAGCGACGTCATCGAAATGATCGAGGTGCCGGGCAGCGCCCGCTTCCTGCTCAACGGCGCGACCATCGGCGATGTTACCTATGCTTCGGCGCTTGGCGGCGAGCTGGGCATCATGGCCTATGAGCGCGGCACGTTCGGGCTGGCCGATTTTGAAATTGTCGATCTTGGCCCTGCCGCTGGTGGTTCGGGTCTGCCGCCCAAGGGTGGGGCCGGTCTGCCACAGGCGGAAGGCACCGGCCTGCCGCCAAAGGGCGGTACGGGCAGCACAGCTCCGGCAGAAACAGCGTCGGAAGCCAGCGGTTCAAACACCGGTAGCCGGATGGCAGACATTATGGGTCCGCTGGCCGATGCCATCATGGCTGCGGACGATAAAGAGGGCTGGCAGCTGGCCTTTGAGGGCAATTGGCTGGTTTTCATCAATGATGAAACGCCCTCCAGCGAGAACTTCTTCACCGTGCCTTCAGGGCCGCTCAATTCGGGCCAGCGCATCACCAGCCTTGAGGTTGGCATCCTGCCGCCGCAGGGCAAGAAGGCGAGCGACTTTGCCAAGTCGGCTGCGGGCATCCTGATCGAAAGCAATGATCGGGCAGCGTCCTGCCTCGGCGAGATCACGGCCGGTGGCGATGGTCTGGTGCTGTGCTTTGGCGCCGATGGCAAGTCGACCGAGATGGGCCGACTGGCTGGCGCCGCGCTCGGTGGCGGCGACGACGTGCTGGAATTTGTCGAACGGCCCGGCACCGGCGAGTTCCGGCTGAATGGCAAACGCCTCGCTGAAATCCCGAACCATCCAGCTTTGGGCGGTCACATCGGTGTTTTGGCCTATGAGCGCGGCGAGTTCTATTTCGGCGGCTTCACCATTTCGTCGGGCGCGCCCTCGGCACAGGGCAGCAATAGCGGCAGCAGCAGTGACAATACCGCAAGCGACGGCAGCGGCCCCCTGCCGATGTTCGGCCACGAAGAAACGCGCCTGATCGGCGTCTATCTTGGGCTCGCCAATGGCATTTTTATGCACGAATTCGGCCACGCGCTGATCGGTGAACTGGACGTACCATCGACCGGTCCCGAAGAAGACGCGGTCGATATTTTCTCGGCGCTGCGCGTGGTCGAGCCGACCATGTATCCGACGGATGATGCGACGCTTAATGCCATTGGGCGCGAGGTGGCGATCTATTCGGCGCTGCCCTGGTATTATGGTGGCCTGATCAGCGAAAAGACCGGCATGCAGACGCCGTGGCAGGACGAGCATACCGGCGACCTCAAGCGGTTCCGCAATGTGTTCTGCGTGATCTATGGCGGTAATCCCGGACTTTATGGCCATGTTGCCGAACAGGTCGGACTTGATGAGCGTACGTTGGACCGTTGCGAGGGAGAGTTCACTCGCCAGAACCGGGCGTGGCGCACCATTTTGGCGCCACATACCCGCGTTGGTGAATGGCATCCGGAAGGGCTGTTGCCTGCTGATGCGCCGGGCGCTCGCATCCAGACCATATTTGAGCCGTCAAAATCGCGCGTCGGGCAATTTATCGCCGAGGCTTTCAGCGAAGGGCTGACCGGGTTTGGCGACGAGTTGGCCAAGACCTACGCTCTGCCACGAGACCTCAAGGTGATCTACAAAGATTGCGGCGAGCTCAACGCCTGGTACAGCCCGCGCGAGGGTGTGATCACCATGTGTTACGACCTGATCGAAGATCTGGCCGTGATGATCTCGGATGTCGAAATGGGCACCGAGGGCGGCATGGATGTGAGCGCGACGACGACGTCGCCAGCGCAATCCTCGGCACCGACAGGCACTACGGCAACGGCCAGCAAGGGCTCGGGCAAGAGTGTCGGTGTGGCCGCGACCGGCAATGCGTCCAACCCAATCGACGAGCTGGCTGAACTGGGTGTTCCGACGACCAGCGTGCTGTTTCCTGCGCCCTATCGCGGCGCGACGCCCGCCGGGCATTCGCGAGCCAAACTGGTGACCACAGGCGATCTTGCCGCGCTGATCGGTGGCGGCAAGCCATTGTTGCTGATTGATACGCGCGGGCAGGACGAGATCATCCCCGGCGCCTATTCGGTGGTCGATGCCGGCAAGGACGGTAGCCTGACCGATAGCTTCCAGTCGGTCGTCAACAGCTGGCTCGAAGGCGAGGCGTCCAACGACAAGTCGCTACCGGTTATCTTTTACGGTGAAGGCCTGCAGGACCGCTCATCCTACAATGCCGCTTTGCGCGCCGGCGCCTTGGGCTGGAATGCACAATGGTATCGCGGCGGGACGGAAGCCTGGCGCTCCAATGGCCTGCCACTGGTCGAACAGGAATAAACGTAATCGACGTAAAAAGGCCTCGGCACACTGAAATGTGCCGAGGCCTTTGTCGTTTCTAGAGATCGCTGACGCTGTCGGCCAGGGCCTGCTGCTTTTCAGTCAGCTGCTGCTGGGCCTGCTGGCGGCGGGCTTCGAGATCGACGATGCGATCTTCCTGCTCTTCCAGTGAGGCGATGTAGCGCTGGGCCAGCGTGCTATCGGCTGGAACGGCCGCCAGGTTCTCGCGGATGCGGGCCTGCGTGTCCGACGCGTTTTCGAGATCGGCGTCGAGGCCATAGACCGTCTGCTCGATAGTTGCGAGTTCGCCACGGCGCTCGATCAGATCGGCCAGAATTGCCGAGACTTTTGGATCATCGGTAAGGCTGGCCCAATAGGTCAACGAGGACGCATCGGCATCGACGAGGCCGAACTCATCGCTATTGGTGCGTTCGATGGTGGCGCGAACCTCTGCGGTGCCACCGGCTTCCACGCTGGCGCGCAGGCGATAGTGGGTCGGGGTCTGTTCATCGAGCGAAGGCGACGAGAAGGTCCAGCCTTCGCTGCGGGGCTGCTCGATGATGACAGTGCGGGCAGCGTCCTGTGCGCCCTTGATGGTATAGACCGTCTCGGAACGGGTGGTGCTGGTCATGCGGAACACACCCTTGGCGACGCTGGCGCGATAGGTGGTCTGCTGCTCGCCACGATCAGTCGTGACCTCGACCTTGCGGTCCGAGGCAAAGCTGAGCATGCGGCTTTCCTCGCTTGGAACACCCATCAATTGCGCGTCGCCGGCATAGCCTTCTTCTTGCGGCGCGTAGACCGTGACAATGCCTGGTGACAGGCTGGCGCCGGTGGTGTTCTTGAGCCGCAGCGCCGAGATGGGGTGAACGTCGCCCAGTTCGGGGCGGTAGAGGGCGATACGCTCGGCGCTGAGTTCGGTATCGATGAAGGGCACCGAAAGCGTCTGCCCGGCGAGCAGGTTGACCGGCGTCGGCAATGCATAGGTCGCGGCGGTTTCACCATCTGCAGCAACGGCCTGAGCCACCGGGCCGGAAGCCATGCCGCCCGAGATTGGCGCGGGGGCAAAGGCGGGTGCCGCCTGCACCACGGGCATGTCGAACGACATTTCGCGGTTGAGCATGTCGGCGCTCTGTTCCAGCGCCATGCCCTTGAACTGGTCGGGTGGCGGTGGGGCGCTGGCCTGTGCGAGCACCGCAATCTCGGGGCGCTGGTGCCAATAGCGATCATAGAGGCGCTGCGACAGGGTCACCGGCGCGCCCGAGGTCAGTGTCAGGGACACGTCGGACCAGTCTTCGCCGGTGGCGTTTTCGATCACCGCCCAAGCCTGCAGGCGCGCGACACCATCGGCATCAAGGATCAGGCGATAGGCGGTTTTCCAGATCGGGGCGGGCACGACATAGTCGAGCCAGACGTCACGCGCCGTACCGCCTTGCAGGGCGATGGTGACGGCGCGCATATCTTCGATCTGGCTCTTGCCGCTGACGGTCGCTGCGGCGCGGAGCTTTTCGCGCATGGCAGCGTCGAGAATATCGAGTTGGGTGTCCGAGCGCAGTTTGAGCACCGCGATCTGGCCCTCTTTGGTCATGACCGAGAGCAGCGGCTCGCCGTCCTTGCCCTCCTGCTCGCCACTGACTCCCAGCACCATGCCTTCGACCACGCGACCAGCCGAAGCGGCTCGAACGGAAATGCCCTGCAGGCTGCGCAACAGGGTCGGCAGCGCATTCATGTCGTCGGGGGTAAAGGGCAGGCCGCGGAAGGTCTCATCGACGGCCGATGGACCATCGAGCGTGATGGAAGCGACGCCGCCGGCTGGATCATAGACTAGAAGGCTTTTGAGGATGTCGCTGACCTGATCGATCGGCACGTCAAAACCAAGCGCATCGGTGCCGTT
Organism: Devosia sp. 2618; assembly: GCF_040546815.1. NCBI lineage: Bacteria > Pseudomonadati > Pseudomonadota > Alphaproteobacteria > Hyphomicrobiales > Devosiaceae > Devosia > Devosia sp. 2618. The sequence continues at coordinate 4,070,864 of NZ_JBEPOO010000001.1, forward strand.
GACATGCACACCGCGCCGAATTTCGGCGAGGCCACCAGCCGATAGCGTCACTGCTTCGATCTTGTAGCCGGTATCGTCCTGCGCAAAGGCCGACCCCATCGGCAGCGTCATGGCCAGGCAGGCGCCCAGCAGCACGCGGCGCAGCGGCATCGGAGATGACTGTCGCTGTGAGCCCAGCACCATCTGGGGCGTGCCAAACCGCGCCAGCTGGCAGGTATCTTGTTGGTGCATTGCGTGGGAATTGTTGCCGTATGTCATGCTGATACTCCGTCTGACTGTCTTGAGGATGGCATTGTCAGTGAGACGACAGTGGGGCAGCACTCCTTTGGCGACGCCAGTAAAAAATAGTGCGGGGCTCCGGCTTTGGCCAAACCCCCGCTACGGTAGATTTCACTTCATCAGATTGCAGAAGATCATGAAGGACGAGATGGTGTCGTTGAAACCGTATTGGCTGAGGTTGACCAGGCCCTGGCCACCCCAAAGGATGATCTCGCGACCGCCCTTGTTGGTGTGCTCATAGAGCCCGACCGAGCAACGGACGCGACTGCTGTCATCGCATTTGAGCGAGGAAATGCGGTCGTTCCACCATTCGCCGGTATAGGTGACATATTCGGCGTAGGAATCCTGATTGGAATAGGAATTGGCCAGCCAGCCGACAGATTTGTGCCAGGCTTCGCCGCGGCCATTGTCATGTTCGTAGAAAGTGCAGCCCTTACCGCGGATGGCGGCGGGCAGGGCGACGTTGCGCAAGTTGGTGACACTGGTGTCGATCTGAATATTGTCGAACGTCTTTATGCCGAAGGCAAAGGCGGGGTTTGCCAGGCAGGAAATGGTGATGACGGCTGCAGCAATAGTCTTGATGTTGATCATGATAATAATCCCTCTATTTGATCGCTATCAATGTGCGTTGCTTGCGCTGAACTCGTTCTGAATGAGCCGGTCATCCTTGGTTGCCGGTTGGATGATGCGTGTTGTTTCAGCGTCGGCGATGCTGCGGCCGATAATGACCGCCCAGCACAGATTGGCATCCGTCATTTGAAGGAGGGATCGCGGCCCGGTCAGGCCGTGATGGCGTTGGGCTTGTAGATTGCCAGTGGCCGGATCTCGTACGCGCCGCCCTGCGGATTGGCCACGGCCAGATCCCTGGCGAAGGCGATGGCTTCATCGAGCGTGTCGCAATCGGCGACGAAGAAGCCGAGGAACTGTTCCTTGGTCTCGGCGAAGGGGCCGTCGATGATCAGCGGTTCGCCCGAGGTCTTGCGCAAGGTGGTGGCCGAGGTGGTGTTCTGCAGCCGCACGACTGGGCCGAGTTTGCCCTTGCTGGCCATTTTGTCTTCGACCTGCGCGAGACGGAGCATGCAGGCGTCGTCTTCCTCCTTGGTCCAGGTGGCGACGGCGTTTTCATCGTTATAGCACAAGATTGCATAGAGCATTTGGGGCCCTCCTCGTCAGCATGGTGACGATGAACTATGCCCAAAACAAAGCTGCTCTGCAGAGGTTTTTATGCGACCGGTGGCGGCGTGTTGCGGGCGATGGTGACGGTGGCGCCCAGCGAAGCAAAAATGATCGCGGCGATGCCGGCCAGTTGCCAGTGGGTCAGGTTTTCGCTGAGGATGAGAAAGCCCGACAGCGCGCCGAGCGCCGGCTGTCCGCTCATTAGGATTCCGAACAGGCGCGACGGGATATGGGGCAGCGCCACCATGTCGAGCGCATAGGGAATGGCGCTGGACAACAGCGCTACGCCCAGCGCGATCGGCAGGATGGCCGGATTGAGCAGGTCGGTGCCGGCTGTGGCAATGCCAAAGGGCAGGGCGATGATGGCGGCAATCGAGACGCCAAGCGCCGTGATATGGGGTCCGCCGCCTGTGCCGGCGCGTTGGCCAAAAATGATGTAGCCAGCCCAGCATGCTCCGGCGCAGAGCGCCATCACGACACCCATCGGGTCGAGGCCTTCGCTGGTCTGGCCCAGTGGCAACAGCATGGCGAGGCCGCCGATGGCCAAAATGATCCAGAAAAAGTCGAGCGGCTTGCGGGAGCCGGCCAGTGCCACGGCCAGCGGGCCGGTGAATTCCAGCGCCACGCCAACGCCCAACGGAATGGTGGTGATGGCGGCGTAGAAAAACAGGTTCATCGCGCCCATCACGACGCCATACATAAAGACAGCGCGCCATTGCCTTGCGTCGAGCTTTTTGCGCCATGGTTGGAAAATGGCGAGCAGCACGATGGCGGCCAGCGTCAGGCGCAGCGTCGTTGCACCGGCCGCGCCCACCAGCGGAAACAGTCCCTTGGCAAAGGATGCCCCGGTCTGGGTAAACACCATGCCGAGCGTGACGAGGATGACGGAGAACAGAACGGATTGGGGCCGCACGAGGAGGGCTTTCGCAGTGACAAGATTGCTCTAGCAGGGTTTAGCAATCACGCCTACTAGGGGCTACGACCCCTTACCTCTCCCTTCGGGGGAGAGGTCGATCCGAAAGGATCGGGTGAGGGGGCCTGGGGGCAGATACGGTGCTTGGACAAGGCCCCCTCACCCGTCGCGGCGCGCCGACCTCTCCCCCGAAGGGAGAGGTGAGGAAGCGATGAACATTGACCCGACTCTCAATGCGCTTTAGCCCTATCCGGACAAGAACAAAGGCGGAATGGTATGGAATACCGTTATCTCGGACGCTCGGGTCTCAAGGTTTCGACGCTGACCATGGGCACCATGACCTTTGGCGGATCGGAAAAGGTCGGCCATACCGAACAGACTGACGCCACCCGCCAGGTTGATCTGTGCCTTGATGCCGGGATCAATCTGTTCGACACGGCAAACGTCTATAACGCTGGTGTCTCCGAGGAGATGCTGGGCGCGGCCCTGTCGCAAAACGGCCGCCGCCAGAAGGCGCTTGTCGCGACCAAGGTCCGGTTCAAGATGGGCGAGGGCCCCAATGAAATTGGCCTGTCGCGCCATCACATCATCGCGCAGTGTCATGCGAGCCTGAAGCGCCTCAAGACCGATGTGATCGATCTTTATCAGGTGCATGAATGGGACGGCATGACGCCCATCGAAGAGACCATGGAAGCGCTCGATACTTTGGTGCGCCATGGCCATGTTCGCTATATCGGCTGCTCGAACTATTCGGGCTGGCACATCATGAAGGCGCTGGCCGCCGCTGACAGCCGCCACAACCAGCGCTTTGTCTCCCAGCAGATCCACTACACGCTGCATTCGCGCGAAGCCGAGTATGAACTGGTGCCGATCAGCCAGGACCAAGGGCTGGGCATGTTGATCTGGTCGCCACTCGCCGGTGGCCTGCTCTCGGGCAAATACCGTCGCAATGGTGGGCCAGAGACGGGCCGCCATGTGGGCGGGCATCGCGAGCCGCCGGTTTATGATTGGGAAAAGCTTTACGACATCGTCGATGTCGTGGTGGCCATTGCCGAGGAGCGTGGCGTGTCCGGCGCGCAAGTCTCGCTGGCCTGGTTGCTTGGGCGTCCGGGCGTGACCTCCGTCATCATTGGCGGGCGGACCGACCAGCAGTTTGCCGACAACCTCAGGGCCGCCAATTTCAAGCTCAGCGATGGCGAACGCGCGCGGCTTGATGCGGTCAGCCAGCCGCCACTGATCTATCCTTACTGGCACCAGACCTTTACGGCCAATGACCGGTTGGGGCCGGCTGATCGTGACCTGCTCACCCCCTACGTGGAAGACTTCAAGCGTGGCTGATTTTCTGTTCGAGCCGCATGCTCCCGTGAGCATTCCTATTGCGCGCGGTGGCCTGTTTGCCGTGCGCCGCGTCTATTGCGTTGGCCGCAACTATGCCGAGCACATTCGCGAAATGGGCAATGACACGCGCGATCCGCCGTTCTTTTTTGCCAAGCCCGCCGATGCGGTCGTGGTGGGTGGCGCGGGCATCCCATACCCGCCTCAGACCGAAGATCTGCACCACGAGGTCGAACTCGTCGTGGCTATTGGCGTCGACGGCAGCGACATCGCGGTCAAAGACGCGCTGAGCCACGTCTACGGCTATGCCGTCGGGCTCGACATGACGCGGCGCGATCTGCAGGCCGACGCCAAAAAGGCCGGTCGTCCTTGGGAAATGGCCAAGGCCTTCGATTTTTCAGCGCCCATCGGCACCATCGAACCCGCCAGCGCCATCGGCCATCCGGACAAAGGCGCTATCACGCTTTTGGTCAACGGCGCCGAACGGCAGCGTGGCGATCTGGGCGACCAGATCTGGAATGTCAGCGAAGCCATCGCCTATCTCTCCCAGTTCGTCACCCTCAAGGCAGGCGATCTTATCATGACGGGTACCCCGGCCGGTGTCGGTGCGGTGGTGCGCGGCGATGTGCTTGAAGGCAGCATTGCCGGTGTCGGTAGCGTCAGGACTTCGATTATCTGATGACAGTCTGGTCTCCCCAGCAGGACGCAGCGCTCAAAGCGGTGTCCGATTGGCTCAAGGATCGCAATGGTCCGCAGGTGTTCCGGCTGTTCGGCTGGGCGGGCACGGGCAAGTCGACGCTTGCCGTGCATCTGGCGCAGGATGTGCGCAGCGTCAAGTTTGCGGCCTTTACCGGCAAGGCGGCCCTGGTCATGCGCAAGCGCGGCTGCAAGGGCGCGCAGACCATCCATAGCCTGATCTATACGCTTGTCAGCGAGAAGGAAGGCGAGCCGCGCTTCGTGCTCGATGACGAAAGCCCGGCCGCCGATGCTGATCTCATCGTCATCGACGAAGTCTCGATGGTCGATGAGCAGTTGGGCCGCGATCTGCTGAGCTTTGGCGTCAAGGTGCTGGTGCTGGGCGATCCGTTCCAGCTCCCGCCGGTGCAGGGCGCTGGCTTTTTCACTGCCGACGAACCCGATATCATGCTGACCGAAATCCATCGGCAGGCCGCGGATAACCCGATCATTCACCTTTCGATGCAGGTGCGTGAAGGCGGTTACCTCGAGCGTGGCAGCTATGGGGAATCCATCGTCGTCGGGCGCGAGAATGTCGATCGCAATGCTGTGCTCGAAGCCGATCAGGTGCTGGTCGGCCGCAACAAGACGCGGCTGCAATACAATGACCGATTGCGCGAGCTGAAGGGCTTGCCCTTCCATGAGCCGGTGCTGGGCGACCGCATGGTTTGCCTGCGCAACAATCCGCGCAAGAAGCTGCTCAACGGCCAAATCTGGATCGTCACCGAAGCCACGCGCCGCACCAATGGCAAGTGGTCGCTGCTGCTCGGCGCCGACGAAGGCAAGGGCGAGGCCAAAGTTCTGACCCACAAGGCGTTCTTCTCGGGCGAAGAAGACGCGATGAGTTGGCCGGAACGACGCCAGTTTGATGAGTTCACCTTTGGCTATTGCCTGACTGTCCACAAGGCGCAGGGCAGCCAGTGGGACAATGTCTATTTATTTGACGAAAGCTTCGTGTTCCGCGAGGAGCGCGCGCGCTGGCTTTATACCGGCATCACCCGCGCCGCCGAAAAGATCACGGTCGTCTCGTGACCCTGCTCTCGGTACGGCACGAGACCGTCTATCGCTATGCGCGGCCGGTCAAATTTGGCGATCACCGCATGCTGGTGCGTCCGCGCGACAGCGCCGAGCAGACGCTGGAATCGTTCAAGCTGCACATCACGCCCGAACCGGCCCATATCCGTTGGATTCACGACGTGTTCGGCAATGGCATCGCCATCGCAGAATTCGGCAATGAAGCCGAGGAGCTGCGCATCGTCGCCTCGATGGTGCTCGACCACGAACGTCCGCCGCTGCCGACGTTTGAAATCGACCAGCGCGCCCGCAACTACCCGTTCGACTATGGCGATGTCGATGTCATCGACCTGACACCGACGCGGCGTCGCCAGTTCCCCGAGGAAACCGAGGTGGATGACTGGGCGCGCCAGTTCATCAACAAGCAGGGCGCAACGGATACGGCCGTGATGCTGATGGACATGACCCATGGCATCAAGGCGCAGTTCAACTATCTGCGTCGGCCTGATCCGGGCACGCAGCGACCCGCAACAACGCTCTCAAGCGGGCAGGGCACCTGCCGCGATTTTGCGCTGCTGATGATCGAGGCGGTGCGTTCGCTGGGTTTGGCGGCACGCTTTGTCACCGGCTATCTCTATTCGCCAAGCCGCGAAGACAGCCATCAGGGCGGCGGCGCGACCCATGCCTGGTGTCAGGTCTATCTGCCGGGCGCGGGTTGGGTCGAGTTCGATCCGACCAATGGCATTATCGGCACGCGCGACCTGATCCGGGTTGGGGTCGCCCGTGAGCCACGACAGGCCATCCCGATTTCGGGGACCTTTGTGGGCAATAAATCGGACTATCTCGGCATGAGCGTCGACGTCGTCGTCGAACGCGTGATCAGCCCGCAGGATGGAATGGGCTGATAGCGGTCGAATCTCAATTCCGCGAAACGCTGACCGCGTCCGTGGTCCATTCTTGCCGGATATCGCCATCCAGTGCGTCGCTCCATACCCGGATCGGCAGTGGATTGACCGCGCCATAGATGGTGGCAAAGGCCGTGTCGGCGGCGTCGCGACCGCAGCCGATCCGCACCATGCCGTCGAGCGCCGCCATGCGGGTGGCATCGAACAGATACCAGCGATCCCCGAGATAGGCCTCGAACACCGCGTGGAAATCCTGCGGCACGAGTTGCCAGGCGTAACAGCTGACAAAGCGCGCCGGGATACCCAGAGCACGGCAGAAGGTGATGCCGAGATGGGCGAAGTCGCGGCACACGCCAGCGCGCATCGAGAACGTGTCGGCGGCGGTGGTGGTCGTGTCACTGGTGCCGAACAGGTAATCGACCTCGGCATTGATCCAGTTGCAGATTTCGGTGACGCGACCGAAACCGGGCGCAATGCCGCCGAACTGGCGATTGGCAAAGCGCGCCAACTGGTCTGAGGGGCAATAGCGCGAAGGATTGAGGAATGGCAGCGTTTCGAGCGGCAGTTTGGCGACCGGCACTTCGTTGATGGTGCCGGGCTGGCTGTGCAGCGCGTCGAGCTCGATCTGAGCTTCGTAGCGGATCTGCAGCAGGCCTGGCGCTGCCGTCAGGCGCAGATAGCGGTTGCCGGTTTCCTCGGCGGTTTTTTCATCGCTATCCTGGAAAGGCGTGATGGTCAGCTTTTCGCCGATAATGTGCTGGCGTCCGCCGCCCATGGCCTCGATATTGAAGATCAGCGTCGCGCCGCCATCGAAAACTTCGTAGCCGATTTCGCACCCGACCGATAACTGCATAGGCTGCCCCTTGATGTTGGGTCGACAACACGCCCGCAGGCGAGAAGTTCCTCTCGCTGCGGCGGGTCAGTGACCATGCCGGTTTAGCCGGTGCTGGTGACAAAATGAAATCTTGGCGCCAAGCTGGCCTAATTGCTGACATTTCTGCCAGTCAGAGTGCTTGCGCATCTTTAGAACCTACACCATCTTGGCGATAGAGATGAGCGAAATTTCATAACAGTGATGCCGGAGGCATGATGCACCACGACACCCCCCTGATCACAACGATCGTCGCGGGTCTGGTGCTGGCATATATCTTCGGCATGATCGCCAATCGGTTCAAACTGCCGCCGCTGGTGGGCTATCTGTTTGCCGGTATTCTGGTTGGTCCGCACACACCCGGTTTTGTTGCAGATCAGGCGCTGGGCGCCGAGCTGGCCGAACTTGGCGTGATCCTCCTGATGTTTGGCGTGGGCCTGCATTTTTCGCTCAAGGACCTGATGAGCGTCCGCGCCTTGGCTATTCCGGGCGCGCTGGTGCAGATCGCGTTTGCCACCTTGCTCGGGCTTGGCCTTGCCATGTTGATGGGCTGGGGCATTGGCGCGGGCCTGTTGTTCGGCCTCGCGCTGTCGGTTGCGTCAACCGTGGTGCTGCTCAAAGCTTTGCAGGATCGACGGCTGATCGACACCGAACGCGGGCGCATTGCGGTTGGCTGGCTTATTGTTGAAGACCTGGCCATGGTGTTGGCACTGGTTCTAGTGCCCGCCATTGCCAGCCTTTATGGCACCGATACGGGCGTGCACGACCCGTTCGTCTCGTTCGTTGAACGCATCATCAATGGCCCGGTCGGCATCTGGGGCGTTTTGGGGCTGACCATCGTCAAGGTCGCCGCCTTTGTCGGCTTTATGCTGATCGTCGGCCGCCGCATCATTCCATGGGGCCTGCACGCCACGGCCCATACCGGCTCGCGTGAACTGTTCCGGCTGGCGGTGCTAGCCATTGCGCTCGGCGTTGCTTTGGGTTCGGCAGTGCTGTTCGGCGTATCGCTGGCGCTGGGGGCGTTCTTTGCCGGCATGATCCTCAGCGAGAGCGAGCTATCGCACCGTGCGGCGCAGGAAACCCTGCCGCTGCGCGACGCTTTTGCCGTTCTGTTCTTCGTCTCTGTCGGCATGCTGTTTGACCCGATGATCATCGTCACCAATCCGCTGCCGGTGCTGGGCACGGTGTTCATCATCGTCATCGGCAAGTCACTGGCGGCCTTTGGCATCGTGCTGCTGTTCAAGCGACCGGTGGCGACGGCGTTGACCATTTCTGCGTCGCTGGCGCAGATCGGCGAGTTTTCCTTTATTCTCGCCAGCATGGGCGTGGCTTTGGCCATTCTTCCGCCGGAAGGGCAGGACCTGATCCTTGCCGGTGCGCTGATTTCCATCGTGCTCAATCCGCTGGTGTTCTGGGGCGTCGATCTGGTCAAACCGCGCTTTGAAGCCCGCGTCGCACAGCGCCGGGCCGCCCGCGCCGAGCATGATGGCGTGCGCATCGAACCAACCGATCGCGTTGAGGCTTCTGTGGGTCCGATCACTTCCGATGCGCCCAATGATCCAGCCATCATCGTGGATGGCGCGATTGACGATGACACCATCGAGCCAACCAAGCTGACCGATCACACGGTGCTGGTGGGCTATGGGCAGGTCGGTCGCATCATCGCCGATGGCCTACAGGCGGCAGGTGCACCGCTGCTGGTCATCGAGGATTCCGACAACGACGTGGCCGCCGCCCGCGAGGCCGGGCTTGAAGTGTTGTTCGGCAATGCCGCCAGCATCGATGTGCTCAAGCTTGCCAATCTGCAGCACGCCCGCTCGCTGATGGTCGCCATTTCCAATGGCTTTGAAGCGGGCACCGTTTGCGAATCCGGTCGCAAGCTCAATCCGGGCATCCGCATCATCACCCGTGCCTATTCTGAAGATGAGGACACCCATCTGCGCTCGCTGGGCGCCAATATCGTCATCCGTGGCGAGCGCGAAATCGGCATGGGCATGCTGGCCTATGCGCGCGGAGAAGGTGCGCCCGCTGTGGTCCCTGTCGATGTTCCGCCCGAGCCAAAACTGCCACCTGCAGAGAACGTGCTGGCCAAGGCGGCCGCGCTGCCCGTCGTTGCCGAAGTGGTGAAAGCCGTCGTGGTCGAAGAGCCGGTTGTCCTCGAGGTGGTTGAGGGCAATGTCAGCGAGACCCTGATCGAACTGCCAGGGCCGACTGCTGAGGCGGTACTCGATAGCGTTGAAGCTATTCCAGAGGTTGAAGGCGACATTGCTGAAACCGAAGCTGCAGAACTGAAGCAGCAGGAAGCGGATCAAATCAGCGAGGGCGGCATCGCGCCGCCAGCAGAAGACATTGCTGCAGAGGAAGCGGCGGTCGCCGAGGGCTCGACTGCGGAAGACGCCGAGCTGAAACAGCAGGAAGCGGATCAGGTTAGCGAGGGCAGTATTGCGCCCCCTGCCGAAGACATTCCGGCGGATGAAGCGGCGAGTGTCGAAAGCCCGGCAGAGGCCGATACCGAGTTGAAGCAGCAGGAATCCGACGAAATCAGCGAGGGTGGTATCGCGCCGCCAGCCGCGGATGTTGAGGCTGAGGAAAAGCCGGCTGCGCGGATAGTGCCGCTCGTGGTGCCTGAGCCCAAGGGTTAGGCGCTTGCCATAGAGCGGCGGGTGCGGATAGGTCATTGCCGGACATGGAATTTGTCCGTTGGGAATGGTTGGGTAGATGATCTCGCAGAAAGCCAAATACGCCTTGCGTGCGCTGGTTTCCCTCGCGCGCACCGGCCGCGGTCACACCATGATGATCGGCGAGATTTCCAAGGAACAGGCAATCCCCAAGAAATTCCTCGAACAGATCCTGCTTGAGCTGAAACGCGCCGGCTTCGTCGCCAGCCGTCGCGGTCGGGCCGGGGGCTATGAGCTGCTCAAGGACCCCGAGCACATCATGTATGGCGAGGTGTTGCGGCTGATCGACGGGCCCATCGCGCCGCTGCCCTGCCTCTCCAAGATCGCCTACCGGAAATGCGAAGATTGCCGCGAGGAAGCGGCCTGCGAAATCCGCCACGTGTTTGAGCGGGTGACGCTGGCCACGCGCGAAGTGCTGGACCAGACCAGCCTTGCGGCTTCGCTCCGTCTAGAGGATCTGGCGATTTGACGAAGACGTATGAAGGCGGTTGCCTGTGTGGCGCGATCCGGTTTGTCGCGACCGGTGCACCAGCCAATCCACACAATTGCTCATGCCGGTACTGCCAGCAGCATAGCGGTGCCGTCAGTTTGCCCTGGGTCGAGTTTGCGCGTGACAACGTGCAATGGACCGGCAGTGGCGGGATGCCCGCGACCTACCGGTCGTCGGACTATTCCAGCCGGGCCTTTTGCCGCGACTGCGGCAGTTCCATCGGCGCGATTGACGACGAGCCCACTGTGGCGCTGCTCGTCGGCATTTTCGATGATCCAACGGCCGCCGAACTCGCGCCGACCAGCCATTCCTTTGAGGATGGCTTGCCGGATTGGGCGCGTCAGTAACTAGCCGAAGACAACCGTCTTGCGACCGTTCAGCATCACCCGGCTTTCGAGGTGCAGCTTGACGGCGCGGGCCAGCACGCGGCTTTCGATGTCCCGGCCAGCGGCCACCAGATCGTCGGGGCTCATGGCATGAGTCACGCGGGCAGTTTCCTGCTCGATGATCGGACCTTCATCAAGATCAGGCGTCACATAGTGTGCCGTCGCACCGATGATCTTGACGCCACGCTCATGGGCCTGATGGTAAGGCTTGGCGCCCTTGAAACTCGGCAGGAACGAGTGGTGGATGTTGATCACCTGCCCGAACAGGCGGGTCGACAGGTTGTCGCTCAGCACCTGCATATAGCGGGCCAGCACCACCAGATCGGCGCCGGTCTGCTTGATGATGCCCAGAACCTGTTCTTCCTGTTGCGCCTTGGTGTCCTTGGTCACGGGCAGCAGGTGGAAGGGGATATTGGCGTCTTCGGCGATCTTTTTGGCGTCTGCATGGTTGGAGATGACGGCGGCGACCTCGGCGTCGAGCCAGCCGACGCGGATCTGATAGAGCAGATGCAGCAGTGTGTGGTCGAACTTGGAGACCAGGATGACGATGCGCTTCTTGCGGTTCTGGTCGGCCAGATCGGTCTTCATCGAAAAGCGTTCGATGGGCGACTTGAGCGCGCGCTCGATGGTGCTGCGCTCCATGCCATCGGGGGCGGTGAAGGCGAGGCGCATGAAGAATCGGCCGGTTTCGCGATCCCAGAACTGGTTGGATTCAGCGATATTGGCGCCCAGCGCGGCCAGTTCCGTGGTGACGGCTGCGACGATGCCGGGGCGGTCGGCGCAGGACAGGGTCAGGACAAAATTGGCCGAGGACATGGGTGGGCGGCTCCAGATAGACGATGCGTCATGCGGACAGCCGCATAACCTTGGCCAGCGGTATCAAGGGCTTGGGCGGTCACGTCAAGACCAATAAAAAGGGCCGCCCCCTATAGGACGGCCCTTCCTGAGTTTCGTCGGCCTCGAGTGCCGCGGAGGTGGGTGCTAGCCGAGATCACTCCCGATCAGCACAACAAATCCAAGACCTTCTTCGAGAACCAAAACCTCATAAGACACTGGGATCACCTCCTTCACGTTGGTTGAACATGACACGAGCATGACAGATTTTTGAATCTGCGCAACTGCCGGTCAATCACAATTTTCGTGAAGGCTAGGCGCGCGCCTTTTTTGGGCGCGAGCGCAGCTGGATGATGGTGGCCGCCAAAACGCCCAGCGCCACGATACCGATGATGATGGTGGCGAGCGCATTGACGTCTGGCGAAACGCCGAGGCGGATCTTGGAGAAGATCACCATGGGGAGGGTCGATGAGCCCGGACCCGATACGAAGCTGGCGATAACCAGATCGTCGAGCGACAACGTAAAGCCGAGCAACCAGCCCGAAACCAGCGCCGGAGCGATGATGGGCAGGGTGATGTCAAAGAAGGTGCGGACAGGGCTGGCACCTAGGTCCATGGCTGCTTCTTCAAGGCTGCGGTCAAAGTCGGACAGGCGCGACTGCACCACGACGCAGACATAGGCCATGCAGAAGGTGGAGTGCGCGATGATGATGGTGACGATGCCACGCCCTGCCGGCCAGCCCAGCATGCTCTCCATGGCCACAAACAGCAGCAGCAGCGACAGACCGGTGATGACGTCCGGCATGACCAGCGGCGCCGAGACCATGCCGGCGAACGCTGTGCGCCCACGGAAGCGGCGGAAGCGGACCAGAGCGATGGCCGCCAGCGTGCCCAGTACCAGCGCGATGGTGGCACTGACGGCCGCGATCTGCAGGCTCAGCCAGGCGGCGCCCAGCATCTGCGGATCGCTGAACAGTTCGCCATACCACTTGGTCGAAAAGCCCGACCAGACGGTAACCAGTCGGCTTTCGTTGAACGAAAACACCACCAGCGACACGATGGGCGCATAGAGGAACGTAAAGCCAAGGGCCGCTGCGATAGGGAGGAACCAGCCACGACGCATGTTACTTCTCCACCACAGCGTTTTGAGCGCGCTGCAACAACATGATGGGGATGACGACGACCACCAGCATGGCGATCGCCACGGCAGCGGCACGCGGCCAGTTGGTGTTGGTGAAGAACTCGTCCCACAGCACGCGCCCGATCATCAGCGTACCCGGTCCGCCCAGAAGCGATGGGATGACGAACTCGCCAATGGCTGGGATGAACACCAGCATGGACCCGGCGATCAGGCCAGGCATCGACAGCGGCAGCGTCACCGACAGGAAGGTGCGTACGGGGCGCGCGCCAAGATCGGCCGAGGCTTCGAGCAGGGAGGAATCGAGTTTCACCAGCGTCGTATAGAGCGGCAGGATCATGAAGGGCAGATAGGTATAGACGATGCCGACATAGACCGCGAAATCGGTCTGCATCATCACCAGCGGCTCGATACCGAACAGGCCCAGGAACTGGTTGATGACGCCATTGCCACGCATGAAGCCGGTCAGCGCATAGACGCGCAGCAGGAACGAGGTCCAGAACGGCAGGATGACCAGCATCAGCAAAATATTGCGCCACTGATCGGGCGCCCGAGCAATGGCATAGGCCATCGGGTAGCCGATCAGGAGCGTAATGACGGTCGATATAAAGGCGATGCGGATCGAGGATAGATAGGCCGCGACATAGAGATTGTCGCTGAACAGGCGCAGGTAATTGGACAGATGCAACGTCAACTGCACCGTGCCGTCTTCGGTGGTCAGTAGCGGCGAATAGGGCGGACGACCGAACTGCTTGGTGCTGAGCGAAATGCCAAACACCACGGCAAGCGGAATAAGAAAAAACACCAGCAGCCAAACCACCGGCGCGAGCAGCACCAGTGCCCGGCCGGAAATGCCGACCTTGGCCAGACCGCGCTCGACCACGCGCCAGGGGCGCAGGCGGCGAGGGGGTGGCAGATTGGTCTGCAGCGCGCTCATATCGTCAGCACCGAACCGGCGTCGTCGCTCCAGCTGGCATAGACGGTTTCGTCCCAGGTGATGGCGTCGGGATTGCCGCGCACGGTATTGGTCTGGGTGACGCGCAGCCGCTTGCCGCTTTCGAGCAGTATTTGATAGACGCTCATGTCGCCGAGATAGCCGATTTCTTCGACCAGACCTCGGGTGATATTGGCGTCGCCTTCCGGCTTTTCGCGGCTGAGCTGGATCTTTTCGGGACGGATGGCGACCCACAGGATCTGGTCCGGTGCGCAGTCGACGCCGTGGCCGACAAAGATATCGCAGCCCAATTCGGCCGAGCGAATGCGGACATGGTCCGGCTCGTCCTCGATCACGACGCCTTCGGCCATGTTGACCGAGCCGATGAAGCCGGCGACGAATTTGGAGTTAGGGAATTCGTAAATGTCGGTGGGCTCGCCGATCATGGCGATTTCGCCCTGGTTCATTACGCCGATACGGGTGGCGAGGCTCATCGCCTCTTCCTGATCGTGGGTCACCACGATGAAGGTCACGCCCAGCGTTTCCTGAATCTTGACCAGCTCGAACTGGGTTTCTTCGCGCAGCTTCTTGTCGAGCGCGCCAAGCGGTTCATCGAGCAGCAGCAATTTTGGACGCTTGGCCAGCGAGCGGGCCAGTGCCACGCGCTGGCGCTGACCACCCGATAGCTGATGCGGCTTGCGCTTGCCGTAGTCCTGCAGTTTCACCAGCGTCAGCAGCTCGGCGACGCGGTCGGCGATCTCGCCCTTGGGCAGGTGATCGCGCTTGAGGCCATAGGCGATGTTTTGTTCCACATTCATATGCGGGAACAGCGCATAGGACTGAAACATCATGTTGACGGGGCGGTTATAGGGCGCGACCGCCGTCATGTCCTGCCCGTCGATTTCGATGGAGCCGCTGGTGGGCTGTTCAAAGCCGGCCAGCATGCGCAGCAGCGTCGACTTGCCCGAGCCCGAACCGCCCAGCAGGCAGAACAGCTCGCTCTTATAGATATCAAGCGACACATCGCTCACGGCAAAGACGTCACCGAATTTCTTGGTGACGTTCTTGATGCGCACGAAGGGCTTGGCTGCGGGATCGCGCCAGGGCCGAGTGTCGATTGCGAGCTGGGGTTTCTTGGCCATGACGAACTCTGCAAAAAGGCTGAGGGGCGGCTGATGCCGCCCCTTGGGTCATTCTCTTAGTGGCCCGTTTTGATGCGGGTCCACGTGCGGGTCAAGAGTTCTTCGAAGTCCGGGCTGTGCGCGGTCAGAGCGAAGGCCTTGGCCAGGGTCTCGGCTGGCGGATAGATGCCGGGGTTGTTCTTGACTTCGTCAGCCACAAACTCGGTCGCCTTGAGGTTGGGGTTTGCGTAGAACACGTAGTCGGTGATCGCCGCCACAACTTCTGGCTCAAGGATGTAGTTGATGAAGGTGTGGGCATTTTCCGGATGCGGTGCGTCAGCCGGGATGGCCAGGAAGTCGATCAGCGTAGCAGCGCCTTCCTTGGGGATCAGATAGCCCACTTCAACGCCGTGACCGGCAGCAGCGGCTGCGTCCGAAGCGATGAACACGTCACCCGAATAGCCGAGCGCCAAGCACGTTTCGCCATTGCCCAGATCGTCGATGTACTGGCTGGAATGGAAGTAGCGGATATAGGGCTTGACCGAGGTCAGCAGCGTTTCGGCCTTGAGCAGGTCTTCGCCATTTTCCGAATTGGGGTCGAGGCCCAGATAGTTCAGCGCAATGCCGATGACTTCCGATGGGCTATCGAGCACCGAGATGCCGCATGACGCGAGCTTTTCAGCCAGTTCTGGCTTGAACAGCAGGTCCCAGCTGTCGATGGGGGTATCTGGGCCAAGCGCGGCCTTTACCTTGGCGACATTGTAGCCGAGGCCGATCGTGTTGATCATGTAGGGCACGGAATGGGCATTGTCGGGGTCGAACTCAGCCGCCGTTGCCATGACGCCTGGATCAAGATTGACCAGGTTTGGCAGCTTGGATTTGTCGAGCTGGAGCAGCAGGCCTGCCATCACCTGACGCTGCAGGAAGTTGCCGGTCGGCACCACGATGTCATAGCCCGAGCTGCCGGCGAGCAGCTTGGCGTCGACGATCTCGTTGTTGTCATAGACGTCGTAATTGACCTTGATGCCGGTCGTCGCCTCGAAATTGGCGATCGTGTCCTCGGCGATATAGTCGGACCAATTGTAGATATTGAGGACTTTCTCCTCCTGGGCCAGTGCCGGGCTGGCAATCACGAGGGCGCCAAGGGCAAGTGCGAGCGACTTGTTCATCTGGATGGTGATCTCCTGTTGGGGAAGGTCTTGTTCTTGTTCGTTGCGACGCCTTGGCGTGGCAATTTCTCGGTGCCGTGCCGTTTGGGCGCGGCGTAGCTCAATCGCGGGCGCTCATCTTGGAGCGTCCGAACGGCAAAACTGGAAAAGCGTGGGGGCTACAGAAATAAAGCGCTCAAAAGCGCTGTGGGACTTGGCTGGACTATGCCCCGAGCGGGGCGCGTATCGGTCGGCGAACCATCGCCGATCAATGATGACCGTGTGCAGCGAAGTGCCCTTTCCCGCCAGAATACGAGTGGACCCTAAAACCAAACGCGGCAGCGGACAAGGGATTTGGCCCATGTTTTTCGGGGACTTGACGCCCTGCGACATGAGGGCGCAAAACGCGCGTCAAACGGGGTGCTCATGGCCCCCTTCAGAACCCCTATAGCGAGCGATCCGATGAGCGCCAAAGCCTACCTTTCCATCAGCCCCGAAGTGAAGCAGGCTCTGGCCGCGGGCAAGCCCGTCGTGGCGCTTGAATCCACCATCATCACCCACGGCATGCCCTATCCGCAGAACCTGGAAATGGCCAACAATGTCGAGGCCGTGATCCGCAAGCACGGCGCTGTTCCCGCAACCATCGCCATCATGGATGGTCGCTTCTGCGTTGGCGTGTCGGGCGAAGACCTCGAGCGTCTGGCCCAGACCGGCGGCAAGGCTGCCAAGGCCAGCCGTCGCGACGTCGCGTCTCTGCTGGTCAAGGGCGAGATCGCTGGCACGACGGTTGCCACGACCATGCAGATCGCTGCGCTTGCCGGGATCCATGTGTTCGCCACCGGCGGTATTGGCGGCGTGCATCGCGGCGCCGAAGATACGTTCGATATTTCGGCTGATCTTGAAGAGCTGAGCCGCACGCCGGTTTGTGTCGTCTGCGCCGGTGCCAAGTCGATCCTTGATATCGCCAAGACGCTCGAAGTGCTCGAGACCAATGGTGTGCCGGTGCTCGGCTACGGCACCGAAGATTTCCCGGCCTTCTGGGCGCGCCAGAGCGGTCACAAGGTCGATCATCGCTTTGACGATGTGGCTGACATTGCCAAGGTCGTGGCCATGCAGGCCGATCTGGGCATGGGTGGCGTGCTCGTTGCCAACCCGATCCCGGAAGCCGATGCGCTCGATCCTGCCGCTATCGAGGCGCGCATTGCCGAAGCCATCGCCGGTGCCGAAGCCGAAGGCGTTTCGCGCAAGGCGCTGACCCCGTTTCTGCTCAAGCGCATTTTTGAGCTCACCGACGGCAAGTCGCTGGTGGCCAATATCGCGCTGGTCGAAAACAACGCCAAGGTTGCAGCCGGGATCGCCGTGGCGCTTGCCGCGCGCAATGCGCCCCAGCCGGCCCTGCGTCGCGCATGAGCGGCAAGGTTCTCGTCGTCGGGGATGTGATGACCGATGTCATCGTCATGCCCGAGGGCCCGATCGTCAAAGGCAGTGACCGGCGCGCCACCGTGCGCAGCCGGCCCGGTGGGTCGGGCGCCAATCAGGCGGTGTGGCTTGGCGCCATGTCGGCCGATGTCGTGTTTGCGGCCCGCGTTGGGGCCAGCGACAAGGCGATGTATGAGAACTACTTCCGCGGGCTTGGCGTCGTGCCGGTGCTCGGGGGAGACAAAGAGCAACCTTCGGGCGTGCTCGTCACCATCGTTGATCCCGATGGCGAGCGCAGCTTCCTGACCGACCGGGGCGCTAATCTCAATTTGTCGGCCGATGATCTGCCGTCCGAAATTTTGGACGATATTGGGCTGGTCATGGTCTCCGGCTATAGCTTTTTTGCGCCCGGCCCACGCGCTGCGGTGCAGGCGCTGTTTGCGCAGGCCAAGGCGCGCGGCATTGCCGTGGCGGTCGATCCCGCTTCGGTGGGGTTTCTGGTCGAAGTGGGCCCGGCGCAGTTCCTCGAATGGACGGCGGGCGCCGATTTCATCTTTTCCAACGAAAGCGAAGCCGAAGCCCTCACGGGCATTACCGGCCATGTCGAACAGACAGCGGCGCTGGGCAAATTGTTCGGCACGGTACTGATCAAGCGCGGTGGACTTGGTGCCGTACTGGGTGGGCGCGACGGGGTGCGGGTCTCGCAGCCGGCGTCTGAAGTCAGCGTCGTTGACTCAACGGGCGCCGGCGATGCCTTTGCGGCAGGTTTTATCTCCGCGCATCTGGCCGGTGAAGACGAAAGCACTGCTTTGGCGCGCGGCATTGCTGCTGGCGCGAAGGCCGTGCAGTCGATTGGTGGCCAGCCCGACTAGCGGCTCGCCTCGCTTTGTTCAAACTCTGCCCGCATGACAGCGGTCCCACGGAGGAATATTTTGATGAATCGTCTCGTTGCCGCCACCGCACTCTGCCTGTCGCTGACCCTGCCAGCCATGGCGGATGGCAAGATCTATGTGCAGTTGCCGGATCTGTCGTCCTATACCGGCAAGCAGGCCGAAGACTTCCTTTATCAGGTCGTTCTGGCCAACGTCGTCGCGTCAAATTGCGAGGGCTATGAGGTGACCGACGAGGAATGGTCGTTGCTGACCGACTCCGCCGATCTGCTGGCCTATGGTCAGCTCAATCTCAATTCCAACAGCTATGACGACGACTATTACAAACCAGCTTTCGATGCGCTCGATGAAGCAACCACCTGCCAGGCAGAAGGCCCGGCCGTCGAAGCCATTCTCGAAGACCTCGAAAGCCATGGTGGTTCGCGCGTCGCGTTGCCCGATCAGGACGCGGCCTATGTTGAATGGCGCGCGCTGATGGATAAACTGCAGGCCCAAGCCAATGGCGAACAGCCTGCCGCGCCAACCGGAAAGACCAAGCAGAAATGATGATCGTCGCCGCCGTTCTCGTCACACTGGTGGCGCTGCTGCACCTTTATATCATGGTGCTGGAGATGTTCTTGTGGGCCAAGCCACGTGGCCTCAAGGCTTTCGGGCTGGCGCCGGAATTTGCGCAGCAGACCAAGGTTCTGGCGGCCAATCAGGGGCTCTATAACGGCTTTCTGGCTGCCGGCCTGCTCTGGGGCGTGCTGCATCCGGCCCGCGAGTTCGGCTGGCAGATCTGCATTTTCTTCCTCGCCTGCGTGGCAGTGGCCGGGATCTACGGTGCCGCAACCTCGAGCCGCAGAATCTTGTTCATCCAGACGGTGCCGGCTGTGATCGCGCTGATCGCGGTGATTTTCGCTTAGCTAATGCTACCTTCGACTGTCCCTCAACCGTCATTGCCCGGCTTGTCCGGGCAATCCATCCATCAGCGAGTGTAGGGACATGGATCACCCGGACAAGCCGGGTGATGACGGTGGAGCCGAAAGTAGTGGCCTATTGCAGGGCGAACGACTACTAGCCCGCAAAGCTCGCCAAGACCCGTACCCAGCTGCGGATGCCGCGGTGGTAGCTGTCGAGATCATACTTCTCGTTGGGCGAGTGGATCTGGTCGTCGATATGGGCAAATCCGATCAAAAGGGTGTCGAGCCCCAGGATCCGCTTGAAGTCGCCCGCGACCGGGATGGAACCACCAGCGCCGGTGATCACCGCCTGCTTGCTCCATTCACCCGAAAGACCCTCAAGTGCCTGACGCAGCTGCACGCCATCGCTTGGGACGGTGATGGCAGGGGAGCCGCCATGGCCGCTGAACTTGACCGAGCAGTCTGCCGGGATCAGCGCTTCGACATGCTTGCGGAACGAGGCGCGGATCTTATCGGGGTCCATGCCCGATACCAGCCGGAAGGAAATCTTGGCGCTGGCCTTGGCCGGAATCACGGTCTTGAAGCCGTCGCCGGTATAGCCGCCGATCATGCCATTGATTTCGCAGGTTGGGCGCGCCCACAGCATTTCGAGCACGCTGCGGCTCTGTTCGCCAGCGGGCACGGACAGACCAGCCTCGCCAAGGAACGCAGCTGAGTCAAAGCCGAGGCCTTCCCACTGCGCTTTCAGCTCAGGGCTGATTTCGGCCACGTCGTCGTAAAAGCCGGGCAGGGTCACCGAACCGTCCGGGGCGCGAAGGCTGGCGATGATTTCGGCCAGCAACTGGTTGGGATTGCGCGCCGCATTGCCGAACATGCCGGAATGGAGGTCCTTGTTGGCACAGGTGATCTCGATTTCTTCAGCCACAAGGCCGCGCAGCATGGTGGTGACCGAAGGCGTCTGGCGATCCCACATGTCGGTGTCGCAGACCAGCGCGATGTCGGCGGCAGCGAGTTCGGCGCGATTGGCCTCCATAAAGGGTGGAAGGTTCTTGCCGCCACTTTCTTCCTCGCCTTCGAGCATCAGAGAAATCTTGATCGGCAGCGAGCCGGTCACGGCCTTCCAGGCGCGGCAGGCTTCGATGAAGGTCATCATCTGGCCTTTGTCATCGGACGCGCCGCGCGCGACGATGATCTTGCGACCATTTGCGTCGGTCTTGAGCTGCGGCTCGAACGGATCGGTGTGCCAGAGGTTCAGCGGATCGACAGGCTGCACGTCGTAGTGCGCATAAAACAGCACGTGTGTCCCCGGCTGGTCTGGGCCGTGCGCCACCACCACGGGATGGCCCGGCGTTGGCCGCGCCTCGGCGGCAAAGCCCAGCCCGTTGAGCTCATCGGCGATCCAGTCCGCAGCGCGCTGACATTCGGCGGCATAGGCGGGGTCGGTGGAGATGGACTTGATGCGCAGGAGCGCATAGAGGCGTTCCAGGCTTTGTTCGAGCCCGGCGTCCACGCTGGCGAGCACGGCATCGAGTGGGGTGGCTGTTGTCATTGGGGCGAATCCTTTTTGCCGCCACCCTCGCCAAACTGGCTGGCGCTGTCCAGCCGCTCAGCCGGCGCGATATTGTAATACTTATGGTGCCGTGATTAGTTCGGGCCGCAAGTGGGGGAGCAGGATGGCCATACGTCACACACCGGGGCACACATCGGGCGAGTTGATCGCTGCGATCGCCGGCCGGGTGCCATCCCGAAACCTGCATTCCATCGTGCTGTGGCAACTGGGCGTCGCCATTGTCGGCGGCGACTATCCAGAAGGCACCATTCTGCCATCCGATACCGAATTGCTGGCGCAGTTTTCCGTGTCTCGCACCGTGTTGCGCGAGGCGCTGAAGACGATTGCCGCCAAGGGCATGATCGAAGCCCGCGCCCGCATCGGCACGCGCGTGCTGCCGCGCCAGCGCTGGAACCTGTTCGATGCCGACGTCTTGGCGTGGCATTTTGAAAC
Organism: Devosia sp. 2618; assembly: GCF_040546815.1. NCBI lineage: Bacteria > Pseudomonadati > Pseudomonadota > Alphaproteobacteria > Hyphomicrobiales > Devosiaceae > Devosia > Devosia sp. 2618. Next base: position 4,092,034 of record NZ_JBEPOO010000001.1, read on the forward strand.
TGGCCCGGATGTCGCGCTGTTGCGCAGCCTCTCGGAAATCCGGATTGGCGTTGAAGTGGAATCGGCGGGCCTTGCCGCCACCCGGCGGTCGGACGCGCAGGCCGAGGCGCTGGTCAGCTGCGCCATTCGCATGGGCGAGGCCACCACGCCGGAAGAGTTCGCGCGCACCGATCTCGAATTTCATCGCACCGTCGCCGAAGCCTCGGGCAATCCATTCATGGCCTCGATCAGCGCGCTGGTGGAACTGGCCCTGACGGCGGTCTTCACCATCAGCTCGCCCGTCAAGGACGATAGCGCCATGAGCGCCACAGTCGCCGCACACGGGCGGATTGCTCAGGCGATCCTTGCCGGTGACGCCGAGGATGCACGTGCCGCCATGAAGGCGGTGATCAGCGAAGGCTTTGCCCGCTCCTCTGGCCGGCTTGAGGCAGACCGTCAGCCCGCTTCGGCGCGCTAATATCGCGCGGTGAATTGTTTTGCTGCAGGCGTTATGGTTTGCCAGCAGGGCAGGACGCTCGCCGTGGCGGACGTGCCCAAAACGATCGGAGAATTGTGATGAGCAGGCTGGTTCTGACGATGCTGGCGCTGATGCTGTCGAGCAGCGTGGCGTTCGCCGATACGATCAAGATTGGCGTGGTGGGGCCGTTCTCCGGCCCGGCCGCTTTGCAGGGGCGCAATTTTCAGGCCGGTATCGACGCCTGGCTCGCCGTCAACGGCAACACGATTGACGACGACACGATCGAGATCGTCTATCGCGACCTGCCCGCCGCCGATCCGTCACAGTCAGCTGCGCTGACCCAGGAGCTGATCGTCAGCGAAGGCGTGCAGTATCTGGGCGGCTATTATTACACCCCTGATGCCTTGGCCGCCGCGCCGATCCTTGAGGAGGGCAATGTGCCGATGGTGGTGTTTAATGCCGCCACCTCGGCGCTGGTCAATGCCAGCCCGTTTGTCGTGCGCACGTCGTTCACCACTTGGCAGACCTCGACGCCGATGGCCGCCGTGGCGCGCGAACGCGGTATCGACAAGATCATCACCGTCGTCTCAGACTACGGCCCAGGCGTTGACGCGGAAAATGCCTTCGTCACCGGTTTTACCGCAGCCGGCGGGCAGATCGTTGAATCGCTGCGCATGCCGATGAACACCAACGATTTCAGCCCGATAATGCAGCGCATCAAGGATTCCGGAGCCGAAGCGGTGTTTGCGTTCCTGCCCGCCGGGCCCGCGACGCTCGGTTTCGTGCAGGCCTATGTCGAAAACGGCCTCAAGGACGCCGGCGTTCAGTTGCTGGCGCCTGGCGATCTGGCGCAGGAGCCCGACCTTGCCGCGCTAGGCGATAATGCGCTGGGCCTGCTCACCACATTCCACTACGCGGTCAGCCACGACTCGCCGGAAAACGCCGCCTTCGTCAAAGCTGCCACCACTGCCATCGGCAATGCCGAGCAGCTGAGCTTTCCCGCCGTCGGCGCCTATGACGGGATGTATGTCATCTCCAAAATGATCGAAGCCACCGGCGGCAAGCAGGATGCCGCAACCGCCGTCGAAGCCGTCAAAGGCCTGAGCTGGATCAGCCCGCGCGGTCCTGTTTCGATCAACCCCGAGAACCGCCACATCACGCAGAACATCTATCTGCGCGAAGTGGCGTTCGAGGATGGCGAATACATCAACAAGGAAATCCAGACGTTCGAAAACCAGGGCGACCCGGGCTGGAAAGCGCCGTAGGGGAACATTGGGGATGGGCACGCTTGCCTCACCTCGAACCCAGTACTGTCCTCGGGCTTGACCCGAGAACCTCTCATCGGTCGTGCCGTGTTGCGAGTGGCCCTCGGAGCAAGTCCGAGGGCAGCGCGGCGGTTTAATCTGGCCTTAGCTCAAGCCGAAAGTTTGCCGCTTGCCCACCATTCTCTCCATCGCCGCTGATGCCCTGGCCTACGGCATGGTGCTGTTTGTCATTTCGATTGGCCTCAGCGTCACGATGGGGCTGATGAAGGTGGTCAACCTTGCCCATGGCGCCTTCGCCATGATCGGCGGCTATATCGCTTCTTATGTCACCCAGCAAATGGGCCTGCCCTTCGGCGTGGCCATTCTCGCGGCAGTGCTCGGCACGGTGCTGATCGCTATCCCACTGGAGCGGTTCCTGTATCGCCGCATCTATGGTGCGCGCGATCTGACGCAGGTGCTGATGACCATCGGCATTACCTTCGTCATCATCGGCGTCGCCAATTTTGTCATGGGCCCGAGCCTCAAGACCATCGCTTTGCCGAGCGAGTTACAGGCCCCGGTCGATCTCGGCTTCCGCACTATCGCGGCGCATAAACTGTTCGCGGTGGCCGTCGGCGTCGTGGTCGCGGGGGCGTTGTGGTTCATTATCGAGCGTACGCCATTTGGGGTGCGTCTGCGCGCGTCGGTCGATGACGCGGCAATGGCCGGGGCTCTCGGTGTCAAAACCAAATGGGTCTATGCCGTCAGCTTTGCCCTCGCTATCGGGCTTGCCGCACTGGGTGGCGTCGTGGGCGCACAATTGCTGCCCATCGAGCCATACTATGCCATGCATTACATGGTGACGTTTCTCGTCGTTGTATCGGTCGGCGGGGCCGGGTCGATCACCGGCGCGCTGGTTGCCGCGCTGCTGCTCGGTGCCGTGCAGACCACCGGGCGCTACCTGATGCCCGAATATGGCGAGTTCTTCTTTTATCTCGCGGTGATCGCCATCGTCTGCGTGTTCCCCAATGGCCTGATGGGGCGGTTTAAATGAGCACGGTCTCAAAGGCAAGGCCCGTCGTACAGGACATGATCGCGGTGCTGATCCTTGCCGGCATTGCCGTGGTGCTGTTCTTCCTCTTTCCCACCAATCTGGCATTACTGACCCGCATCATTGCGATGATGCTGCTGGTGCTGTCGCTTGATCTGGTCACTGGCTATTCGGGCGTCGCGACGCTGGGCCATGCGACGGTGTTCGGGGCGGGCGCCTATGCCGCGGGCATCTTTGCCGCCAAGTTCGGCGTCACCGATCCGCTGCTGATGTTGGCCATCGGCGCCTTGGCTGGTGCTATTGCGGGTGCGCTCTCCAGCCTCGTCATCCTGCGCGGCCATGGCCTCAGCCAGTTGGTGCTGTCCATTGCCGTGGTGTCGCTGGCCCATGAGGCGGCCAACAAGCTGTCGCAATGGACCGGCGGCAGCGATGGCCTTTCCGGCATTTTGCCGTCGCCGCTCTTTGGCGTGTTCCGCTTTGACCTGTTCGGCCGCACGGCATTCATCATGGCGGTGGTGCTGCTGCTCGCGGTGTTTGTCGGGCTTCGCATCATCGTCCGCTCGCCCTTTGGCATGCTGTGTCGCGGCATCAAGCAGGACCCGGTCCGCGTGCGGGCCATGGGCGCGCCGGTCTATGCCACGCTGGTCAAGATGTACGCCATTGCGGGCGCCGTCGCGGGCCTGGGGGGCGCGCTATCGGCTATCGCCACCAAGGTCGTCGGGCTCGATAGCCTGTCTTTTACCACCTCGGCGGAAGCGCTGGTCATGCTGGTGCTGGGCGGGGCGGGCAGATTGTTCGGTGCCATGCTCGGCACGCTGGCCTTCGTCTGGTTCGAAGATCGCGTCTCGGCCATCAATCCATTCCACTGGCTGACCATCGTCGGCGTCCTGCTGGTCGTCGTCGTGCTGTTCGCGCCCAAGGGGCTGGTGGGCGCTATCGAAGCGATCTGGCAGCGGTTGCGGAGGGCGCGGCCATGAGCGTCTTCGACGTCCGCAATCTCCGCAAGAGCTTCGGTGGCCTCGCTGTCGCCGACGATGTGTCACTGGTGCTCAACAAGGGTGACCGGACGGCGCTGATCGGCCCGAACGGCGCAGGCAAGACCACGCTGGTCAATCTCGTCACCGGGCTGGACAGACCCGATGCCGGATCGGTGTTTCTCGACGGCCACGACATCACCACCGCCTCCCCGTCGTCGCGGGTCAAGCATGGGCTGGTGCGCAGCTTTCAGGTGACGCGGCTATTTTCCGAGATGACACCGGAGGAACATGTGGCGCTCGGCATTTTGCAGCGCATGGGTAAGGCGGGGCGCATGTTCGCCGACTATCGTCGTATGCCCGAGGTGGTGGCTGAAACGGCCGACATTCTAGGCCTGCTTAATCTGACGCACCTCGCTCTGGTGCCTGTCAGCGCCATCGCGTATGGCCAGCAGCGTCTGCTCGAAATCGCCTTGGCCATGGCCCTGCGGCCCAAAGTGCTGCTGCTCGATGAACCGGCCGCGGGCGTGCCGAGTTCCGATATCGCGCTTATTGAAAATGCGCTGGCGCAGCTCCCACCAGATCTGGCCGTTCTGATGATCGAGCATGACATGGATTTCGTGTTCCGTTTTGCCCGCCGCGTCATCGTTCTGGCGGCTGGTACGATCATTTTCGATGGCACGCCGAGCGAGGTGTCCAAGGACGCGCGGGTGCGCGAGGCCTATCTGGGGAGCTATGGCGATGACCGCAGCATCGCTTAACGTCTCGGGCCTATGCGCTGGCTACGGCCAGACGCGCATTCTCGACGAGGTGAGTTTTGTCGTTCCGGCCGGTGGACGCCTCGCCGTACTCGGCCGCAACGGCATGGGCAAAACGACATTGTTCGCGACCATCGCCGGACAGACCAAGCTCCATGGTGGCAGTGTCAAACTGGATGGGCAGGAGTTGACCCGGCTCGACGGTTCGGCCCGAGCCTTGGCCGGTGTGGGCTATGTGCCACAGAGCCGGGCGATCTTTAAATCGCTGACTGTCGAAGAGAACCTCTTCGTCGGGCTCAAGGACCGGCCCAAATCGGCCATCGAAGAAGCCTATGTGATCTTTCCGCGATTGCGGGATCGGCGCAAAAATCTCGGCTCGCAACTATCGGGCGGCGAGCAGCAGATGCTGACCACCGCGCGCACCATTCTGGGCCAGCCGCGCGTGCTGTTGCTCGATGAGCCGCTCGAGGGGCTGGCGCCGGTGATCTGCGAAGAACTGATGGCTGCCTTTGATCAGCTGGCGGGCAGCAAGACCATGACGATCCTGCTGATCGAGCAGCGCATCAAGGCCGCGCTCGCCTTCGCCGATAGCGTGCTGATCATGGAGCGCGGCCGAGTCGCATGGTCGGGAACACCTGCTGACCTCGCCGCACAGCCTGAGACGGTCGAGCATCTGCTGGGCGTAGGACATTGATCCCAACAGTCCGAAAGTGCTGCTGCATTTTCGCCACAACTTGGCAAAGCTCTGCGGTGGCGAGGAAAATTGCGCAGGATACTGGTGGCGTTCGGTCAAATGGCGGCTAAACGAATTGGTCACCGTTCCCCCCAACGAGCCCCGTTCCCATGGCCTTTCCAGATCTCAACCTGCCCAGTCGTCCGCTCGCCATCGCACGCGGCTCCGTTTCTCCGCCCTATGGCAACATTTTCGGACTGCTGGTCTTTCTGGTCATCGCCGGGTTTTTGGTGTGGTGGCAGGGGCCGGGCCTTGTCCGCGACGTACAGATCAATCAAAACCCGCAGGTTCTGAGCAAGGGCCAGGTGCTCGATGGCGAATGCACCACGCGCCGCGGCATCACCGATTGCGATGCGCGGCTGGTCTACAATTACAACGGCGTGGACTACGACACGACAGTCTCCATCGTCTTTGTCGATTTATCGAGCGGCGACTATCTGGCCGACGTGGTCATCTCCAAGGACAAGCCGGAGTTGGCGACGCTGACGCTGGCGCTCGACATGCTGTGGAACCGCCTGATCGTCTTCGCGCTGTTGCTGCTGTTCACCGGCGGCGGGGCGAGTGTGATTATCGTCCACGGTATTCGCGTCTGGAACGTCAATCGCGCGGTGACCACACCCGGCAGGCTGACAGTGCTGCCCGTCTCCATCGCCGCTAATGACAAGAAGCGTGGGGGTTTGCTGGTGAACTTTATCGATCACCCCAAGGGTCCCAAGTCCAACCGCACCAACTACACGCGTTTCAAGTCCGGCGAAGAACCGCTGCTGGCGACAGATGCCGATGGCCTGATGTATGGTCTGGCCGTGCAGCACGAGCGTGCCGCCCTGCCAATCCTTTTGGATAGCAAGCTGATGCGGCTCGACATGACCGATGCCGAGCGCAAGGTGGCGCTGGCTGGGCTCGGCGAAACGCAGGTTCCATGGTCCGAATTTCAGGTCGCCACGAAAGCGCCAGCCCAAAAGAAGCGCAATCCCCTGCGCGTGCTGATGGGCCTGCTCATTGCCATCGTGCTGATTGCTGCGCTGGTTATGGGGTACTGGCTTTGGTACGTGACCAGCGCTGGCAATGCTTTTGACGCCGTCGGTATCGAGCTCAACAACATGATGCCTGGCCCGGTCAATGCGTGGGGCTGCGAACAGCTGCAAGCCCGCTTCGGCGATGAACGCGCGCCGTTTGGCTGCACGGCCGACGACTATACCAGCTGGCGCTAATGCGCCTCCGTCGTCAGACGAGCGTTTGAATCCTGAAATTGCCCCGGGCTTTGCTCGGGGCAATTTCGTGTTCAGCCATTGGACCGGCAAGACTTGCCAAATCTCCTGCTGTCGACCAAGACAGGGTGGGGCTTGGGAGGAGTTGAGATGACTGAGCGTACGTCCATGCTGGCGCCATTCCGGCATGAGACATTCCGACTGCTGTGGCTGGCGACGCTGGCGTCCAATCTGGGCGGTCTGGTGCAGTCGGTCGGCGCGGGCTGGATGATGACCACGCTCACCGACTCCCACAATATGGTGGCGCTGGTTCAGGCCTCCACGACGCTCCCCATCATGGTGTTCTCGATTGCCTCGGGCGCGCTGGCGGACAATTTCGACCGCCGCATCGTGATGATCGTCGCGCAATGTGGTTTAGCGGTGGTGTCGCTGGCGCTGGCCGTGCTGGCCTTCATGGGCATGCTGACGCCTTGGTTGCTGCTGAGTTTCACCTTCCTCATCGGCTGCGGCACAGCGCTGTTTAATCCATCCTGGCAGGCCTCGCTGGGCGATATCGTGCCGCGTGAAGACTTGCCGGGCGCGGTGTCGCTCAATTCGATGGGCTTTAACCTGATGCGCAGCGTCGGCCCGGCGATCGGCGGTATCATCGTCGCGTTCGCCGGCGCCGCAGCGGCCTTTGCCCTCAATGCGATCACCTATATTCCGCTGATTGCGGCGCTTGTGCGCTGGAAGCCCGAGCGGGTGCCGAACCGGCTGCCGCGCGAGCATTTCGGCAGCGCCATGTGGGCCGGCATTCGCTATGTGTCGCTGTCGCCAAACCTCACCACCGTGCTGCTGCGCAGCTTCCTGTTCGGCATGGCGGCGGTGTCGATCCTGGCGCTTCTGCCATCCATCGCCAGTGAATATGTCGGTGGCGGCGCGTTGGTCTACGGCACTTTGCTGGGCTGTTTTGGACTCGGCGCGATTGGCGGGGCGTTTCTCAATAGCCGCATCCGGGCGCGCTTTAGCAACGAAGTCATTGTGCGGCTGGCCTGCCTTGGTTTTGCGCTGAGCTGTATCGGGCTCGGTTTCAGCCGTGATGCGGTGCTGAGCCATTTTGCGCTGCTGCCGGCCGGGGCCTGCTGGGTGCTGGCGCTCTCGCTGTTCAACGTCTCGATCCAGCTCTCTTCGCCGCGCTGGGTGGTGGGACGCGCACTCTCGCTCTATCAGACCGCCACCTTTGGCGGCATGGCGCTAGGCAGCTGGGTCTGGGGTCTGAGCGCCGACGTCTTCGCCCCGGAATGGGCGCTGGCCATGGCCGCTCTGGTGCTGGTGGTCTGCGCGCTGGTGGGGCTCAGCCTGCCGCTGCCGCAGTTCAACTCGCGCGATCTCAACCCGCTCAACACCTTCAACGAGCCGCTGCTCAAGCTTGATCTGCGGCCCCATAGCGGGCCGATCATGGTGATGATCGACTACCAGATCGACCAGGTCGATATTCCGCGCTTTTTGGCGCTGATGGCGGATCGGCGACGCATCCGCATCCGCGACGGGGCCCGGCAGTGGGGCCTGCTGCGCGATCTTGAAAAGCCCGGCATCTGGGTCGAGACCTATCACGTGCCGACCTGGATCGACTATGTGCGGCACAATCTGCGCCGCACCAAGGCCGATGCCGACAATACCGAGCAATTGCGCGCCCTGCATCGTGGCGACGGCCCGCCACTGGTGCATCGCATGATCGAACGCCAGACCGTGCCGCTCGATGATGACACGCCGCTCAAGGATGCACCGGAAATCGGTGGCGGTGGCTAGCTCGCCTTTGTGAGGCCGACCAGCCGAGCAAAGGTCAGCGCGCCGATCACGCCGAGGCACGAGCAGAGCAGGAATACCCAGCCCGACAGCGAACCGGCATGGATGCCCGACAGCAGCACGCCCACGGTGCAGCCCAAAGCCGTCATCGCGCCCCAGCCGAGCAGCAACCCGCCGCCAAGGCCACGCACAACGTCGAGGCCGGTCAGCGCGCGTGGCTTGAACTGGCCCGCGAGGAACGAGGTGATGAAGGCTGCGCCGATCAGGCCGATAACAAAGAGCCCGTTATTGGACAGCAGCGTCTCCTTGATGATGGTGGCGCAACCGCGCAAGCCATCGAGCCCGAACAGCGTGCCGGGCAGGACCGCCCAAGCCGTGCCGGCGGTGCGTACGATGCTGCCCAACTCGGCAGTGACGCCGAGTGGCGCGACGCGGAAATAGGCGAGCGTTGAAATGATCCCGATCAGAACTCCACCAGTAACGGCGGGCCAGCGCTGCACGAAGACGCGCGAAAGGGTTTCGCGTAGAGTGAGGGCGGCTGGCGCCGCGACTTGTGAGGGGCGGGCCCACCACAGCGCAGCCAGCGCCAATGCGCTCAGCAGGACCAGTGTTGCGGCGAGCGAGCCGGCATAGTCGAGGCTATTGGGCAGCCAGAGGATGAAGGCATTGGAGGTGATGGCGAGGAACAATGGATTCCAGGTGAGGAAGCCGATGCCGAAGCCGATGGCCGCGCCGATGATGGCAAAGGGCGAAATCACCGAGCCCTCGGCTAGCCGGTAGAAATGGGCTGAGAGGCACGAGCCTGAAATGGCCATGCCGAGGCCGAAGACAAACGACGCAATGACCAGCGTCAGGCTAACCGGGCCGATATGGGCGGTCGGCGGCAGGCGGCCGGGGGCAGGCGTTGGCAGCCAGGCGCCGAAAATGGCGGTATAGCCGATAGCGCCGACGGCGAGCGCGACGAGAATAGCGATGACGCCAGCTGCCTCGCGTTTTTCGATCAGGTCACGAAAATTGCAGTAAAAGCAGAAGCGGGAGCGCTGCAGCACCACGCCAAAGGCGGCGCCGATAGCCAGCGAAAAGGCCAGCGGCCGCCCTTCCGGGCCCCCACCATTGAGCGCGATGAAACCTGCCGCCAGTGCGACAAGGATCAAGGCGGGAACGCCGAAGCGGATTGCCGGAATAGTCATATTGCCCCCATGCGAACGGGCGCCCTGTGGGGCGCCCGCGTTTTAGCGTCGGTTCAGTGATCGATAGCCTGCGCTAAAGATCAGATCTTGCCCCACACGGTGCCCGATGGGTTGTCGATCGGTACGCCAACGGCATTGCCGTATTCTGTCCACGAACCGTCATAGTTGCGGACTTCGTAGCCGAGGATGCGGCTCAGCACAAACCAGGTATGGCTTGAGCGCTCGCCGATGCGGCAGTAGGTGATGATCGGCTTGGAGCCGTCGATGCCGATGGCGGCAAAGGCAGCCTTGAGTTCGTCAGCCGACTTGAAGGTGCCGTTCTCGTTGACCGCACCGCCCCATGGGAAGTTGACGGCGCCCGGAATGTGGCCGGCGCGGATCGAGAGTTCCTGCACGCCTTCTGGAGCAAAGATTTCGCCGCTGAATTCCTTGGGGCCACGGATGTCGACCAGCGATACGTCAGCGCCGTTCTCGACCACTTCGAGCACGTCAACCAGACGCGCACGCAGATCGGCAGCTTCAGCCGGCAGTTCGATGGTGGAGGCGGCGTATTCGGGCGTTGCCGTATCGAGGGGCAGGCCTTCGGCTTCCCACAGTTTGCGGCCGCCATCGAGCAGCTTCACATCATTGAGGCCGTGGATATCGAACACCCAGGCGCCCCAGGCGGCGAACCAGTTATTGTTGTCGCCATAGAGGACGACGGTAGTGTCTTCGCCGACGCCGGCCTGCTGCAGCACGGCCTGGAAGTTTTCGCGGCTGACGATGTCGCGGCGGATCGGGTCGACCAAATCGGTGTGCCAGGCCAGGTTGATGGCGCCGGGGATGTGGCCGCGCTCATAGACGCCGGTATCGACGCTGACTTCAAAAATGCGCACGTCTGGATTGGCGAGGTTTTCCTGCACCCAGTCTGCGGTGACCAGAGGGCCTTCCTGTGCCTGGACGGTGGTGGCCCACCCTGCGATGGCCAGCGCACCGGCAAAGACTGCAGCCGTTCTAAAATTCATTGTGTGTCCCCAAATGTTCAAAAGCGTCAAGACGCGTCCTGAATAAGTGTGCCCACTGATGGTGGATGGGGCAAAGCACACTGGTCTAAATTGCCGCCGCTCAGGAAAATCGATTGGCCCGCATGGGGTTATTCTGAGTATATCAATTCGATAGAGTATCACCCGGGTCGGATAGACCATGTGGCGGTTCTGGCCGGTGAGGATGCTTTTTCCTACACTGCAAAGGCTTTGACATCGGCCTGTGGATAGACTGCTGCTGCTAAAAGCTGTGGCGGATGAAGAAGGATTTTCCCGATTGGCGCTCGACTAGGGCACGCCTGAGGCTCGTATCAGTCTAGCGAATTGATAGACTAATGGCGTTGCTAGCGTGTCTCATAAGGAAAACGAGAATGGTCCATTTCTTCGGAATCCTCAGCCCCCGCTTCGAAAAGCCCGTCGCCGCATCGGAGGCGCCGCACAAGCGGTCTTTCTTTGGCGGGCTGCCTGATGCTGCCTTTGGCAGCGTGCCCATGAGCCGGGCCGAACAGGACGCCTGCTATCTGTCGGGCGCGGTGCCCTCAAGCGCCACCGCAGTGGAGCGCGAATATGGCGGTGCTCCGCGGTTCGCCAGGTTTGCACGGCCAATCGACTGTTGAGAGGTGGCCCGTGTCACAAACCACGCTCATTGTGCCCGGGCTGCATGGATCTGACGCCGGACATTGGCAATCCTGGTGGCGCCAGGACCATCGGCATGCCGTCTTGGTCGAACAGACCGATTTCTCAAACCCCGATGCGGACGCATGGCTTGCGTCCCTCGAAAACGCCGTTCGCGCCAATCCGCATTGCCTGATCGTCGCGCACAGCCTCGGCTCGATCCTGACCGCGCGGCTGGCCACGAGTTCAGTGGCGCCGCTGGTGGCAGGAGCGCTGCTGGTGGCCCCGGCCGAAATCGAGCGCACGCAGAGCGTGCATCACCGAACCTATGAATTCGGCAAGATGCCGCGTCGGCCCTTGCCGTTTCCAAGCCTGGTGGTTGCCAGCCGAAACGACATTTACATGCCGTTCAACCAGATCCGCGAGTTGAGCACCGCCTGGGGCAGTCCGATGCACGACCTCGGCTTTGCCGGGCATATCAATATCGCCAGCGGTTTCGGCCGCTGGCCGCAGGGCTATGCTTTGGCTCGTGAGCTGGAAGTGAGCATCGACAAACTTGCCCACGCCTAGGCTAGTGCTTGTGGTCGCCCATACAGCGGCCATGGTCGGCCAGAGCCTCGACGATCTGACAATCGCAGATCCGGCCGTGGCCACATTCCGAGATCATCCGCTCCAGTTCGGCGCGCAGCGCCATCAGGCTCTCGATACGCCGTTCGACCTCGACCAGATGGTTGCGCGCAATGCTGTCGACCTGATGGCATGAGGCCTGCGGCTCGGCGCTCATCGCCAAAAGCTCGCGAATGTCCTCGATCTCGAAGCCCAGTTCGCGCGAGTGGCGGATGAAGTTCAGCCGATCCACCTCGGTCTTTCCATAGCGGCGTTGATTGCCCTCGCTGCGTGGCGCGGAAGACAACAGGCCGATCTGTTCATAATAGCGGATGGTCGGGACTTTGACCCCGGAACGCTTCGCCAATTCTCCAATCGAGATGTTCATTTTTCCTCTTGAAGCTCTAGTGGCTAGAGCTTGTAGCATGGTCCTCACAAGATGAAAGGCCGTGCTGATGACTGACGAAATTTCCACCAAAACCCGCTTCCGTGTCGGCGGCATGGACTGTGCGTCCTGCGGCGCCAAGGTGCAGAACGCCGTCAGTCGGCTGGCCGGGGTGGATGCGGTGGAGATTTCGGTGACCGCCGGCACCATGAGCGTCACCCATCGCGGCGACGTTCCGGTTTCGGCCATCGACCACACCGTCAAGTGGCTCGGCTATACCGTCGCGCTCGCCGATCAGCCGCTCAAGGCTGCGCAGGCGGGTCACCATGACCATGATCCCGATCACGACCACGGCACGCCGGAGACAGCCGTCTGGTGGAAAAGCCAGAAGGTGGTGCTGACCGCGCTGTGTGGCCTCGCCCTCGTGCTCGCCTATATCGTCGGACGCATCGTGCCCGATATTGGTCACTGGGCGTTCCTGGCGGCTATGGCAGTGGGCCTTGTGCCCATCGTTCGCCGCGCCGTCGCTGCCGCTCTCACCGGCATGCCATTCACCATCGAAACGCTGATGAGCATTGCTGCCATTGGCGCGGTCTTTATCGGCGCAACCGAAGAAGCGGCAACTGTCGTTCTGCTGTTCCTCGTTGGTGAAATGCTCGAAGGGCTTGCTGCATCGCGCGCCCGGGCAAGCATTCAGGGCCTCGCCAATCTTGTGCCCAAAACGGCGCTGGTCGAGACCGATGGCGTGACCAGCGAAGTCGCGGCATCGGCGCTTCGCGTCGGCATGACCATTCTGGTCCGCCCGGGCGATCGTATCCCCGCAGACGGTGAAATCATTGACGGCGATAGCGCGATCGATGAAGCGCCCGTCACCGGCGAAAGCATTCCCAAGCGCAAGGGCATTGGCGAGGCGGTGTTCGCCGGCACAATCAATACCGACGCCGTGCTGCGCGTGCGCGTTACCGCTGCAGCCGAAGACAATACCATTGCCCGCGTCGTCAAGCTCGTCGAGGAAGCACAGGAAAGCAAAGCCCCGACAGAGCGGTTCATCGACCAGTTTTCGCGGGTTTATACGCCGGCCGTCCTCGTGGTCGGGGCGCTGGTCGCGGTCGTGCCGCCGCTGCTGTTTGGTGCCGACTGGTCGGAGTGGATCTACAAGGGTCTCGCCGTCCTGCTGATCGGCTGCCCATGCGCTCTGGTGATTTCCACTCCCGCCGCCATTGCGGCCGGTCTTGCGGTCGGTGCGCGGCGCGGCCTGCTGCTCAAGGGCGGCGCGGTGCTCGAAGGGCTGCGCAAGATTACCCTTGTCGCGCTCGACAAGACCGGCACCCTGACCGAAGGCAAGCCCGTCGTTACCGACATCGTGGCGTTTGATCGCTCCGAGCGCGATGTGTTGTCGCTCGCTGCGGCGCTTGAAACCGGTTCGAGCCATCCGCTCGCCGTCGCCATCCTCAATCGCGCCAAGATCGACAACGCACCAGTGCCGCCAGCCGCAGCCGCCAAGGCCGTCCCCGGCAAGGGCGTGTCCGGTACGGTGGGCGGCAAAACCGTGTTTCTCGCCTCGGCCGATGCTGCTGGTGAAACGGTGGCCCTGTCACCAGACCAGTTCGCCCAGATCACGCGCCTCAACGATCAAGGCAAAACCGTCTCGGTGCTACTGGTCGACGGTGCGCTGGCCGGACTGCTGGCCATGCGTGACGAACCCCGCGCCGACGCCAAGGCCGGATTGCGCGCTTTGACCGACGCCGGTATCCGCACGGTGATGCTGACTGGTGACAACAGCCGCACCGCTGCCGCAATCGGCGAAAGCCTCGGCGTCGAAGTGCGCGCTGGTCTCCTGCCAGAAGACAAGCAGCGCATCGTCCGTGACCTGCAATCCAGCGGCGAAGTCGTTGCCAAAATCGGTGATGGCATCAATGACGCACCGGCCCTTGCCGCCGCCGATATCGGCATTGCCATGGGCGGCGGCACTGACGTCGCGCTCGAAACCGCCGACGCGGCAATCCTCCATGGCCGCGTTGCCGACATTGCCAACATGGTTGGCCTGTCCAAAAAGGTCATGCGCAATATCGGCCAGAACATCACCATCGCGCTGGGCCTCAAGGCAGTGTTTCTCGTCACCACCATCGCCGGCATAACCGGCCTCTGGCCCGCCATCCTCGCCGACACCGGCGCGACCGTCATCGTAACGCTCAACGCCCTGCGACTGCTAAACGTAAAGTTCCCGTCGGAGGGGCGAAGCAGGCGTGAAATCGGGGAAGCATCGGAATGGTGGAGCTGAGCGGGATCGAACCGCTGACCTCGTCATTGCGAACGACGCGCTCTCCCAACTGAGCTACAGCCCCATTCCGATGGGGCTGATATGGGCACTCAATCGGGGTTTCCGCAAGGGGCGGATTTAGAGCAGGTTGTGGTCGATCAGACTGTGGCCGGTTGCGATGATGGCGTCGGCGGCGGGGATGAGTGGGCGGCCGAGGCGCTGGGCGGCGCGGAGGGTGTCGAGGCGCTTGGGCGTGCCCAGTTCCTGGAGGTTATCGCGGATGTCGCTGTCGAACAGAGCGACAAGGCGCACCAGGAAATCGGGGATTTGCGCGGTCGGTATGCGGCGGTCCGGGAAGGCCGGTTTGAGCATGCGGCCAAAGTCGGCCATGGAATAGGCGCCGACCGAAGCAATGCAGCGATGGCCGCCGGCCATGGAGTTGGTCATGGCATCGAGATGGAGCGCCGCGACGTCGCGCACATCGACTGCCGAGAGGGTGAGCCGCGGCACGGCGGGCAGTTTGCCATCGAGCAGGCGTCCGGCCACCGTTGCCGAGGTGCCGGGGTCGTCGTCGAGCAGCGGCCCAAAGATGCCGGCTGGGTTGATGACGGCGAGATCCTTGTGCCGGTTGGCGCCGTCCATCAGGCGCCACGCTTCGCGTTCTGCCATGGTCTTGGAGCGGGGATAGGCAGTGGTCGCGGGATTGTCGAGATTGGTCCAGTCGGCTTCGGTCAGTTCCCGGTCATAGTTGGTGTGGCCATATTGGATGGCGGCAATCGATGAGGTGAGGACCACGCGTTCGACATCGGCGGCGAGAGCGGCGCTGATGGCGCGGTGGGTGCCATCGACGGCAGGGCGGATGAGTTCTTCGGGGTCTTTTGGGATGCGCAGCACGAAGGGCGAGGCGGTATGCTGCAGGTAACGCACGCCGTCCATCGCCTCTGCCCAGCCCCCGTCCTTCATCAGGTCGAGCGCGACAAATTCGAGGTGGCTGGTATCGGCGCCGGCCTTGGCCAACGTGGCGCGGACCTTGTCCGCCTTGGCAAGATCACGGACGCTGCCGCGTACCGTGTAGCCGGCATTGAGCAGTTGCAGCGCGATGTGGCCGCCGAGGAAACCGGAAATGCCGGTGAGCAGAACGCGATCGGTCATTGGGTTTCCTTGAGTGGGGCTCATGGGCTGATATCAAACCGCACCATGAGCCCCGATAGCGTCTAGACGGTGGCCCAGCCGCCCGATTTCTCGCTGGCAAATACGGCATCAATCACGCGCATCGATGCAATGGCGTCGTCGATGCCCCAAGGGAGCGGCTTCTCGCCGAGTACGGCCAGCGCAAAGGCTTCTGCCTGCTCGGTATATTGATCGGACGCGGGCAGCACTTCGCGGCGGGCGAGCGAGCCATCGAAGGGCGCGCCGGTATCCACGGTGATGGCGGTGCGTTCATTCTGCGGAGCATTGAACGGAATGATGATTTCGAGCTTGGCCTTGCTGCCGAGCACCTGCACCCGCTGGTGACCCGCGGCCTGGGTCGAGCAGACGAAGTTAAGCTGGCGGCCAGCGCCAAAATCGGCGAGCACGCTGGCGAGGCGATCGGTACCGAAGGTTTCGTCGCGTTCGACCAGAGAGACGACACGCTTGGGTTCGGCTTCAAACAGGAAGCGCGCTGCGGTGATCGGATAGCAGCCGATATCCATAATGCCGCCGCCGCCGATATCGGCCTGGTTTCGCACATTGGCCGGGTCATCGTTGAAATAGGTGAAGACCGCATTGATTGCGCGCACCTCGCCCAGTTCGCCCGAGCGGATGATTTCGCGGGCGCGCAGCCATTGCGGGTGGAAGCGCACCATGAAGGCTTCCAGCACGATGCGATCAGGCGGGCATTCGCGCAGCAGTTCGGCTTCGGCGGCATTGAGCGCGATGGGCTTTTCGCACAGCACATGCTTGCCGGCCTTGGCGGCGGCCACGGTCATCGGCACATGCAAATGGTTGGGCAGGGGATTGTAGATGGCGTCGATATCGGGATCGGCGAAGAGTTCTTCGTAGGAGCCGTACGCTTTGGGAATGCCGAGCTGATCTGCGGCGGCGCGGGCCTTGCCGAGGTCGCGCGAAGCGATTGCGACCACCTCGGAGTGGGGCGAGGCCATAATGCCGGGCGTCACCTTCTGCATGCCGATATTGGCGGTGGACAGAATGCCCCAGCGGATTTTCTTGGTGCTCATTTGCATCTCCCTTTGTTGCAGGAAGGTGTAGCGAGGCCGGTGGCGGTTGCAAAGGGCGCCGTGGCGACCCACATGCAAAACCTCAACACCAGAAAGCTATTAACATGCGCAGTGTCAGCTATGCCGAGTTCGGCGATCCCACCAAGGTCCTCCAGCTTGTGGAGCGCGCGGTGCCGCAGCCGGGCAAGGGGCAGGTGCGGATCAAGCTGCTGCTGTCGCCGATCCACAATCATGACCTCGCAACCATTCAGGGCACCTATGGCATCAAGCCGGCGCTGCCAGCCGTGCCGGGCACGGAAGCGGTCGGCGTGGTCGATGCGCTGGGCGAGGGTGTTACTAATCTCAGCGTTGGCCAGCGCGTGATGGGTGGGGCCACCGAGGCCTGGGCTGAGTACTATCTGGGTGACGCGGCGCGGCTCATTCCGGTGCCCGATAGCGTCGATGATGCGACGGCGTCGCAGCTGATTTCGATGCCGCTCAGCGCAAAAATGCTGCTGGCCGATCTCGATGTCAAAGCTGGCGACTGGATCATCCAGAACGCGGCCAATGGCGCGGTGGGCAAGCTGCTCAACCAGTTTGCCGCCGAGGCCGGCGTGCATGTGGTCAATCTGGTGCGGCGCGATGCCGGCATTGCTGAAATGGCGGCGCTGGGCATTGGCAATACGGTTTCGACCGAAGCCGCCGACTGGCGCGACAAGGTCAAGGCGATCACTGGCGGTGCGCCGATTGTGCGCGGGCTGGATTCGGTGGGTGGCGAAGGCCCCGAAGCCCTGCTGAGCGTTGCGGCCGACCGCGCCGAGATCATTTCGTTCGGCAATCTGTCCGGGCAAAAGATCACATTGTCGTCGGACAATCTGCTGTTCAAGCAGGCCAGCGTGCGCGGCTTCTGGGGCGCGCGGCCACGCGCCACTCCCGAGGCCATCGGCAAGATGATTGGCGAGCTGGTGTCGGCGGCGGCAAAGGGCACCCTGAAATTGCCGGTCGAGGCGATCTACGGGCTCGATGAAGCGCGTGATGCCGCCAGGGCCAGTGGCGAGCCGGGCCGCAAGGGCAAGGTCGCTATTCGCGGGTAATTGTTAGCGGATACCCCCACCTCGCCTCCCCCTGATAGGGGGAGGAAACTGGCCAATGGTGGGCGTAGATTTTGTCTCAGCCTCGATCTGTTCCTCCCCCTTTTCAGGGGGAGGTTAGGTGGGGGTACTCTTCCCGTCAGTGCGGTTCGTGCGCGTCTGCGGTGCCCAGCAGCCAGTAGCCGGCGGCTTTGACATATTCTGGGTTGAACCCGCGCTCGTCAGTCAGATGCGCGCGGACCGCTTTGCTCATCGCGCTTTCGCCGGCGACATAGGCGTAAGCGACGCCGTCCGGGAAGCTGGCGGCTTTGATGGCGTCGAGGATCAGGCTGGTGCTGCCGGCGGGCTGGCCGTCGCGATAGACGTAGGTCAGCGAAACGTCGGCACTGGTTTCAAAAGTCTGCTCTTCGGCGGCGTCGGCGACCTCGATCACGGCGACAATCTTGCTTCCGGCAGGCAGTTCCTCGATACGGCGGCCAAGGGCGGGCAGGGCGGTTTCGTCGCCGGCCAGCAGATACCAGTCGAACGCGGCCGGGATGACGAGCGAGCCGCGCGGCCCGCCGATGACGAGCTTTTGGCCGACAGCGGCTTGCGCGGCCCAGCTTGATGCAGGGCCATCGCCATGCAGCACGAAATCGAGTTCGATCCAGCCTTCGGCGACATTCCAGTAGCGCGGTGTGTAGTCGCGCATTTCGGGGCGTTCGCCGGGGGCAAATTCGGCGCCGCGCTCACCGATGGGGGCCAGTTTTGGCTCGATGCCGTCGGGGAAAAAGAATGCCTTGATGTGATCGGCGTGGCCGGCTGAGGCAAAGCCGGTCAGATCGCCGGTGGCGCGAATGCGGCGCATCAGGGGCGTAATGTGCGTGACCGAGGTAACGTCGAGCAGGCGCATGCGCGCTTCCTGGCGAACGCGAATGGGGGCGCGTGGATCGGTGATCTCGGACATGACTTTAATTCCTGAATTGTTTAGTCAGCATTTAGGCTGCCGACCGACAATGTTCAAGGCAGTTTGGGCGGCGTGTGGTCGGCGGCAATCTGTAGACGCGACAGCAGCGCCGGGATGTCGGCAGGTCCGTCTATGGCGAGGGCGCTGAATTCCAGCGGCGGGTCGGCCCGTACGGTCAATGTGTAGTCGCCCACCATTTTGGGGAACGCCTCGACAAAACT
Source organism: Devosia sp. 2618 (assembly GCF_040546815.1). Lineage (NCBI taxonomy): Bacteria > Pseudomonadati > Pseudomonadota > Alphaproteobacteria > Hyphomicrobiales > Devosiaceae > Devosia > Devosia sp. 2618. The sequence goes on from NZ_JBEPOO010000001.1 coordinate 4,110,778, forward strand.
GGTGAGTGCAGCCTTGGCGTCGCCGGGAACATTGTCGTCTGGCAATGCAGCGATGAAAGCCACGGCGGACTTTTTGTAGCCGTCAATCAGGGGGCGTGGATCTTCATCATAAGGCAAGGAGTTGAGGATGAACGGCACGGTCATGGATGACAGGAAACGGGCATCGATCACTTCTACGATCAGTTCCTCCATGGCGCCGGGCAATCGCGTCAGGTCGAAAAACTGGTCTGGATCCATCTCGGCGTCCGAAAAACGCCCCGACACCCGGAACGACGCGTCATAGTCAGAGGCCGCAACGCTGAAATCGGCTAGGTCGACCGTCCGCTTCTGCTTGTCCCAGCGATAGGCCAGGTGGACGTCCAGTTGCTGTGCCTGAACCTCGATCATGTAGTCGGTCATCAAGCTCCCGGTGTCGGGAGCAAGGCGGAGACCCTTCACGGAGAGGTCGATCTCCGTTGGCAGGGAGTCATTGTTGTAACTGGTGAATAGTTCCGGGGCGATCAGTGTCGCCTCGCCGATGCGATAGCGGGTCATGCTGCCGGCGCCAATGAACACATTGGTGAGCTTGCAGCCAGTTTCGAGGTCTTCAACAGTGCTGTCTGCCTCGACTGCGAACAGGCCAATGCTTTTGACCAGCGCAGCGCAGGTGGTCGGCGCCACCGCTTTCTTGTCGGCCTGCGCATGGGCTGTGGCGGGCGTGAGAACGGCGACAGCGGCCAGGACAGCGAGAAAACGCATGTGAGCTCCGGGGTTTAGGTCTGAGCAGTCCGCCGGACAAGCACGGCAGGAATGTGGCGATCAACCGTACCTGTTAGGGGATGAGTCCAAGCATTTTGTCCTGCTCGCGGCGCAGCGCATAGAGGCGTGTGGAAGTGTCGGGCTGGCTATTGGCGGTGGTCAGCAACTCGCCTTTTTTGATCGCAGCCGTGACCTTGCCGCCTTCGAGCAGCCCCACGGGAACGGCGCCGGCGGCGCGGCTGTCGGTGACGGTCATGGTATAGCTGCGATAGCAGGTTTCCCCGATGGCATCGAAGGTCTCGCCGGGTTTGAGGTCGCGCTTGGCGACGGCGCAGACTTCGGCGACCGGCTGGGCCAGTGGCACCATGTCTGGCTTGCCGTGCAGCATGATGCGGGCACAGGTCAGCGGCACTTCAAGGCTGGTCAGGTGATAGGGGCGGAAGAAGCTGTAATAGGGGCCGTGGCCGATATGGAGGTCGTCCATGCGCTCGATAATGCGCGGATGCTCGGCCTTGACGATGACGAAAACGCCGGGCGCGACGCCCTTGCCGACCGTGTAATCGACGACGCCCATCTTGTTGAGCAGGCCGCCATCTTCCTTGGGGATCAGCACCTTGGCCATGACGTCGCGGTCAGCCTTGGGGCCGTGCATGCCGGGCACATCGGGCACCAGGCCAGTCGCATTGGCGATGGCGCACATCTCGACCATGGTTTTGCTGCCATCGACGAACTCGACCAGCATGCGCGGGTTCATGTTGCGGCGGATCGCTTCGGCTCGATAGTCGTCTGGCACGGCGTCATAGTTGAGCGGGTTGTTCTTGCCCTTGCCGGCGGCGACGATGGGTAGGCCCAGCGCCGAGACGAACTCGATCAGCTCCATACAGGAGCTTGGTTCATCGCCCGCGCCAACCGAATAGACCACGCCCAGCCTGTCGGCCTGGGCCTTGAGATAGGGGCCGATGGTGACGTCGGCTTCGACATTCATCATCACCAGATGCTTGCCGTGTTCCATGGCCGAGAGACAATAGTCGGCGGCAACGCCGGGCTTGCCGGTAGCGTCGATGACGACATCGATATTGGGTGTGGCAACCAGGGTTTCGGCCGAGGTTATGGCGATCTTGCCGGCCTCGATGGCGGCGGTCGCCTTGGCGACGGTGTCGGCTTCGCGGCCGTGGCTGTCATCGCCATAGGCGATGGTCATGGCGTCGAGCGCGGTATGGGGGCGGCGCGTCGCAATGGCGGCCATTTCGATGCCGGTCATCAGCGACATCTGCGTCACCAGATCGGTGCCCATTTCGCCCGACCCGATAACGCCGACCCGGATCGGCTTGCCGCTTTCGGCGCGGGCTGCGAGGTCGCGGGCGAGGCCGGTCAGGGCAATTTTGGAGGTCATGACGTATCCGATCGAGGTTATGGGATTGGGTTAACCCCCTCCCAAGCTGCACCGCAAGAGGGCAGATGATCCCAGATGGATGCGCGCGCGCCGGTGTTTGGCCGCAGATGGCCAGCACAGCAAGAGTTTTGACCCGCTTCGGCCTGCGTTAGGGTTAGCACTTCTTAAACCGTTCGAGTGGAAAATGGGGGTTGGAGAAACCTCCGAGGGGCACGCATCCGCATATGGTCAGCCAGGCCAAGAAAACCATCGCATTGCCAGCGGTCATGGACCTCGATTCACTCGATGGGATTCGTGATGGGCTGATCGATGCGATCGAGGAAAGTTCGATCTGCGTCACCGCCGCTGGCGTCGAGCGCGTGTCGACCAATGCCTTGTTCATGCTGATCAGTGCTGCGCAGACCGCCCGAAGCAATCAGTTTGAATTCACTATCGAGCAGCCGAGCGCGGCGATGATGACCGCGATCGAACGACTGGGCCTGGGTGCCCAGTTTTCAGGGATGATTAAATGACGACTTTGCGGGTTCTCACGGTAGACGATTCGAGAACGATCCTGGCCATGCTGCACCATACGCTGAGCAATGCCGGATTTGAGGTGCTGCAGGCCGAAGACGGCAAGCAGGGGCTCGATCTGCTCAAGACTGAGACGGTTGATGTGGTAATCACCGACATCAACATGCCCGTCATGGATGGCATCGAGTTCATCAAGCATGTGCGGGCCAGCGGCCAGCATCAGAGCTTGCCGATCCTGATCCTGACTACCGAAACCAGCCAGGACAAGCGCGATCAGGGCAAGGCCGCGGGCGGCACCGGCTGGATCGTCAAGCCGTTCGACCCCGAAAAACTGATCTCGGTTATTCACCGGGTCGTCCACTAAGGCTTGATACCCAGAAGGGTTGGACGTGTTTGCATGAGCGATCTCGACGAGTTCAAAGCAACCTATTTCGATGAATGCTCTGAGCTTCTGACCGAGCTTGAAGAGCAGTTTGCGGCCATCGAAGCCGGCGAACGCGATGCGGATCGTCTCAATGCCGTGTTCCGGGCCATCCACTCGATCAAGGGTGGCGCCGGGGCGTTCGGCTTTTCGGCGCTGGTGGGCTTTGCCCATGCCTATGAAACGCTGCTCGATTATGTGCGTGATGGCCGTATCGAGATGAGCGATGACGTGGTGACGCTATGCATCCGCGCCAACGACATTGTCGCCGATCATGTGAGCGCCGCCCGGACTGGTGAAGTGCTGCCGGCTGAATATGGGCTCGATGAAAAAGCGCGGTTCGATGCGCTGGCCCGTGGCGAGAGCATCGAAGACGAGGACGAGAACGGCGAACCGCTCGAAGAGTTCGATTTCGAATTCACGCCGGTGATGGTCAATCTCGACGCGGTCGGTCCATCCGATGCCTTCGAGATGGGCGACGCATTCGATCTCGACGACGCGTTCGACAGCGCGCCGCTGCAGGCCGAAGTCGGCCATTGGGAAATCAATTTCACGCCGCATCGCGCGCTCTATGCGCGGGCCAATGATCCGCTGCTGCTGTTCCGCGAGCTGGCTGCGCTCGGCGATATGCATGTGCGCGCTGTACTTCGCGATATTCCGCCACTGGCTGAGTTCGAGCCGTTCGACGTTTATTGCTCGTGGGAAATCAGTCTGGTTTCCGCCAGCGTCACCGAGGCGCTGATCCGGGAGGTCTTTGAGTTTGTCGAAGGCGATTGCGACATCGTCATCGCACAAGTTGGCGATGTGCCGATGGCGCAGCCAAAGCCGGTCTTTGTCGAACCAGAGGTCGAGGCCGTCGTCGAGATTGAGGAGCCGCCAGCCGATCTGCTGGCGCTGGCCGATGACGAAGTGGCCGACCTGCTGAGCCTTGTGTCAGAACTCACCACGACGCCAACCGCTGAGCCGCTGCCGGACGTTCTGGCTGATCCCGTGCAGGACATTTTCGACGAAGCGCCGGTGATGAGCTTTGCCGAGCTTGCCGCCAGCATTCCGCCGCCACCACCCAAACCCGCCCCGGTTGCTCCGGTACGCGCCATGGCGCCCGCGAGCGACAGTGAAGAGTCCACTGGCCGCAGCGTTGGCGTTCAGTCGATCCGGGTCGATCTCGATAAGGTCGACCGCGTCGTCAACATGGTCAGCGAGCTGGTTATCACCCAGTCGATGCTGACCCAGCAGATGGATGAGGCTCTGCGCGCCAAATATACCGAGCTGGTGCGTGGGCTCGAAGTTCTGGCTCAGACCACGCGCGGCCTGCAGGATTCCGTGATGGCGATCCGCGCGCAGCCGGTCAAATCGGTGTTCAGCCGCATGCCGCGCCTTGTGCGCGAGCTGTCGTCGCAGACCGGCAAGAAAATTCGGCTGGAAACGGTCGGCGAAAATACCGAAATCGACAAGACGGTGATCGAACAGCTGTCCGATCCGTTGACGCACATGATCCGCAATTCGGCTGATCACGGCATCGAGTCGCCGGAAAAACGCGTGGCCATGGGCAAGTCCGAAACCGGCACCGTGCGGCTGTCGGCCGAGCAGTCGGGTGGCAATATCCTGATTGCGGTCGAGGACGATGGCGCCGGCATCAACCGCGAGCGCGTGCTGCAACTGGCGCGCGACAAGGGCATCGTGGCGCCAGATGTGCAGCCCACCGACGAGCAGATCGACCAGCTGATTTTCGCACCCGGGTTTTCGACGGCCGAGGCGCTGAGCGATATTTCGGGCCGCGGCGTCGGCATGGATGTCGTTTTGTCCAATATCAAGAAAATCGGCGGCTCGGTGCATGTCCGCTCCTGGACCGGCAAGGGCACGCGCATGACCCTTCGGCTGCCACTGACGCTGGCGGTGCTCGATGTCATGCTGGTCAAGGTTGGCCCGTCGCCCTACGTGGTACCCCTGTCCTCGATTGTTGAAACCATTCAATGTTCGCGCGCTAGCTTTGAGCGAGTGCCGAGCGGTGGCCAGGTGCTGCAGGTGCGCGGCGAATATGTGCAGGTCATCGATCTGGCGACGCGCTTTGGCATGGCCAGCGAGCACGCCTCGGAAAGCCGGTTCGTGGTGCTGTGCGAGGCCGAAGGCAACAGCAAGGTCGCGCTGATCGTCGATGACATCATCGGCCAGCAGCAGGTGGTGATCAAATCGCTGGAAGAGAATTTTGAACGGGTCGATGGTATTGCTGGTGGCACGATCCTGGGCGACGGCAATGTCGCGCTGATCGTGGACGTGCAGGGCCTCAAGACCAATGTCGTGCATAAAAGTGCGGCTTAGGCCGCGATTGACCGAACAGCCTGCCGGCTGAGTAACAAGCGTAGCCGCCCAGAACAGGCGGCAGAAAGGCAATGATGATGGAAGCGCTGAGTTTGCGTGACGATATGGCCGACAATTCCGCCGCCTCGGCCCAGAATTCCCTGCAGCTGATTGCCTTCTCGATCGGCGAGCAGACTTATGGCGTCGAAATCACCACAGTGCGCGAAATCCGCGCCTGGAACGGCGCAACGCCACTGCCGAATACACGCGAGTTCGTGCGCGGCGTAATTAACCTGCGCGGCACTATTGTGCCGATTTTTGATTTGCGCGCACGCTTTGGTGATGGTCAGACCTCGCCGACCAAAAACCACGTTGTTGTGGTGATGAGTGTGGGTGACAAGTGGGTCGGGCTTCTGGTTGATGCGGTGAGCGATATTCTCACCGTCTCCAAGGACGACATCCACAATGTGCCAGAAGGCAATTCGATCGATACCGAACTGCTCAACGGCATCGTCACTCATGACAACCGGATGGTCGGGTTGATCGACCTACATGCCGTGATCAGCGGTGTGCGGGCCGAGAGCTAGATCTTGCTCAATTAAGGCTATCGCGAGGGGCGCTACAGCGCCCTTTTTGCTTTCCCGATCTAAGAAATGAAAAAGGCGCCGCATGGCGCCTGCTCAATTCTACATTTGCACAAGTGCTAAAACAGTTCGGCGTCGCCCGTGCTCCGTTGCGCGGCAATACCGGACAGAGAAGGAACCCTTAATTCATCAAGGGTCAAACTAGCCCAGATTTCATCGTAGACGCTGTCAGGTGCGGTCGGAGGCAGGAGTGCAAACTGGCGAACCGCCAGCGCCATGTTGTGGCAACGCTGTTCGATACGATCCTGGCCCTGGAGGGCGGTCACAATCATCTGTATCGCCTGGCGAACAGATGGCTCAACGCTCAGTGGGCGTTCGGAAAGCAGTTCGATAGCCTCGGTGATGCCTTCGAGCATTGATGCCGTCTGGCGCGCCGTCTCATCGAGTTCCCTCGCGAGTTTCTGCAGTGACATTAGACGTATCCCATCCCATTGCTGGCACCTTAGCCTGCTATTTCTAAACCGCTTCTTGCCACAGGTCTTGGTTTGCTCTGGCTTTAACGACATGGTTATCAATTGGCTAACGACTTGGCGCCTACCCTAAGCCCGATTGGGCGCAGGACCTACCAGAGCACACATGAGTCGGCTGACATCGCTACCTATGGAATTTGATCGGGGTGTCGCCACCACCGTGCATCAGGGTGACTGTCTTGTTACTCGAGATCAGGATGTCACCTATTCGACAGTGCTGGGATCATGTATTTCTGCCTGCGTGCGCGACCGGGTCGCCAATGTGGGCGGCATGAACCACTTCCTTCTGGCCGAGCAAAGCGGCCCGGCGCGGGATCGCTCGGCGGCATCGGCCCGCTATGGTGCCTTTGCCATGGAGCAGTTGATCAACAAGGTGCTGAGCGAAGGCACCGGCCGCAAGTCCAATCTTGAGATCAAGGTGTTTGGCGGCGGCAAGATCAACGCCATTCTCAACGATGTCGGCGCCAAGAATATCGACTTCGTACGTCAGTTTCTGGCCGATGAAGGCTATGTCGCCCTCAGCGAAGACCTTGGCGGCACCTATGCCCGCCGGGTCTTGTTCCGGCCCTATTCCGGGCGCGCCTTCGTCAAGCGCCTCGACAGCAATGCGGCCGAGACGGTGGCCCGCGAAGAAGTTGCCATCGCCCGCAGCAAGATCCTTGCCCCGTCCCGCACAGACGATGTCGAACTGTTCTAGCGCTTCCCAGAACGGGACACTGGTTCACATTCAGGCAAGCTGGCTTAGCAAAGTCTTACGCGCTAGGCGCCCTTTATAGACTTGGTTAACCATTCCGCGGCTATTATCGCCCGATGTTGGACCCTTCACCGCCGATTTGCCAATCAGGCCCGCCATGCCCAATCTGCGCCTAGCGCTGATCGTTACTGGTTTATGGCTCAGCGCCATTGCGCTGAGTGGCGGCTTGCTGACTTTTTTCGGACCTGGTTTGCCAACAATGGCGGGTATTGCCGGGGTTCTGATCGTGGCGCTGGGCGCTGCACTTATCGTCTCGATCCGGCAGGATTGGCACAATAGCCGGATGCTGGCCTCGGTCGCGCTGGCGGCTGGTCTGGCCGACCGCGCCGGCGAACCCCTCGATATTGCCAGCATTGTCGCGCGCATGGGCAAGCGGCTTGAACGCGCCCATCACTTCAAGGCAGCCATTGCGGCGATGCATCAGCCTGCGCTCGTCGTCGACGACAAGGGTCTGATCCTGGCGGCTAGCGCCGGTGTTGGCGCGCTGGCCAAGGAAGCCGCCGAAGGCGCATCGCTCGATACGCTGTTTGGCGAAGGCTATCTGCAGGCTGGCGGCGGCGCGCCTGAAGAAGCGATGGTGATGTTCGGCAATGGCCGCTTCACCGTCAAGCGCCACACCCTGGCCGTCGGGCGCTACATGCTCGAACTGGTGCCGGCCGGCAGCTATATCGAGGACGATGATCTCGACGCTTTCGCCAGCGCTTTGGCTGGCGGCCAGACCGGTTTCCGCTTTGAAGCCAATGTGGCTGCAACCAATCCCGCTCTGGCGGCGCTGAATGCAGGCCTCACCGCGCTCGATACCGAACTGCATCAGCTTGAAGGCGTCGTTGCCGGCACCTGTGAATTGCCCGACGCGCTGCATGGCCCGCTGGGCTCGCTTGCTATCCGCCTCGATGATTTTACCCGCGCCATCACCGACCAGCTTGATGAAGAACGCAATCTGCGCACCGCGCTCGAGGATCGTCTCGCCAGCGTAGCGCGGTTGATTGACGGGTTTGAGCAACGCGCGGCCCATTACGGCTCGCTGACGTCTGACTCGCGCGATGATGCGGGCGCAACGAGCAAGGCTTTGGCCGATGGCGGGGGACGTCTGAAGCAGGCCCGCGTGATCGGTCGTCAGGCGCAGGATCTGGTCGGCGAGGTCGATATGGCCGTGCGCCGCGCGCAGGTGCTGGTGGGCGAACTCGACAAGATGACCACCGAGGTCGACAAGATGGTGCAGGCCATCGAAGACGTTTCCTTCCGCACCAACCTTCTGGCGCTCAACGCTGCGGTGGAAGCCGCTCGGGCTGGGGATCGTGGCGCCGGCTTTGCCGTGGTGGCAGATGAAGTGCGCCAATTGGCCCAGATCACCAACCGTTCGGCCAAGGACATTCGCGCGGTGGTGCAGCGCGGTCGCGCTCACTCGGAAACCGGCGTCATCGAGACCAATTCGCTGCATGGCATGATTGCCGGGCTGGAAGAGCATTTACGCAATCTCAGCACTGAGAACGATACGATTGCCTCGACGCTTGACGAGGGCGAAGTGGCGCTGCGGCGTCTGACCGGACGCATGGCCTCGTTTGGCGAAGCGACAACGACAACCGCCGATACAACACCGCGGCGAGCAAGCGCCTAAACGCGCAATACGGCTGGGGCATTTGGGGAAAGCCGCATGGAATACGGGGAAATTTCTCTTAGCGACCGCGAGTTCACCCGCATCAAGGATCGGGTCTATTCGGTGGCCGGCATTGCGCTCAGCGATGCCAAGCGCACGTTGGTCGTGTCGCGCCTGTCCAAGATCGTGCGGGCGCTGGGGCTGCCAAGCTTTAACGACTATCTCGATTTCCTCGAGCGCGGTGGCAGCGTTGGCGACGGCCAGGATTTCATCAACGCACTGACCACCAATCTCACCCGGTTTTACCGGGAAGATCACCATTTCGAACATCTGCGGACCTATGTCGGCACGCTGGTCGCGCAAAAGCCGCGCGGCAGCCGCCTGCGCATCTGGTCGGCCGGCTGCTCGACAGGGCAGGAGCCCTATACGATCGGCATGCACCTGCTGGCCGCCTATCCCGAGCTCAAGCGCTGGGATTTCAAAATCCTGGCCACCGACATCGACACCAATGTCATCGCCAAGGCAGCGCGCGGCATCTATCCAGAGAACGAGCTGAACGGGCTCAATCCCGAGCGCGCCCGGCAGCTGGAAAATGTCGGTGACGGCACCATCCGTGTCCCTGCGGAGGTTCAGGCTCTGATATCGTTCAAGCCGCTGAACCTGATTGGCCCCTGGCCGATGAAGGGGCCGTTTGACGCCATCTTTTGCCGCAACGTCGCGATCTATTTTGACAAGCAGACGCAGGGCGAGATGTTCGGCCGCTTCGGCAAGTTGCTGCCGTCCGACGCCTTCTTGTATATCGGTCATTCGGAAAATCTGGGGACAGGGGGCGATGGCTTTACCCTTGTCGGCAAGACCATCTACCAAGCCCGCGCCAAAGTGCAAAAACGAGACGCAGCATGAGCATCAAGGTCCTGGTTGTTGATGACTCGGCACTGATCCGAGAAGTGCTGACCCGCATGCTGATGCGCGACAACGATATCGACGTTGTCGGCACGGCGACCGACCCCATTGAGGCGCGCGAAAAGATCAAAGCGCTCAATCCCGATGTGGTAACGCTCGATATCGAAATGCCCAATATGAACGGGCTGCAGTTTCTCGATCGGCTGATGCGCCTGCGGCCGACACCAGTGGTGATGGTCTCGACGCTGACCACGCGCGGCGCCAGCGAAACCCTTCTGGCGCTCGAACTGGGCGCGGTCGATTTCGTCGCCAAGCCAAGCGCCGATTTCTCCGGTGGCATCGAGGCGTTCGGGGCCAATCTGCGCGACAAGATCCGCGCTGCGGCCAAGTCCGACGTCCGCGGGCGTTCGGCCAGTCGTGCCGACGCACCCAAGGTTGCGGTCAAAACCGCCGCTGCCCCTGTCGGGTCGGTCATTGCCATCGGCGCATCGACGGGTGGCGTTGAAGCCATCCGCATGGTGCTCAGCACCATGCCGGTCGATTGCCCGCCAATCGTTATTGCACAGCACATGCCGGCCGGCTTCACCAGCCGGTTTGCCGCACGGCTCAATGAACTCTCGATCATCACCGTGGTCGAGGCCGAAGATCGGATGCCGCTGCTGCCGGGCCACGCCTATGTTGCCCCCGGTGACTATCACCTGCGGGTCGAGCGTAGTCTTGGTCAGCTCAAGACCCGGCTTGGACAGGAAGACCCGATGAGCGGGCACCGCCCGAGCGTTGACGTGCTGTTCGGCTCCGTCGCCAAAACAGTCGGGCCGCTGGCGGTGGGGGCGATCCTCACCGGCATGGGGCGTGACGGCGCGCGCGGGCTCAAGCTGATGCGCGATGCTGGCGCTTATACGGTAGGCCAGAGCCAGGCGTCGTCGTTGGTTTATGGCATGCCCCGGGTGGCCTTCGAGGAGGGCGCAGTGGTCGAGCAGGCGCCCATCGAAGCCGTCGCTTCACGACTGGCCATGGCACTGGGACGGCTCAAATCGGCAGCGTAAACCGCTCCGGCACAATGCCAAGGTCTGGATTGATAGATTTGTAACGCTTGTTGCCTAGTGTTTTGCTCGTGCAGGGCACACGTCCCCTGGCGCATAGAAGGTGCAATACAACATGCCGAAAGCCAGCGCTGTCAGCGTCCTGATCGTCGATGACCAGCAGTCCATGCGCGGCATTTGTAAGTATATCCTGACCCAGTTGGGATTCAAGGATATCATCGAAGCCAAAAGCGGTCGCGATGCTTTGGGTAAGCTTGAAAAATCCAATGTCGACCTGATCATTTCCGACTGGAACATGGAAGACATCGACGGTCTTACTTTGCTCAAGGTCGTCCGCAAGCATCCGCGCACGCAGGCCATGCCATTCATCATGGCGACCGGCCGTTCCGACAAGGAACAGGTCAAGGAAGCAATTTCTTTCGGTGTGAACAACTATATCATTAAGCCGTTCGATGCTTCGACCATGAAAAAGCGCATCGAAGCCGTTATCGGCGCGCTGAGCTGAGGCGACCGCCCCCGCGCGGTTTCTCCTGAATTTTCCTGCGTGACAATCTCTTAGATAATACTTGTACTCGATTAGATTTATTGTTCAAAAATACTGTTGTTCGAGTTGGGGTTTATTTTCCTAGGCTGGATGATGAACCGCAGTTTAACCAATCTATACCATAGTTGTACGTAGCAGATCTGCAGGCGTCACGCCGTGCATGGACTGCCGTTGGAGTAGTGCATCTATGCGCAGGTTTTTTGCGGTCTTCGGCAATATCAAAATGACGACCGCGATTTCGGCGCTGGTCCTTGTCTGCATTATCAGCTCGATCGCCGCCATGTCCGGCGCGATCTATTTCACGCTCTACCCCCAATCGATTGCCGATAGCCGCGCGCAGCAGGAATCAAACCTTGCTGCCGCATCGACCATCCTGGAGCGCAATATATCTGGCTCGGTGTTGGGTTGGACCGATGGCACGATCCGGGCCTATCTCAGCTGGTCGCCGCCGCAGTTTTACGACAACAAGATCATCGACTCGGTGACCCGCGTCACCAAGCAGGATGCTTCGGTCTATGTGCTGGATGCCGAAACCAAGGTTCTCGCAGTCAAGACGACCAGCCTGCTCAACGAAGACGGTGAGCGCGCCATGGACTTAACGCTCCAGGCGGCCAACCCAGCCTATGTGTCGATCATGGCGGGCGAGCCGTTCTACGACCAGTTGCCGATGAATGGCACCAAATACTTCGGCGCCTTCCTGCCGATGAAGGACATGGATGGCGCGGTTACCGGCGCGATCTTTGTCGGCACACCCATGGCCAATGTGGAGGCGACGGCGCATGGCGTGCTCGGGCTGATCCTGCTCGTTGGCGGCGTCGTGACTGTGGTGCTGGGCCTGATCGGCTTCCTGTTATCGCGGGTTATCACCGCGCCCATTCCGCGCCTCGCCAAATCGATGCAGGCGATTGCCAGCAATGACTACGAGACCGTGGTGCCCTATATTGGCCTCGGCAATGAAGTGGGTGGCATGGCGCGTGCCGTGGAAGTGTTCCGCGAAAACGGTCTGCGCGTCAGCCATATGACCGAAGCCGAAGCCGCACGGATCATTGCCGACGCAGAAAAGCGCAAGCAGATGATGGGCGAGTTGCGCGCAGCCTTTGGCGAGGTGGTCGATGCGGCCATTGCCGGCGATTTCACCGGGCAGGTTGCGGCAACATTTCCCGACGATGAACTCAATGGCCTTGCCAGCAGCATCAACAATCTCGTTTCGAACTTCCATCGCGGCATGACGGAAGTTGGCGAGGTGCTGTGCAATATCGCCAGCACCAATCTGACGGTGCGCGTCGAGGGCGATTATGAGGGTGCGTTTGCCATCCTCAAGCGGGATGTCAACGCGGTGGCCGACAAGCTGACCGAAGTGGTCGGCCAGCTGCGTCACGCCTCGGGGTCGCTCAAATCGGCCACCAGCGAAATGCTGACCGGCGCCAATGACCTCAGCGAACGCACCAATCGGCAGGCCGCGACTATCGAGGAAACGGCCGCCGCCATGGAGCAGCTGTCTGCGACGGTGCAGAAAAACGCACAGAGCGCCCGCCAGGCCAGCGTCAATGCAGGCGATGTGACGCGCACCGCCGAAGAGGGCGGGCAGGTGATGGATGAAGCGACCGCCGCCATGGAGCGGATCACGCAATCCTCGTCCAAGATTTCCAACATTATCGGCATGATCGATGACATCGCCTTCCAGACCAATCTTTTGGCCCTGAACGCCTCGGTCGAAGCGGCCCGGGCCGGTGAAGCTGGCCGGGGCTTTGCCGTCGTCGCCGTCGAAGTGCGGCGGCTGGCGCAATCTGCGGCCAAGGCGTCGAGCGAAGTCAAAGAGCTGATCGAACAATCGAGCGATGAGGTCAAGTCGGGCTCAAAGCTGGTCGGTCAGGCTGGCGGCAAGCTCAAGGTGATGCTCGATGCGGCGCGCGGCAATCTGGGGCTGCTCGAATCCATCGCTGTCGAAAGCCGCGAGCAAGTGTCGGCCATTGACGAGGTTTCGGCTGCCGTACGCCTGATGGATGAGATGACACAGCACAATTCGGCCTTGGTCGAGGAAACCAATGCCGCGATCGAGCAGACTGAGGCGCAGGCTGTGGAGCTGGATCGGATCGTTGAAGTGTTCCAGATCGCGGGCGCGCGATATACTGTAGCGCAAGCCGCGCCTACTGCTTTGACCGGCGCGCGTGGCCTTCAGGATCGACTGGCCCATGCCTCGTCGCGCATAGTCAATCGCGGTTCCAGCGCACTGGCGCCCGACTGGAGCGAATTCTAGCTCTTCCCCAAGCCCATTATCGATCTTCCTGCTGCCGGTGTTCTCGCAAAAGAGGCGCCGGCAGCGCCGTTTTTCGGGCAACATCGCCAAGTTTGCGCGCAGGACTTTGAGCCTATGATCTGGTCTTTTGCGACGCCTGAATGACGATCTAGGAAGCAATTCCTTAACCAGAGCCTTCTTATTATCTGGTTAGGCATGACTGCGGAAAATCGAGCTGTGGGCGTGCCTCTATACGGCTCTACGCCACAACTGCGGATTCCCTGCATGCTCAGAGATCTAAAACTTGCATCCAAGCTCCCGACCCTGGTGGTCGCGATTGCGCTTGTGACCGGCGCCAGCCTGGCTTTCGTCGCCTATTATGCCAGCAATGTCATCGTCACCGAGCAGGCCGAGCAGCGCCTTAAGGCCGCCGCCGCCAATGCAAAAACCTCGCTTGAGGCCTATCTCGATGAGACGGCGGAAGACCTGACGCTATTTGCCGGTCGCTCGGAAATCGCCTCGAGTATTGATCTGTTTGCCGGTGCGCGGCGCTCGCTGAACGGGCAGGGTGATCCAGTCGAACTGCTGCAGAACGCCTATATCACCCAGAGCAGCCTGCCGGCTGGCGAACGCCTCAGCATCGATAGCTCGGACCAGGTGCCGATCTACGACCTGCATCACCGCAACCTGCACCCCGATTTCCGCGAGCTTCTCGTCAAACGCGAATATTCGGACGTGCTGCTGTTCGATACCTATTTCAACAATGTTTATTCGGTGCAGAAAGGGGCCGATTTCGGCACCAATTTCGCCGAGGGTGGCGGCCCCTGGGCGTCGAGCGATCTCGGTCGTGTTGTCCGCGCGGCCATGGCTGGCGCGGAAGGCGAGGTTTTCCTCTCCGACTTCGCGCCTTATGGTCCCAATGGCGGTGCACCGGCCAGCTTCATAGCAGCGCCAGTATTCGAGCAGAACTTCCTGATCGGCGTCATCGCCTTTCACATTCCGGCCGAAAAGATTGGCACCGTGCTGCAGCGTACGCAGGGCCTTGGGGATAGCGGCGAAGTCTATCTGATCGGCAATGATGGTCTGGCGCGCAATGACTCTGCCGGGACAGTTGAGAACGATGTTCTGACGTTGTCGCTGACCGGTGCTGCCGTCAGCACTGCTTTGGCGGGTGCGCCGGGCCTCGGCCCGCTCGCGCATCACGATGGTTCGACCTATATCGCTGCCACAGAGCCGCTGATGTTTGGCGGCGTCAACTGGGCTGTCGTGGCGCAGGAGAGCGAAACCGAGATCTCGGCGCCTTCGATTGGCCTGCGCAACACCATGCTGATGATCGGCGCGCTGCTGCTGGCGCTTGCGGCCATCACCAGTGTCTTGATTGCCCGCACCATTACCCGGCCGATTTCGCGCCTCACCGATGCCATGGCCGATATCGCGGCCGACAAGCTCGATGTTGTCGTGCCCGGCCTAGACCGTGGCGACGAGCTTGGCGACATGGCCGATGCGGTGGAAGTGTTCCGCAGCAATGGCCTCAGCATGCGCGATCTGCGCGCGGCCGAGCTTGATATGAGCGAAGAACGCGCCGAGCAAGTCAGCGTCATTCGCGGGCTGCAGCAGGATATCGGCGCGGTTGTCGCTTCGGCCATCGACGGCGATTTCTCCGGTCGCGTCGGCACCGATCTCAATGATCCCGAACTGCGTCAGCTGGCGCAGAACGTCAATGATCTGGTCGAAACGGTCGATCGTGGCCTGACCGAAACCGGCAGCGTCCTGGCGTCTCTGGCCCGTGCCGATCTCAGCCAGCGCATGGTGGGCAACTACAAGGGCGCCTTCAGTCGCCTCAAGGCCGATACTAATGGCGTTGCCGAGCATCTGGGACAGATCGTCAGCCAGCTGCGCGACACATCGGGTGCGCTCAAGCAAGCCACCGGCGAAATCCTGTCAGGCGCCAATGATTTGTCCGAGCGCACGACGCGGCAGGCGGCGACCATCGAAGAAACCAGCGCGGCCATCGAGCAGCTCAGCCACACAGTGGTCGACAATGCCGCCCAGGCCGAAAAGGCCAGCGTCAAGGCGCGTGCCGTGTCGACCGAAGCTGAAGCCAGTGGCGCGGTGATGGGGCAGGCCACGCAGGCCATGCAGCGCATTACCCAGTCGTCGGCCAAGATTTCCGACATCATCCGCCTGATCGACGATATCGCCTTCCAGACCAACCTTTTGGCGCTGAACGCGTCGGTCGAAGCCGCGCGGGCCGGCGATGCCGGCAAGGGCTTTGCGGTTGTGGCGGTTGAAGTGCGGCGTCTGGCGCAGTCGGCGGCAAATGCGTCGTCCGACATCAAGGTGCTGATCGAACAGAGCGCCACCGAAGTGCGCGGCGGCACCGAACTGGTCGCCAATGCTGCCGAGCGCCTGGTTGGCGTGCAGGATGCCATCCGCACCAATGCGTCGCTGCTGGACGGTATTGCCCGCGCCAGCCGCGAACAGGCGGCCTCGATTGATGCCGTCAACCTTGCGGTGCGCCAGCTCGATGAGATGACGCAGCACAATGCGGCGCTGGTCGAAGAAACCAATGCCGCCATCGCCCAGACAGAGGCACAGGCCAGCGATCTGGATCGGGTGATCGGCAGTTTCACCTTAGCCGAGCATGAACAGGTCGCGCCAGAAACCGGCGCGCGGGGAGTGCTCGACAGCCTCAAAGCGGTCGCCGGAAGCTACTTCGGTAGGGCTCGGGCCGGATAGAGATCAACGAACCGGGCGCCAAGTATGGCGCCCCTTTTACGCCGTTTAGCATTGGAGAGGAAGCGAAGCCAATCGGTGTCAAAAATTTGAGCAGGCGCAGATTTGCAGCAGTCGTTGGTGGGGGCCGGCGGAGGCATATGGCAACGCTGGCGTCACTTATCGGACCACAGCAAGAACGAGAGCAGCAGCCAGATGGCGGGAGCGTCTCGATCTACCGATGAGGGCCTTTGCGTAGGCCAATACGCAGATGTCGTAGGCCGTGACGAACCCCCGTTTATTTAATGTTCTCTATCCTGAGGCGTGAGCGCCGAAAGGTGGAGCAGAAGCTGGAGGGCACTCTCGATGGGTATGTTCGGACGGACCAATAATGATGACAGGGCCAAGGTCGAGGCCATCATGCGAAGCCAGGCGGTGATCGAGTTCAAGCTCGATGGTACGATCATCACGGCCAACGAGAATTTCCTTGGCACGCTCGGCTATGAGCTCAGCGAAATCGCAGGCCAGCACCACAGGATGTTCGTCGATCCGGCCTATGTGCAGTCGGACGAGTACAAGCAGTTCTGGGATGATCTTGCGGCGGGTAAGTTCCAGGCCGCAGCCTATCGGCGCATCGCCAAGGGCGGACGCGAAGTCTGGATCCAAGCCACCTACAATCCCGTGTTCGACAAAGCAGGAAAGGTGGTCAAGGTCATCAAATTTGCCACCGACATCACCGCGCAGAAAAACCATGCTGCCGATCACGAGGCCCAGATCGCGGCGATTTCGCGCGTGCAGGCCGTCATCGAGTTCGACCTCGATGGCACGGTGCGCGACGCCAACGAGAATTTCCTTGCTACAGTCGGCTATCGGTTCGACGAGATTGCCGGCAAGCACCACAGCATGTTCTGCGAACCGGCCTATGCCGCCAGCGCCGACTACGCGGCGTTCTGGGCCCGACTGCGCAATGGCGAATATGTCGCCGCTGAATTCCACCGCTTGGGTAAGGGTGGTCGCGAAGTCTGGATTCAGGCTTCCTACAACCCGATCCTTGATGCGCAGGGCAAGCCGGTCAAGGTCGTCAAATTCGCCACCGACATTACCGAGCGCAAGCGCGCCGAAGGCATTATCAGCCACCTGACTAATAGTCTGGCGCTGATGGCGGAAGGCGATCTGAGCGGCCGCATCGAGACCGAATTTACCGGGCAATACGAGCAGTTGCGCGTGGCATTCAACCAGTCGCTGAGCCGCCTGCTCGATATCGTCACAAGCCTCCAAAAGACCTCGCGCTCGCTCAAGACTGCAACCGGCGAAATCCTTGCTGGCGCCAATGACCTTTCCGAGCGCACCACAAAGCAGGCGGCGACCATCGAGGAAACCTCGGCAGCGGTCGAACAGCTTTCGGTCGCCGTGCAGGAGAACGCCGTGCGGGCGGCGACGGCCAGCCAGAAGGCGCAGACCGTCAGCACCAGCGCCACCGAAGGCGGCACGGTGATGACCGAGGCCAATGCGGCCATGGTCGCCATCGAGGCCAGCTCGGGCAAGATTTCCAACATCATCGGGCTGATCGACGACATCGCCTTCCAGACCAATCTTCTGGCGCTCAACGCGTCGGTCGAAGCCGCGCGGGCCGGCGATGCGGGCAAGGGCTTTGCCGTGGTGGCGGTGGAAGTCCGCCGTCTGGCGCAGTCGGCAGCTCAGGCCTCGAGCGACGTGAAGGTGTTGATCGAAGCCAGCGCCAAAGAGGTCAACAATGGCTCGCGTCTGGTCGGGCAGGCATCCGAAAAGCTGCTGGCCATTCTGGCCGGAGCGCAGGAAAGCTCGGTGCTGATCGATTCCATCGCGCAGGCCAATCGCGAACAGTCCTCGGCGCTCGAAGAGGTGACGGTTGCCGTCCGGCTGATGGACGAAATGACCCAGCACAATGCGGCGCTGGTCGAAGAAACCAATGCCGCCATCGAGCAAACCGAGTCCCAGGCCAGTGAGCTCGATGGCATCGTCGATATCTTCCGCATCGAAGTTGGCGCCGCCGAAGTAGCACCAGCCTTTGCGCCACGCCGCCGCACGATGCCAATCCCGACCCGAACATTGGGTAATACTGCCATCTCGCCCGACTGGAGTGAGTTCTAGGCTTTGGCGTGCTGACACAGGCTGTCAGCACCACGTGACATGACTGCCGGGTGTAACAACCCGGCGCTGTCATGCTCAATTCAGTCATTGATCCCGTCTATTCGCGCGCCTTTGCCGATCTGGTCGAGCCGCTGCCCACGCCCATTGCCGAGTTGACGGCGCGGCTGGTGGCCATGGTCGCTGCGCATCCCGGTCTATCGGGCAAGGTTGCCACGGGCTGGAAAGCGGTCAATTTCCGCCACTCGGCCGCTGGGCAGATCTGTTCAGTCTTCCCGCAAGCCGAAAGCGTGTCGCTCTATTTCCAGCATGGTCGCCTGCTCGGGCACGGCGAAGGCCTGTTACTCGGCGATGGGCTCAAGCAGGGACGATACTTGCGCCTTGGCAGCGAGGACGACATTCCCGTCGACCAGATTGGGTTCTTGCTGGCCGAAGCCATTGCCCTTGTCGCTTGAAGCATGCTTGAAAGCTGGCACACAGCTTGGAGAGCAGCATGGCGCATATCGGCCTCGTGGCACATGACGAAAAGAAAGACGATCTGTGCGTCTGGGCGGCTCACCACAAGGAAAAGTTGAGCCAGCACGAGCTTTGGGCCACTGGCACGACGGGCGGGCGCCTCATG
The DNA here is from genome assembly GCF_040546815.1 of Devosia sp. 2618. Classification (NCBI taxonomy): domain Bacteria; kingdom Pseudomonadati; phylum Pseudomonadota; class Alphaproteobacteria; order Hyphomicrobiales; family Devosiaceae; genus Devosia; species Devosia sp. 2618. The sequence goes on from NZ_JBEPOO010000001.1 coordinate 4,129,796, forward strand.
GCGGCGACGGGCCTGCCGGTAACGCTCCTCAAGAGCGGTCCCTTGGGCGGCGATCAGCAACTTGGCGCGATGATTGCCGAGGGCAAGCTCGACATGCTGATTTTCTTTATTGATCCATTGTCGGCGCAGCCCCATGACGTAGACGTAAAGGCGTTGACGCGGCTCGCTACATTGTACGATGTGCCCCTCGCCAACAATAAATCCACAGCAGATGCAGTGCTCGCCTATCTCTGAGCGGCTTGCCTAGGTTGACCCATTGCCCGCTCTATGAGCAGATGCCACAAAATAGCCCGGAACTAACCGGGGATGGCTCTTGGGAAACGGGACGGTTTTAGTGTCCTACGACTTGGTTATTGACGTTCGCAACGTCAGCAAACGCTTTGGCGGCCTGACGGCCGTAAACAACTGCTCGCTTTCGGTTCGCCGTGGCTCCATTACAGGGCTGATCGGCCCGAACGGGGCTGGAAAGTCGACACTGTTCAATATCGTCGCCGGCAATATTGTGCCCGACGAGGGTGCAGTGATTTTCGACGGCGCCGATGTGACGGGGCTCAAACCGCACGAACTGTTCCGCACCGGCATGTTGCGGACCTTCCAGATCGCGCATGAGTTCTCCCACATGACGGCTCTGGAGAACCTGATGATGGTTCCCGGCGACCAGCCCGGCGAGTCCTTGATGAGCACCTGGTTCAGACCGGGGCTGGTGAAGTCGCGAGAGACGGAAGTGCGCAAGAAAGCGCTCGACGTCATTGACTTCCTCAAGCTCGGCCACGTGCGCAACGAACTGGCCGGCAATCTCAGCGGTGGGCAGAAAAAACTGCTCGAGCTGGGCCGCACCATGATGGTGGACGCCAAGATCGTGCTGCTCGACGAGGTGGCGGCGGGCGTCAACAAGACCCTGCTCAATGACCTTGCCGCCAATATCGAGCGGATGAACAAGGAACTCGGCTACACCTTCTTTGTCATCGAGCACGACATGGACCTGATCGGGCGCCTGTGCGATCCGGTCATCGTGATGGCGCAGGGCGAAAAGATCGCCGAAGGCCCGATGGAAGAAATCCGCGCCAACCCGCAAATCGTCGAAGCCTATTTCGGCACGCCAGTCGAGGTAGCATAGATGTCCCTGATTGAACTGAAACACGTCGTCGGCGGATATGGCGGCGCGCCTATCCTTAACGGCGTCAACATGGCCATCGACCAGTCCGATATCGGGGTGATCGTGGGGCCCAATGGCGCTGGCAAGTCGACCACGCTCAAGGCCATCTTCGGCCTGCTCAAGGTCACTGGCGGCACGATCGAATTTGGCGGCGAAGACATTGCCAATTCGCTGCCCGACAAGCTGGTGCCCAAGGGGCTGAGCTTTGTGCCGCAGGAAAAGAACGTCTTCACCTCGCTGACGGTGGAAGAGAACCTCGAAATGGGCGCGTTCACCCGCAAGGATGATTTCCGCGACACCATCAGCTGGGTTTACAAGATGTTCCCGGTGCTGGCGGAAAAGCGTCGCCAGCCAGCCGGCGAACTCTCCGGCGGTCAACGCCAGATGGTGGCCATGGGCCGCGCTTTGATGAGCAAGCCCAAGCTTTTGATGCTGGACGAGCCCTCTGCGGGCCTGTCGCCACGCTATGTCATCGAGATTTTCGAGACCATCGTGCGGGTCAACCAGGAAGGCGTTGGCATCCTGATGGTTGAGCAGAATGCACGCCAGGCATTGGCTTTTGCATCCAAGGGGTTCGTCCTCGCCAGCGGTCAAAACCGTTTCACCGGCACCGGGCCTGAGCTCATTGCCGATCCTGAAGTCGCCAAAAGCTTTCTGGGGGGCTGAGGGTCATGGACGAACTCATTTTCTTTATCAACCGCGTGTTGATTTCGGGCACCGTGCTCGGTTCGATTTATGCACTGGGCGCCATCGGCATTACCTTGGTGTTCGGCATCCTGCGTTTCGCGCACTTCGCGCATGGCGACATGATGACCATGGGTGCCTTTATCGGCTTCGTCATCGCCAGCATTCTGGCCGGCATGGGCATCGCAACACCGATCCCGATGGCCTTCGTGGTCATGCCGCTGGCCATGGTGGTGACCGCGGTCATCGCCCTTGGCATCGATAAGGGCTTTTACGCGCCGCTGAGGCGACGTGGTGTGCCTTCGGTGACGCTGCTGATCGCCTCGATCGGCGTCACCCTGATGCTGCAGGGCCTGATCCGGCTGCTGTTCGGTTCGGGGACGCGCTCGCTCTATATCAACGAGAGCAAGGAAATCTTCCGTATCGACATGACTGCCTTTGGCGGTTCGCGGCCGATCTCGATCACCGAGCCTCAGGTTCTGATGATGGTGGTCACCGTCATTCTGGTACTGGCGCTACACTTCTTCCTAACCCGCTCGCGGTTGGGCAAGGCCATGCGCGCCATGGCTGACAATGCCGCTCTGGCGCAGGTCTCGGGGATCAACACGGCGCTGGTCGTGCGGGTCACCTGGATCATTGCCGGATCGTTGGCTTGCGTTGCCGGCACCATGCTGGCGCTCGACGTGGCGCTGATGCCAGACCTTGCCTTCAACATCGTGCTGCCGATCTTTGCCGCCGCAATCGTGGGTGGTCTTGGCCATGTCTATGGCGCCATCGTTGGTGGATTCCTCATCGCCTTTGCCGAAACGCTGGCGGTGTTTAACTGGACCAGCATCTTGCGGCCGATGACGACGTGGCTGCCGTTTGACCTGCCCGCCAATCTGGCGCTGGTGCCAACCGAGTATAAACTCACCGTCGCCTTCGTCATTCTGGTGATCACGTTGCTCGCCCGTCCGACCGGAATCTTCAAGGGAGTGTCGTCATGAGCGATACCACTGTGCGCAAGGGTCTGGACCTGAGCGATCCCAAGATGCGCTCGATCGTGCTGTTCGCCGCGATGTTCGTCATCATCTTGATCGTCGGCTATGTGCAGGGCGCGGCCAACACCACCCTGCTGCTGACCCAGGCAATTGCCTATGCGCTGATCGCGCTCGGGCTCAATATCCAGTGGGGCTATGGCGGGTTGTTCAACTTCGCCGTCATGGGCTTCATGATGTTGGGTGGCGCGGCCACCGTCACCCTCTCGGCGCCGGTCAATCCGCTGTTCTGGGACAGCGAAGGCCCGATCCTGCTCGGCAAGGCCCTCGCCATGTTCCTCGTTGGCGCGCTGGTCGTGATGGCCGCGCGGCAGTCCCATCGCATCGGCATCAAGGGCGGCTGGAAGGTCGCTCTGATCGTTCTGGCGTGGTTCATCGCCTATGTCGCCTATCGCAGCCAGATCGACCCGGCTGCGGCCTATATCGAGTCTACCGCTGGCTATATCGGTGGCCTCGGACTCAACCCGGTGCTCGGCTGGTTGATTGGCGGCGTGTTGGCGGCGATCATGGCCTTTATCATTGGCCGGATCAGCCTTGGTCTGCGCAGCGATTATCTGGCAATTGCCACCATCGGCATTTCGGAAATCCTGCGTGCCTTCATCAAGAACATGGACTGGTGGACGCGCGGCACCCAGACGGTGTCGCCCATGCCTTGGCCCGTGCCGCTGCCGCAGCAATACCAGGCCGATGGCGTTTCGATCTCGGACTCGTTCGTCTTCGCCCGCCTCGGCTTCCTGGCACTTGCGCTGACCATTCTGGTCGTCGTGTTCTTCTTTATCCAGCGCGCCTATGGCGGTCCGTGGGGCCGCATGATGCGCTCCATCCGCGACAACCACATTGCCGCCGGTTCCATGGGCAAGGACATCAAGGGCCGTCAGCTCGAACTGTTCGTCATGGGCTCGGTGCTGATCGGCATCGGTGGCGCCATGCTCACCAGCTTCAACCAGATTTTCGACCCCTCCAGCTATCAACCGATCAACCACACCTTCATGGTCTGGGTGATGGTTATCGTTGGCGGCGCCGGCAATAATCTGGGCGTGCTGCTCGGCACCTTCCTGATCTACATCGCCTGGGTCGTGTCCGATCCGCTCGCGCAGGCGATCTTTAAGAACCTGTCGGCCTGGAGCCAGTCCGTTGGCTGGGGCGCAATTCCCGAGATCGACTCGCGTGCGCTACAGATGCGTGTGTTCGTGCTCGGCGTGATCATCACCATCGCCCTGCGCTACGCCCCCAGGGGCCTGCTCCCCGAAGTGGTGCAGAAGCAGAAGTAAGCGCGGCTAGAGACCAAAAGGCCCGGGAGCGATCCCGGGCTTTTTTTGTTCGTGCAGGCAGGGCCGAAGGCCCTCCCGCCGTCTGCGAGCGCACTGCTGATCCCCCCATCCAGCGTGTTAGCCCGGCCTTGAGCCGGGCCCATCTCGAGATCGTCAAACGGCCGCAAGGTGGTTCATCCGACCACCTCAGGATGGATCCCGGCTCAAGGCCGGGATGACATCTAGCTTGGGACACGGACAGTGACACCCGCAGCCAGGGCAAACGGAATGTGGCCCGCACCAGCGCGCCCACCTCCACAAACAAAAAGGCCCAGGATCGCTCCCGGGCCTTTCCGCATAATGGTAAAAGCTCTGATTAGTTGATCAGGCCCTTGTTGACGATCTTGCCGCCTTCGATGACGAAATAGTCGATGCCGCCGGCGATGTCGCCTGCTGCGTCGAAGTCGAGGTTGCTTGAAGCGCCTTCATAGTCGATGTCGGTGCCGGCCTTGATAAGCTCGACAGCCTTCTTCCATTCGCCGGGCAGGATCTTCTCGCCGGGAGCGGAGGTCACGTCGCGCAGAGCGGTCGACAGGTTGGCACGGTCGGCATTGCCGTTCTTTTCGATGGCGAGAGCCAGCGCAAAGACCGCGTCATAGGACTGTGGGCCATAGGTGGTGTCTGGAACCAGACCCGCATCGGTCGCGAGCTTGGCATAGATGTCATAGGCTTCGCCCGAAGCAGCAGCTGCCTGGGTTAGGATCAGGCCTTCCAGCGTTGCCGCGTCGCGGCTTGCCAGCAGGGCTTCACCGGCCATACCGTCGCCGCCGAGGAACTGGTCAAAGCTGCCAGCTTCGAGAGCCTGGTTCAGGATCGCGCCGCCGCCGGCATTTTCGTAGCCGTAGATCACCAGCGTGGTTGCGCCCGAGGATTCGATCTGGCCGATTTCCGGACGGTAGTCAGCCTTGCCATCTTCGTGTGCGACGTTGGACAGGATCTTGCCGCCACCAGCGGTGAAGGTCGAAGCGAACTGGTCAGCCAGGCCCTTGCCGTAGTCGTTGTTCACATAGGTGACGCCGACTTCCTTGATGCCCTTGGAGAGCAGCAGCTCAGCGCCCTTGGCGCCCTGGAAGGCGTCCGACACAACGGTGCGGTACAGCAGGTCGTTGTCTTCGGTGGTGGTCAGCACTGGTGCGGAAGCCGATGGCGAGATGAACACGACATTGCCGGGAAGGCCAGCAGTGTTGAAGGCGGCCAGCGTTGCGCCGGTGCAATAGGCGCCGAACACAGCAGTCACGTTCTCGGTGTTGACGAGACGGTCAGCGGCTGGGCCAGCGGTATCGGCCGAGCAGGCGCCGTCAGCAACGATCGACACGAGCTTTTCGCCGTTCAAAATGCCGCCCTGATCGTTGACGTTGGCGACAGCCAGGTTGCCGGCCGAAACCATGCCGCCAGCAAAGCCGGCGATCGGGCCCGTCACGTCAGCCAAAAAGCCGAGCTTGACGTCCGCAGCCATCGCTGGCGCTGCAACGGCAAGCGCCGTGGCGGCAACGGCCAGGGTCAGAGATTTCTTGAAATTGAGCATGTACGTCCCTCTGATGGGTCGATCCGGGGGGCGGTTCTTGAGTGAACCAGTCTTTCCGGTCGGATCGACGCGATAAAGGGGGCGCAACCCACGCCCCGCTGAGCAGACTGTTGCACATTTGTTTGGGGCGAGTCACCGGGTATTGATTGGGAAATCAGGCTGGTGCTGCTGTTGCTTAACGAGGACGGTTTTTGCATAGAGTGGGGCCAAGAACAGGAGTGGCGGCAATGCAGGCACGGCTAGGCTTGGCGACCATGATCGCGGTGGCCACATTGAGCGTGATGCCGGCCCACGCCCAGTTCACCGTGCTCGATCAGGCACAGGACGGCGCACAGAGCCAGCCCACGCCCGCTGGTGGCCCGACAGCCCCGCCGCCGGTCTGTGGCACCCAGCCGATCACCATTGCCAGCATGAGCTGGCCCTCGGCGCAATTGCTGGCCGAAATCCATGCCCGGATCCTCTCCGAAGAATATGGCTGCGAGACGCGCGTGATCCCCGGCGATCTGGCGGCGACCGGCTCGTCGATGGGCTCCACCGGGCAACCTGCGGTGGCGCCCGAAATGTGGATCACCCGCATTGCCGAAGTGTGGAATGCCGGGGTCGAAGCACAAATGCTGCGCCCGGCGGCGCCGACCTATGTCGAAACCCAGTTCGAGGGCTGGTTCATCCCGGCTTTTCTTGCGACCGCGCAGCCACAATTGCGCAGCGTCGCTGGGCTTGCGGCGATGATCCCGACGCTCAATGGCGGCGCGCCGGTGCGGCTGATTTCCTGCCCGGTCGACTGGGCCTGTGCCGTCATCAACCGTAATCTGGTGACCGCACTCGGCCTCACTAATCTGGTCGAGATCGTCGAGCCAGCCAATCGGTTCGAAATGGATACGCTGATCGCCGAGGCGGTCAGCAAGCGTGAGCCGGTGCTGTTTTATTATTGGCAGCCAAATGCCGTGCTGGCGCAGTTCGATTTCGTGCCGCTCGATATGGGGCCCTATGATGAGGAAGCCGCCAAGTGTCTGGCGCGGGTGGCTTGCGAAGCGCCCAAGGCCAGCGCCTTTGTCAGCGAAAACGTTGTTGTGGCGCTCGCCGAATGGGTCTTTACCGAGACCCCAACCATTGCCGCCTATTTCCAGCGCACCAGCCTGCCGCTGGCCGAGATGAATACGCTGCTGGCCGAACTCAACGAGCCGGGCGCGACGGCGCAAGGCGTGGCCGAGCGGTTCGTCTCGGAGCGCGAAGAAGTTTGGCGCGAATGGGTCGGACAGTAAGCGAAAAGAAAAACGGGCCCCGTGGGGCCCGTTGGTATTTTTAGCTCGCGCTGCGGGCGGTTTCGAGCCAGCCGTCGACGGTGGCGCGGTTGTTTTCGATCCACTCAGCGGCCTGCGCGGCAACGTCGTCATTGCCTTCGTTCATCTCGGCGTTCTGGGCGAACACATCGCCGAGCGGCACTTCGACCGCTTCGAGCAGCTTGCCGACAGCCGGATTGGCTCCAAGGAAGGCTGAGTTGATCACCGGCACGATGTCATTGGCCGGGAAGCCGAGCTTGCACGGATCGTTCACGCAGCCTTCAACCCCAGCAATGGTTGCGGCATCGGCCAGATCCATGTCGGGCAGATTGACCTCAGGCACTTCGATCCAGACCACGTCTTCGCCGGGAACCAGCTGATTGACGGTCCAGTTCGGGGTCCAGGTGTAGAACAGGATGTTCTCGCCGGCATTGTAGGCGGCAACAGCATCGGCCATCGAAGCGGCATAACCAGCCTTGATGGTGTTGATGTTGCCGCGCAGGTCATAGGCATCCATGTGATGCTCGATATTGATCTCGCAGCCCCAGCCCGGAGGGCAGGCAACCATATCGGCCAGGCCATCGCCATTGCGGTCAAACGCAGCCTGCACTTCAGGGCGCTTGAAGTCTTCGAGCGAGGTGATGCCAAACTCTTCGGCCGCTGACTTGTTGATCAGATAGCCTTCCAGAGCACCGCCCTTGGCAACGGCACCGACGATTTCGGCGCTGCCTTCAAAGGTTGGGCGATAGGTGTTGTGCAGCGGGAACCAGCCATCAACCCACAGGTCCATGTCGCCCTGGGCGACCGACTGGTAGAAGGGCGGGTTATCAAGCGTGGTTGGGCCTTCGACAGTATAGCCGAGTTCTTCGATGAGCTGCTTGTAGATCTGGGCGGTAAACCAGCCGGTGTCCCAGGTGGCCTGCGCCATGCGGACGGTGGTGCCCTCGCCGGGCTGGTCCTGCGCGATGGCAGGCAGGGCTACGGTTGTGCTCATCAGGGCGACGGCCAGTACAGTCAGTGAAGTCTTGAGACGGAACATTGTGTGTTTGTCTCCTTTTTCTTGTCAGTTCGAAGGCCCGGCAAAACCGGGAGCGAAGACGGGACCAGAAAGCCCCGTGCTTGAGCGGCCTAGGCCGCTTTCTCTGTCACCCCGACCGGCTGAACCGGGCGGAGGCGAAACAGGGAAACGAAAGTCTGGCGCAGCGAGGGCATGGTGGCGTTGTTGCGCTCGGCCAACCCCTGCGTGATGCGGTCGAGAATGATGGCGAGGATGACGATGCCCACGCCGCCTGCGGTGGCGCCACCGACATCAAGACGACCAAGGCCGGTATTGACCACAAGGCCAAGCCCGCCAGCGCCGATCAGCGCGGTGATCACCACCATCGACAGCGCCAGCATCAGGGTCTGGTTGAGACCAGCCATGATGGTGCGCATGGCGAGCGGCAATTGCACTTCGGTCAGCATCTGCCATGAGGTCGAGCCAAAGGCGTGCGCCGCCTCGATCAGATCGCCGCGCACATTGCGGATGCCCAGATTGGTCAGGCGCACAATCGGGGGCAGGGCGAAGATGATCGTCGCGATAATGCCGGGGGCCATGCCAACGCCAAACAGCATGACGATGGGCACCAGATACACAAAGCTGGGAATGGTCTGCATGATGTCGAGCACCGGCCGGGTGATCTTCCAGGCGAGGTCGGAGCGCGCCGCCAGAATACCGGCGGGAATACCGATCAGCGTGCAGAAAAACACCGAGGTCACGATCATGGCGAGCGTCGTCATGGTCTGCGACCACAGCCCGATCATGTCGATAAAGACCAGCCCGAGAATGGCAAAGATCGCCATGCCGCGACCGGCGGTCTTATAGGCGGTCAGCGCCAGCACCAGCGCCGTCACCAGCATGGGCACGAAGTTGAAGAACCGGTCGAGCCCGCTCAGCACCAGGGTGATGGGCACCTGCATGGCGCGGAAGAAGGGACGGAAATTGGGAATGAGCCAGTCCTTGACCAGCAGATTGACCCAATCGTCGAACGGAATGATGAGAAAGTCGGACGGGCTCACGCACGCCTCCTTGCATTGGTGGGTTTCAGACGGTCGCGATCAGCGCGTAACAGGCGCGGCGGCATCGTCGGGGGAAGATTCGAGATAGGCTTCGGGCGTCAGCTGCGCGAAGACGGCGTCGGGTTCGACGACGCCGACTAGCTTGTTGTCGGCGTCGGTCACCGCGATCGGCAGACCGGCGCTGGCGGAGCCATAGAGATCGACCAGTTGGTCATCCGAATTGGCCGTGGGGAAATCGGTGATCATCACATCGGCCAGTTCGGGCGACGGGGTGGAGGTGTCCCGCTCGGCTGCGGTCAGGTCCTTGTAGGTCACGACGCCGGCAATCTCTTCGCCGTCCATCAGGTAGATGGCGTTGCGATTGGTCGCTTCCATGTCGGCAATGGCGCTTTCGGCCGTGCCGGTGCTGAGCTGCATGGCGTCGGCATCGGTGGCGACATTGGCAGCGGTAAAGACGCGGCCCCGGTCAATGTCAGCCACGAAAGCGGCGACATAATCATCGGCGGGCTGGGAGACGATTTCGCGGGCCGTGCCGGTCTGGACCACCTGGCCATCCTTCATGATGGCAATGCGGTCGCCCAGGATCAGCGCTTCGTTGAGATCGTGGGTGATAAAGACGATGGTTTTCTTCAGCGTCTTTTGCAGGTTCAGCAGCTCGTCCTGCATTTCCTTGCGGATCAGCGGGTCGAGCGCGCCGAAAGGTTCATCCATCAGCAGCACTTCGGGCTCGGTGGCGAGCGCCCGGGCAAGGCCGACGCGCTGCTGCATGCCGCCCGACAATGCCGATGGTGGGCTATCGGCCCAGGGCGCCAGACCAACCTGATCGAGCGCGGCCATGGCCTTGGTGCGGCGCTCTGCGGCGGGCACGCCTTTGACCTTGAGCCCATAGGCGGCATTTTCGGCGATGGTGCGATGCGGGAACAGCGCAAAGTGCTGGAACACCATGGCGATCTTGTCGCGCCGGATGCGGCGCAAGGCCGATGGCGAACAGGTGGCGACGTCTTCGCCGTCGATGGTGATGCTGCCCGCGCTCGGCTTGATCAGCCCGTTGAGCATGCGCACGAGGGTGGATTTGCCGGAGCCCGAAAGCCCCATGACGACAAAGATCTGGCCTTCATCCACATCGAAGCTGGCGTCCTGTACGCCAACGGTCTGGCCAGTGTCGCGCAGGATGTCTTGCTTGCTCTCGCCTGCCTTGAGGCGTTGCAGGGCTGCCTTGGGCGCTTTGCCGAAGATTTTATAGACGTCAGTGACGCGTAACTTGGGTGCCATGTGGCCTCTTTTTGGTGCGGAAGAATAGAGCGGAATGATCTTCGCAGTATTCTTGCCGATTTCTTGCAGCACAAAAATAGACAGCCCAATATGCTCTCAGCATATAGGTCTGAATGTGCGAGTTGAATTTTGTTTGGACCGTAACAATATGGCCTCGGATGTCACTTTTCAACCACAAATTGACTATTGGACAATTGCCATCGCTTGATTTTTGTGCTGTCTGATCCGCTGTAACAACCGGAAAACTAGGAAATATCGTCCGAATTTACTGCCGAGATTCAGGCGTGATTTTTCTTGCGCACGGCGGTCGATTTGGCCCGATTTTGCCGTGCTGGGCGCGCTGGCTGACGGCGAAGGCGTCGATTTTGGTGCCGCGACCGAGCCGCGCGACAGCTTCAAGACAGCTATCCTTCTGTCGTAGTTGCGTCATGGGCAGCCGAATGGATATAAAGGCGTACCAGCAGGTTCGGTATTTGGGAGCAAACAGTTGGATTTGAAGCGGATCAACGATCACGTCAGTGTCTCCGGGCAGATTCAGCCGGAGGACGTCGCAGCGCTCAAAGCCGCCGGTTTCGTCGCCATTATCAATAATCGTCCCGATGGCGAATCGCCCGACCAGCCAGCCAGTGCCGAAATCGGCGCTGCAGCCGTCGCTGCGGGTCTCGACTATTACGAAATTCCACTCGGCCGCGAAGGGGTCTCTCCTGAAATGGTCGAACAGACCAGGTCCGTGCTCGAGGGGAGCAAGGGTCCGGTTTTCTGCTTCTGCCGTTCGGGAACGCGCTCGACCACGCTATGGGCGCTGAGCCAGGCAGGAGAAGTCGATGCCGGGGAGATCATCTCGCAGGCCGCGGAAGCGGGCTATGACATGAGCCATCTCGCGGGCCACTTGAGCCGCAACTAGATCTGATATTTTCGACGGTTGGACGGGCAACCGTCCTGCCGTTGCTAATTCGCTGAGCCGGACCCAAACGCTCGGGTCCTAAGCCCCTCCTGCTCGGATATGCAATCGATGCCAATCAAGAAAATCCTCGTCGCCAATCGCAGCGAAATCGCCATTCGCGTGTTCCGTGCCGCCAATGAGCTGGGGCTCAAGACCGTCGCGGTCTATGCCGAAGAAGACAAGCTGGCGCTGCATCGCTTCAAGGCGGACGAGGCCTATCTGATCGGTAAGGGCAAGGGCCCGGTCGAAGCATATCTGCAGATCGACGAATATATCCGCATCGCCAAGCTCTCGGGCGCCGATGCGATCCATCCCGGCTATGGCCTGCTCTCGGAAAGCCCCGAATTTGTTGACGCCTGCGAGGCCGCCGGCATCATCTTTATCGGCCCGCGCGCCCAGACCATGCGCGACCTTGGCAACAAGGTTGCCGCGCGCAACATGGCGATCGCGTCCAATGTGCCGGTCGTTCCTGCCACCGATGCGCTGCCCGATGATCCGGCGCTGATCAAGCAGATGGCGGCGGAAATCGGTTACCCGCTGATGCTCAAGGCATCGTGGGGCGGTGGCGGTCGCGGCATGCGCCGCATCATGGACGAAAGCACCCTGCTGTCGGAAGTCTCCGAAGGCAAGCGCGAGGCCAAGGCCGCGTTCGGCAAGGACGAGATGTATCTCGAAAAGCTGGTCGAGCGCGCCCGGCACGTTGAAGTGCAACTGATCGGCGACGATCACGGCAATCTGGTGCATCTGTTCGAGCGCGACTGCTCGGTGCAGCGCCGTAACCAGAAGGTCGTCGAGCGCGCCCCTGCGCCATACCTCAATGACGATGTGCGCAAGGAACTGACCGACGCCGCCGTGCGTCTGGGCAATGCTGCCAGCTATCGTGGCGCCGGCACCGTCGAATTCCTGATGGATGCCGATACCGACAAGTTCTACTTCATCGAAGTGAACCCGCGCATTCAGGTGGAACACACCGTCACTGAAGAAGTGACCGGCATCGACATCGTCAAGGCGCAGATTCATCTGCTCGATGGCGCGGTGATCGGTACCCCGGAATCGGGCGTGCCGCGGCAGCAGGACATTCACCTCAACGGCAATGCCATCCAGTGCCGCGTGACGACCGAAGATCCCGAGCACAACTTCATTCCCGACTATGGTCGCATCACCGCCTATCGCGGCGCCACCGGCTTTGGCGTGCGTCTCGATGGCGGCACGGCCTATGCCGGCGCGATCATCACGCGGTTCTACGATCCGCTGCTCGAAAAGGTCACCTGCTGGGCCCCGACCGCCGAGGAGGCCATTGCCCGCATGCACCGCGCCCTGCGCGAGTTCCGTATTCGCGGCGTCTCGACCAATCTGGCGTTCCTTGAAAACATCATCACGCATCCAGATTTCATCGAGAACCACTATACGACGCGGTTTATCGATACGACGCCGGAGCTGTTCAACTTCAAGCCGCGCAAGGATCGCGCGACCAAGCTCCTGAGCTACATCGCCGACGTCACCGTCAACGGCCATCCAGAAGTGCGCGACCGGCCAAAGCCACCGGCTGAAGCTGCCGCGCCCGTCGTGCCGGAATTCCCGGCGCTGGCCGAGATCAATGGCAGTCGCCAGATTCTCGACCGGAATGGTCCCAAGGCGCTGGCCGAGTGGATGAAGGCGCAATCGCGCGTGCTGTTCACCGACACGACGATGCGCGATGCGCACCAGTCGTTGCTGGCGACGCGTATGCGCAGCTTCGACATCACCCGCATTGCCGAGGCTTACTCGCGCGGCCTGCCAAACCTCTTTTCGCTCGAATGCTGGGGCGGCGCGACGTTTGACGTCTCGATGCGCTTCCTCAATGAAGATCCGTGGGAGCGTCTGGCCAAGGTGCGCGAAGGCGCGCCAAACATCCTGACCCAAATGCTGCTGCGCGGCAGCAATGGCGTCGGCTACACCAACTACCCCGACAATGTGGTCAAGTATTTCGTCCGCCAGGCCGCGGTCGGCGGCGTCGATATTTTCCGCGTTTTCGATTGCCTCAACTGGGTCGAAAACATGCGCGTCTCGATCGACGCGGTGATCGAAGAGGGCAAGGTTGCCGAGGGCGTCGTCTGCTATACCGGCGACATGCTGGACCCTGACCGGGCCAAGTATGACCTCAAATACTATGTGGCTCTGGCCAAGGAACTCGAAGCGGCCGGCGCGCATGTGCTGGGCCTCAAGGACATGGCGGGGCTGCTCAAGCCTGCGGCGGCCAAAAAGCTGATCGCAACGCTTAAAGAAGAGATCAGCCTGCCGATCCACCTCCACACCCACGACACCTCGGGCGCAGCAGCGGCCACGGTGCTGGCAGCGGTTGAAGCTGGCGTCGACGCTATTGATGCGGCCATGGATGCTCTGAGCGGCACGACGAGCCAGCCAACGCTGGGCTCCATCGTTGCGGCGCTCCATGGTGGCGAACGCGATCCACAGCTCGATGCCAAGGCGATCCGTCAGATTTCGTTCTATTGGGAGGCCGTGCGCACCCAGTACCGGGCCTTCGAAAGCGATCTCAAGGGCGGCGCTTCGGAAGTCTATCTGCACGAAATGCCGGGCGGCCAGTTCACCAATCTCAAGGAGCAAGCCCGTTCGCTGGGTCTTGAAACCCGCTGGCACGAAGTCGCCCAGACCTATGCTGACGTCAACCAGATGTTTGGCGATATCGTCAAGGTGACGCCAAGCTCCAAGGTGGTCGGCGATATGGCTTTGGCCATGGTGTCGGCTGGCCTCACTCGCGCTGATGTCGAAGACCCCAAGCGCGATATCGCCTTCCCCGATTCCGTCGTCGGCTTCTTTGCCGGAGATCTGGGCCAGCCCCCCGGTGGTTTCCCCCAGGCGCTGCAAAAGAAGGTGCTCAAGGGCAAGGAAGCGCTGACCGAACGGCCTGGCTCCTATCTCAAGGATGTGGACCTTGAAGCCGAGCGCAAGAAGATTGCCGATGAAGTCGGCCACGAGATCGACGATCTGCGGCTGGCGTCCTACCTGATGTATCCCAAGGTCTATTCGGATTTCGAAAAGACCCAGGATCGTTACGGCCCGACCGAAGTGCTGCCGACACCGGTCTATTTCTACGGCCTCAATGAGGGCGACGAGCTGTTCGTCGACATCGAAAAGGGCAAGACGCTGGTGCTGCAATATCTTGGTCGCGCGCCGACCAATGATAAGGGCGAAGTGCGGGTGTTCTTCGACCTCAACGGTCAGCCGCGCACCATCGTCGTGCCGGATCGCCTCAAGGCCGGTGAAGTAACGGTCCGCGCCAAGGCAACGCCGGGCGACGTCAAGCAGGTCGGCGCCCCGATGCCGGGCGTCATCTCGACGCTCAACGTCAAGGCCGGCCAGAAGGTCACCGCCGGCGACGTGCTGTGCTCGATTGAAGCCATGAAGATGGAAACCGCGCTGCACGCCGAAGTCGATGGCGTCGTCGCTGAACTCTTCATCAAACCCGGCGACCAGATCGACGCCAAGGACCTGCTGGTCCGGTTTGAATAAAACAAAGGCCCGGAGCGATCCGGGCCTTTTTGTTTGAGGTGGGAAATATGCTTCCCCAACCATCGCGCTGTCCTAGGATCAAGTCCTGAACCCAGTAGAGTTTAAGCTATTCTCCCAGTAAGACCTCATGGTGAGCCTGTCGAACCACGAGGTCGTGGCACGGCAAGCTTCACTCGCTCGACCTCGTCCTTCGACAAGCTCAGGATGAGGTCTCTTCACCATGTGCATGCGGCCAATCAGACTCGATGCACAGCCTTAAACCCGGCGCGCGGTGCCGTCGATGGTCTGGCCATTGCGTTCGCGCATGTCGGCTTTGACCGGGATCGGCAGGCGGCTGACGATCCAGCCGACCATCATCGGGATCAGAATGATATCGTCGACCCAACCCAGCACGGGGATGAAGTCGGGGATAATATCGATCGGATTGATCAGGTAAAACGCGACGAACAGCGTCGCGGCCTTGAGATAAAAGGGAGTCTCAGGCGCGAAGAGAGCCTTCCAAAGCTGGACGACTTCCTTGCGGAAGAGGACGAGGCGGGGGAGGAGCATGTTCATCATGGAGTATAAATGGTCCCAAGCTGACCGCGTTCAAGAGCGGGGTGATGATATTCCGCGATTGGGGCAACCACCTTGCTCTGCTCCACCGTCATCACCCGGCTTGTCCGGGTGATCCATTGCACGGGCACGGGACGTTGGATTGCCCGGACAAGCCGGGCAATGACGGTTGGGCGATCGTTTGAAACATACACGCCGTCCTGCAATCCACTGCGCTGCCCTCGGGTTTGATCCGAGGGCCTCTACCAACACCCACCGCGCTACGAGTGACCCTCGGGTCAAGCCCGAGGGCAGCGACTGTGGTGTTTGCACAATGGCGGCCAACAACGGCCCCTACGGCGTCAGCCCCGCCTGCTCGCGTAGCAATTTCACGATCGCCATGGCGTGCCCATGTCCCAGCCCATAATCGGCCTTGAGCCATTCGGTGATCGGGGTCGCTTTGGTGCCGGGCTTGGTGAAGCCCTTTTCGGTCGCGAGGCGGATAAATTCGTCCGGGGTGACGCCGGTCTGGTTCTGGATATTGTCGAGATAGGCTTTGAAGGTCATGGCTGTGCTCCTCGATGATGTTTCATAGCATCGACGCTCGGGGCGCGGCCAGATCGACACAGTTGCGCTATCATCAATCAGAAACATTGCGCCGTTACGCTAGCGGGCCTATTTCTCCCTCAGATATTCAGAGGTGTCGTGATGGCTGGCCCGGCAATGCGCAGGCAATCGGTGGGTGTTGATGTTGGCGGGGTGCTCGTCGGTGGCGGTGCGCCTGTCGTTGTCCAATCGATGACCAATACCGATACCGCCGATATCGATGCGACGGTAAAGCAGGTGATGCAACTGGCGCGCGCCGGTTCGGAAATCGTCCGCATCACCGTGGACCGCGACGAATCGGCGGCTGCTGTCCCGATCATTCGCGATCGCCTCGCCTTCATGGGCTATGACGTGCCGCTGGTCGGCGACTTCCACTATATCGGCCACAAGCTTTTGACAGATCACCCGGCCTGCGCCGAGGCCTTGGCGAAGTACCGCATCAATCCGGGCAATGTGGGCTTTAAGGCCAAGCGCGACACGCAGTTTTCGACGCTGATCGACATTGCCAACAAATATGACAAGCCGGTCCGCATCGGGGTGAACTGGGGTTCGCTTGATGAGGAATTGCTGACCAAACTGATGGACGAAAACGCCGCCTCCGAGACGCCGATTTCGGCGTCCGCCGTGCAGCGCGAAGCCATCATCCAGTCGGCTTTGCTCAGTGCGCAGCGCGCCGAAGAGCTCGGCATGGGACGCGACAAGATCATCCTCTCGACCAAGGTGAGCGACGTTCAGCATCTGATCGCGGTCTATCAGGACCTGGCGGCGCGCTGCGATTATGCGCTCCATCTGGGCCTCACCGAGGCCGGCATGGGCACCAAGGGCGTCGTCGCCTCGTCCGCCGCTTTGGGCATCCTGCTGCAGCAGGGCATTGGTGATACGATCCGCATTTCGCTGACGCCCGAGCCGGGCGGCGCGCGCACCACCGAGGTCAAGGTGGCGCAGGAATTGCTGCAGACCATGGGCTTCCGCCAGTTCCTGCCGGTCGTCGCTGCGTGCCCCGGTTGCGGCCGCACCACCTCGACCACGTTTCAGACGCTGGCCAAGGACATTCAGGATCACCTCAGCGATTCCATGCCTGAGTGGAAAGAGCGCTATCCGGGCGTCGAGGCGCTGTCGGTTGCGGTCATGGGCTGCATCGTCAACGGCCCCGGCGAAAGCAAGCACGCCAATATCGGCATCTCGCTGCCCGGCACCGGCGAAACGCCGGCCGCGCCAGTCTTTGTCGACGGCGAAAAAGTCGCCACCCTGCGCGGCGCCGATGTGGCCGATCAGTTCAAGGTGATGGTCGCCGACTATATCGAAAAGAAATACGGCACCGGCGACAAGGTCGCGGCGGAGTAGGCGCGCCGTCGTTTTAAATGGGGGTCAGACCCCAAACAGAAACGCCAGCAGCACCACGGCCAGTTGCACGACGCCCAGCCCCAGTGGCCCCCAGATCTTGAGGTGATCGCCGGTCTGGGTGCCGATGCCGGCGTCGGCCAGCTGGATCAGGCCGGCGAGGCTGCCGAGCCAGAGCAGGGCGGTGGTGTCGGCGCGGAAGGCGGCCCAGAGGACGATCAGCAACAGCGAGACGGAGCGGGCAAGGCCATAATAGGCAAAGACCCGCGCAGTGTGCGACCGCTCACCGCCCCGCACGATGAAGGCCGGGAAAAACACCCCGGCCAGCGAAAAGCCCGTCGCGACGAGCGCGTTGATGGCGGTAACGACGATCAGCACTGCGAGCATTGTTGGTCTCCGGGTGGTCGCCACCCAATATCAATTCCACCCGAAGCCGGGCTGCCGTCAAACGGTTTCGGCGTCGGCGTCGGCGTCGACGGGCGGCTGGCAGGCATCGACCCATTTGTTGCCGCACAGTTCGGCCAGCCGCTCAACGCTGACCCGCACCGAGGCGTGGGTATCGCCGCCCGCCGGGATCACCAGATCGTAGACCTTGAGCGAAGTGTCGAGATAGATCGGCAGCGGCGCGGGCAGGCCGAACGGGCAGACGCCGCCAACCTGATGGCTGGTCAGCCGCAACACGTCTTCGGCGCCCAGCATGCGTGGGCGGCCGCCAAGGGCGGACTTTGACTTCTGGTTGTCGAGCCGGGCATCGCCGCGCGTCACCAGCAGGAACTCCTCATCCTTGACGCGGATGCACAGCGTCTTGGCGATCTGGCCGGGCTCGACGCCATGCACTTGGGCGGCAAGCTGGACGGTCGCGGTTGAGGCGTCGGTGACTTCAACGACAAGGTCTGGGGCACGGGCGGCGAGATCGGCTTGGACGGATGCAAGGGACATGGCTGGCTTTCAGAACAGGCTGGCGAGTTTGTTTTGGTAGTCGTCGCGCATCTTGTAGTGGATGGGCACATTCAAGGCCTTGCGCATGAAATCGGGATCGAGCTGCCGCTGGCCGTCGAGCGCCATCAGTTCTGCCACGGTCACGCGGTCGCCCTCATAGGGTTGGTACGTGACGGTCGTTACCCGTTCCACCTTGCCCGGTTCGAGCACCCGGCAATAGGCGCCCGGCCGTCCGGCGCGGTGAAAGCGTTTGACGAAACCGCGGTCGCCCATGCGCGCGGCAAAGGTCATGCAGGGCGTGCGATGCGAAGTGACTTCGAGCAGGACCGGCCCGATGGCAAAGCGATCGCCCACGGCGACCAGGCGCCCTTCGACGCCATCAATGGTCAGGTTGTCGCCGAACAGTCCCGGCTCGATGCGCATGCCCAGCTCTGTGGCCCAGAACCGGTAATCGTCGGCGAAATAGATATAGACCGCCTGATCGGGGCCGCCATGATGCTTGCGGTCGCAAATGGCGTCGCCTGCAATGCCCAGCTTACCGATCTCGGCGCTTTGCACGGGAGTCTTGATGATCCCGGTCAGCGGCTTGTAGCCATCGATATGTTGTGCCGCGCCGACATTGATACTGACTAGGCGGGCCATGATCAGTTTTCCCGGCTGGCAAAGTAGCGGGCGGTGGCGCGCAGGCCGTCGGCTTTGGGGCCAAAGGTGCGCAGGCACGACAGCGCTTCGGCAACGATCTGGTCGAGCCGGGTGCGGGCGCCCTCAAGGCCAAGCTGTGCCACCAAAGTCTGCTTGCCGAGCGCGGCATCCTTGCCGGTGGCCTTGCCCATGACTTCGGGCGTGGCCGTCACGTCCAGAATGTCGTCGGCCAATTGGAAGGCGCGGCCGGCCGCTTCGGCATAGGCGGTGAGCACGGCAAGGGCACGCGGATCGGCACCACCGAGAATCGCGCCTATGCGCACGCTGGCGCGGATCAGCGCGCCGGTCTTCATCGCCTGCATGGTCGAGATTTCGTCGGGCGAGAGGCCTGCCTTTTCGCCTTCGATATCGCGCATCTGCCCGCCGACCATGCCGCCGGCGCCCGAGCCCCGGACGAGTTCGGTGACCAGCGCAATCCGCACCGCCGGATCGGGATGACAGGCAGTGTCCGAGAGCAGGCCAAAGGCGTGGGTCAGCAGCGCATCACCGGCCAGGATGGCGGTCGCATCGTCATAGGCCTTGTGCACGGTCGGGCGGCCACGGCGCAGGTCATCATTGTCCATCGCCGGCAGGTCGTCGTGGATCAGCGAATAGCAATGCACCATCTCGACCGCGAGGCCAGCCGTCAGCACCTGTGGTGCGGGGACATTAAAGATCGCAGCAGCCTGACGCACCAACAGCGGACGCAGGCGCTTGCCGCCTTCCAGCGCACCGTGGCGCATCGCGGCAACGAGGCGGTCGGCCGTGGGGCCGGGGCCCGACAGATGACCGGCATCGAGCTGGCCATCGAGAGCGGTTTCAACGGCTTGGGCGCAATCGGCGATGTCGGCAGCGAAATCATACATGAGATTGTTGCTAGCCGGTTGGCTGGCTTGCGGCAAGGTGGTGGTGGGGACCTGGTGCCACGCCCTCGTGGTTCGAGGGTCGCTGCGCTCCCACCTCACCATGAGGGCTACTTAACCGCTGCAGCCAGAACAGCCCTCATGGTGAGGTGCGCGTTCTTACCAGCCTCGAACCACGAGGGCGTGGCACACAGCGAGTGTCGCCCACTAGCTTCCCGATGCTCGCCCCGCTAATGGGGTGGCATGGCATTACGACGTAATCTCAAGGGTATGTGGCGCGTGCTGCGCTGGCCGATCAGCGTGCTGGCGGTGCTGGTGGCGATTCCGCTGGTGCTGACGCCGCTCTATCTGGTGATCAACCCGATTTCGGTGCCGATGATCGAGCGTTACGTCACCGGCCGCCCCGTCGTGCGGGAGTGGCGCAACATCGGCGATATTTCGGACCGCCTCAAGGCCTCGGTGATCTTGTCGGAAGACGGGCAGTTCTGCCGCCATTGGGGCGTCGATATGGGCGCGCTGCGCGAAGAGGTCGAGCGCTATATGGCGGGCCAGAACGCGCGCGGCGCCTCGACCCTGACCATGCAGGTGGCGCGCAATCTTTTCCTCTGGAACAGCCCCAGCGTTGTCCGTAAGGCGCTCGAAGTGCCGCTGGCGCTTTATATCGATCTGGTGCTGCCCAAGCGGCGCATCATGGAGATCTATCTCAATATCGCCGAATGGGGCCCCGAAGGGCAGTTCGGTATTGCCGCCGGCGCGCAGCGGGCCTTTGGCATTGCCCCGCAAAACCTCGATTGGCGCACGGCGACGCTCCTGGTCACGGCGCTGCCCAACCCGATGCTGCGCCAGCCAGGGCGGCCATCTTCGGGGATGGTGCGGATTGCCGGCATCATCGAAGGGCGGGTGCGCGAGTTTGGCAGCCGGGCGACTTGCGTGGCTGAGAATGGGCAGTTGGCGCTCTGAGGGCGCGGATTGGGCGCCGTGGCGACAAATGGACTATCCACACCGCAACAAATCCCCTAGCCAAGGGCGCGATCTTGATCTATAGACCCCACCAATCCCTTCAGAGATGCAGTCTCTGGGCCGCTTCGGCGGCGCAACGATATTGAATTCGGAGTACCGACCATGGCAGTGCCAAAACGAAAGACCTCGCCGATGAAGCGCGGCTTCCGCCGCTCGGCCGACGCTCTTGCAGCTGGATCCTATGTTGAAGACAAGGATTCCGGCGAGCTGCGCCGCCCACATCACGTTGACCTCAAGACCGGCATGTATGCTGGTCGTCAGGTTCTGAACGTTAAGAAGTAAACGAAAGACGAGGCGCGCCTTGCGCTCGTTTCTGATATTCCGACGGCCGATCCCTAACGGGGTCGGCCTTTTTGCTTTGTCTGCCGCCAAAAAGAGCGGCCTATTTCTCGGGAGTTAAGCCATGAGCACACGCGTTGAATCGGACACGATGGGCACCATCGAGGTTCCAAACGACAAGTACTATGGCGCTCAGACGGCCCGCAGCCTCGCCAATTTCGATATTGGCGGCGAGAAAATGCCCAAGGAAATCATCACCGCTTTCGGCGTGCTGAAAAAAGCTGCCGCTTTGGCCAACCACAAGCTGGGCCTGCTCGATGAAACCACCCGCGACCTGATCGTCGCCGCCGCCGACGAAGTGATTTCGGGCAAGCTCGATGACCACTTCCCGCTCGTGGTCTGGCAGACCGGTTCGGGCACGCAGTCCAACATGAACGTCAACGAAGTCATTTCCAACCGCGGCATCGAAATGGCAGGCGGCACCATGGGCTCCAAAAAGCCCGTGCATCCCAATGACCATGTGAACATGAGCCAGTCGTCCAACGACACCTATCCAACGGCCATGCATATCGCTGCCGTCGAGGCGATCGAGAATTACCTGTTCGAGCGCGTGGCGCTGCTGCGCAATACGCTCAATACCAAGGCAGAAGCCTATATGGATGTCGTCAAGATCGGCCGCACCCATCTGCAGGATGCGACGCCGCTGACGCTGGGCCAGGAAATCTCCGGCTGGGTGGCGCAGATCGACTATGCCGTTTCGGCCATCAAGGCGACCCTGCCGCAGCTCAAGGAACTGGCGCTGGGCGGCACCGCCGTCGGCACGGGCCTTAATGCTCATCCCGATTACGCCGTGGCCGTGGCCAAGGAAATCGCGACCCTGACCGGCCATGACTTTGTCACCGGCCCAAACAAGTTTGCGCTACTGGCCGGCCATGACGCTTTTGTCGGTAGCTCGGGTGCGCTCAAGCAACTATCGGTTGCCTTCATGAAGATCGCCAATGACGTGCGTTGGCTCGCCTCCGGTCCCCGTTCGGGCCTCGGCGAAATCATCATTCCCGAGAACGAACCCGGCTCCTCGATCATGCCAGGCAAGGTCAACCCGACCCAGTCCGAAGCCATGACCATGGTCGTGGCGCAGGTGATGGGCAATGACGCGGCGATCGGTTTTGCCGCCAGCCAGGGCAATTTCGAGCTCAACGTATTCAAGCCCGTCATCGCCTATAATTTCCTCCAGACCGTGCGCCTGCTCGCCGATGCGGCCAAGTCGTTCAACGACAACTGCGCCGTCGGCATCGAGCCAGACCGCGCCCGCATCAAGGAGCTGGTCGACAAGTCGCTGATGCTGGTGACCGCGCTCAACCGCAAGATCGGCTACGACAACGCCGCCAAGATCGCCAAGACCGCCCACAAGAACGGCACGACCCTGCGCGAAGAAGCCATCGCGCTGGGCCTCCTCACCGGCGAAGAATTCGACGCCGAGGTGAAGCCAGAGCAGATGGTCGGGCCGCTCAAGCTGAAGAAGTAAGGACAAGGCCCCAACCACGACGTCATTCCCGCGAAAGCGGGAATCTCCTTATCGCGCATAGCCAAAGTGAGATTCCCGCCTGCGCGGGAACGACATGGTGGAACACTGAAAGTTCAGTCGGCAGGGAGCGAGGGTAGGGGCAGATTGCTCGAATATCTGGGCTGTCGTACGACGGAGTTTCCCCATCCTCCGTCATTGCCCGGCTTGTCCGGGCAATCCAATTCGGGCCACGGTGCAAAATGGATCACCCGGACAATCCGGGCGATGACGTTGGGACAGAGTGCCCAAATCAAACCTGGGCTCGAGCGGCGCATCCCACCTTCCCGCCCCTCCGCCAATCTGGCATCATCACCTCACCCAAAACTCGGAGAGCTGCTTTGGTCGACCATATCTATGTGCCGCCGGCTGGAGCGCGTCCGAAGCGGGGGCCGTTTATTCCGCCGCTGCTTGTCATTCCATTCATCATCTACAATGTGGTGGCGTTCCTGTTCCTGGGCGGCAATCCGGCCGGGTGGAACAATACGATCTTCACCATCGCCATGGTGTCGGGCACGCCCTGGGTCGTGTCGCTGGGCGATCTGATGATTTTGGGATCGCTGGTGCTACTGTTTCTCGAACTGCTGAAATCCACCCGCATCGGCACAGTCTCGATTGTCGAGCACATGCTCTCGATGGGGCTGTTCGTGCTGCTGCTGGTCGAGTTCCTGCTGGTGGGCGCGGCCTCCAGCACGGTGTTCTTCATTCTGCTGATCATGGCGCTGATCGACGTCGTGGCGGGCTTCACCATGTCCATCACCAGCGCGACGCGCGATATGTCGATGGGTGGGCATTAGCCCCTAGACGACAACACTGGTCCGATAGCCAACCGGCATGCGGCGGACGGCAATCTGTCCGCCCGCGGCATAGGCACCGACCGCACCCTGTGGCGTGGCGCGTTGGCGCGCCCGCTGGGCCGGCACGCGATTGCGCTCGGCCAGCAGTTGGCTGACGAAAGCGGCGGTAGTTTCGCTGCGTTTCAGCGATGGGCGTGGACTTTGCGGATCGAGTGCCATGGGCAGCCCCGGGCGGTTCGTTTCATAATCGGCCATTTTCAGCCTCGCCTGTCTCAGAACGGGCCAGCTGTCTCAAAATGAAACGCATAAGTGGCCGCTTTGCTCCATTAGGGGCAAACGGCGTGCCAAATGCTAACGATTTGTTAACGATTTCCGCAGGTAAAGCGGGGATGGTTAAACAAACGGCGACGCAAATTGCGCCGCCGTTGTGTGTTTTGTCGGAACGTTTTGGTGTGCCAGACGGCTAGAAGGTGTCCTTGCTCTTGCGGATCGCGGCAAAGACTTCAGCGGGCGCAGCACCTTCAAGACCGAAGTGTTTGGCCAGTTCCGGCGCGTCGGCGCGCAGGAATGGGTTGGCCGCCTTGTCTTCGCCGAGCAGGAACGGAATGGTAAAACGCCCAGATGCCTGCAGTTCACGAATTTCGGCAGCGCGCTTTTGCAGCGCCGCATTGTCGGGATCGACCGACAGCGCAAACTTGGCATTGCTGGCGGTATATTCGTGGCCGCAATAGACCAGCGTGTCGTCAGGCAGTTCGCGCAGCGCTTTGACGCCTTCCCACATCGGGCCAGGCGTGCCTTCAAACATGCGGCCAACGCCCAGCGAGAACAGCGCATCGGCGGTGAACAGGTGCTTGCCCGCCTTGTCGTGGAACACGATGTGACCCAGCGTATGGCCGGGGGCGTCGTAGACGTCGAACACGGTTTCGCCCAGCGTTACCGTCTCGCCACCCGCAACCAGTTCGTCGAGATCAGCGATCTTGTCGGCTTCCCCGCGTGGACCAACCACGCGCACATTGAACTCGGCCTTGAGTTCAGGGATGGCCTCGACGTGATCGATATGGTGGTGGGTGATGAAAATATCGGTGAGGGTCCAGCCACGGTGCAGTAGCGCCGTCTTGATCGCGGCCGCTTCCGGCGCGTCGATGGCAGCGGTGCGGCCGGTCGCCGTGTCGTGCACCAGGTAGCCGAAATTGTCGCTCCGGGCCGCGAACACATCGACGATCAAACTCATGGCAACGCTCCTTGATGAATAGATTAACCCGAGAGCTAGGGGTTCCGGCCGCACATGACAACCGGCCAAATGGACAAGTTCTCGCGAAACCGGCAGAGTTGTCGCCATGACCGCCGATGTGACCCGCCTGATCGACTATTACAAATCCCCCCTGGGCCGCATTTCGCGTGCGCTGGTACGCGAACAGGTGATTGGCCTGTCCAATGGCGTTGCCGGCAAGCGCGTGCTGGGCCTGGGCTTTGCCACGCCCTATCTGCGCTTTACGCTGGAGAAGGCGGAGCGTGTGCTGGCCTTCATGCCGGCGCGGCAGGGGGCGTCCGCCTGGCCGCGCGAGGGTCCGTCGCATACCGTGCTGTGCGATCCACTCGAAATGCCGCTGAACGACGCTGCAATCGATTTGACCATTGCCATCCATGCGCTGGAACACGTTGCCGACGCCGAGGAACTGATGCGCGAGCTGTGGCGCATCACGGCGCCCAATGGCCATTTGGTGCTGGTGGTGCCGCGCCGTCGCGGCATGTGGGCGCAGCGCGACAACACTCCGTTCGGGCAGGGCAATCCTTATTCAGGCGGCCAGCTCGACAAGCTGCTGCGTGACCATAGCTTCGTGCCCGAAGCCTGGCGCGACGGACTGTTCCTGCCACCGTTTCAAAGTTCGCTGGTGCTGAAATCGACGCGGCTGTTCGAGCGGGTTGGGCGCATGTTCTGGCCTGCGGTCAGTGGCGTCATCTGCGTCCGCGCCCGCAAGGAAGCCTTCCCGGCCGTGCCACGCCGCAAGCGCGCGGAGCGGTTTGTCCGCGTCCCCGGCATGAGCCCGGCAACGGCGCGGAATGGGCGTGGCAGATCAATCGACTTGCCCCCAATCCGCCTTTGCCTTCCAGCCCCACTTTGACTATGGTCCGCGCGATTTTTCCGCCCGGATTGGCATCATGTCCGACGACCGTCTTCGCCCCGTTCCGCAGCCCGGCATTCTTGATATTGCCCCCTATGTTCCCGGTAAATCGGGCGCGCCGGGGAGCAAGTCCATCAAGCTGTCGTCCAATGAATCGCCGCTTGGGGCCAGCCCCAAGGCGATAGAGGCGTTCCGTTCGGTGGCCGATCATCTGGAAATCTATCCGGAAGGCTCGTCCAAGATCCTGCGCGAAGCGCTGGCCGAAGTGCATGGGCTCGATGCCGCGCGCATCGTCTGCGGCAATGGCTCCGACGATCTGCTGCACCTGATCGCCCAGTGCTATCTCGGCGATGGCGATGAGGCGCTGATGAACCAGTATGGTTTTTCGGTCTATCCGATCATCACCAGGGCGGCCGGCGCCAGCATCGTTCTGGTCGATGAAACCGACTATACGGCCGATGTCGATGCGCTGCTGGCAGCCGTCACCGACAAGACCAAGATCATCTGGTTGGCCAATCCGAACAATCCGACCGGCACTTATTTGAGCGATGCCGAAGTGCGGCGGCTGCATGCTGGCCTTCGCCCCGATATCCTTCTGGTCATCGACAGCGCCTATGCCGAATATGTGACGGCGGCGGACTATACGGTCGGCTCCGATCTTGTGGCGGAGGCCGAAAACGTCGTGATGGTGCGCACCTTCTCCAAGATGGGGCTGGCAGCGGCCCGCATCGGCTGGATGGTGGGCCCGCCACATGTTGTGGATGCGATCAACCGCATCCGTGGCCCGTTCAACGTCAACCTGCCGGCACAGCTGGCGGGCGCGGCGGCAACGCGCGATGTGGAGTTTACCGCGCGCCTCAAGGAATTTAACGCCGAGTGGCGCGACTGGATCACCACCGAACTGACCTCCAACCACATCTATGTGGTGCCCAGCCAGGCCAATTTCGTGCTGGTGCTGTTCCCCGATGCCGAACACGCCGCACTGGCGTTCGAGACGCTGATGGAGCGCGGGTTGATCGTGCGCGAAGTTGGCAAGTCCTACGGTATCCCGCATGGGCTGCGCATTTCCATTGGTTCCGAGCAGGCGATGCGCGGCGTTGTCGGCATTCTCAAGGCACTGGTTCAAATCTCATGAGTGTTCATTTTCGCAAGATCGCCCTGATCGGTATCGGGCTCATCGGGTCGTCCATCGCGCTGGCGGCGCGGCGGCAGGGGCTGGTCGAGGTCATCTCGATTACGACCCGCCGGCAGGAAACGCTCGAGGAAGCGCGCGAACTCGAACTGGGCGATATCTATACGCTGGACGCCGCCGAGGCGGTGCGCGGCGCCGATCTCATCATCATCTGCACGCCTGTCGGCACTTATGAAAGCGTGATGAAGACCATTGCGCCGGCTCTTGAGCCGGGCGCGATCCTGTCCGACGTCGGGTCGGTCAAGGGCCATGTGGTCAAAACCCTGTCGCCGCTGGTCCCGGCTGGCGTCAGCCTTATTCCTGGCCATCCGCTGGCAGGCACAGAACATTCTGGGCCATCGGCGGGCTTCGCCGAACTGTTCGCCGGGCGCTGGTGTGTTTTGACGCCGGGGCCTGATGTCGATCCGGCGCAGACCGAAAAGCTGGCTGCCTTCTGGCGTGCCATGGGCAGCCAGGTCGAGGCCATGGATGCGGCGCACCACGATATGGTGTTGGCCATCACCAGCCATATTCCCCATCTCGTTGCCTACAATATCGTGGGCACGGTGGCCGATCTTGAAGCGGCGACGCAGTCCGAAGTCATCAAGTTCTCGGCCTCGGGCTTCCGCGATTTTACCCGTATCGCGGCATCGGACCCGGTGATGTGGCGCGATATTTTCCTCACCAACCGCGATGCAGTGCTGGAAATGCTTGGTCGCTTTTCTGAGGATCTGTCGGTGCTGCAGCGTCTGGTGCGCACCGGCGATGGTCCGGCGCTCGAGGCAATGTTCACCCGCACGCGCGCTATTCGTCGCTCGATCATTTCGGCCGGTCAGGAAACTGCCGCCGCCGATTTCGGTCGCCCGCACGAAGCCCCACCCACCCCCGAAGTCACCTTTGTGCGCGAACATGGCGGCGGCGACGACGCTTAGTGCCACACCCTCGTGGTTCGAGGCTCGCGAAGAGTTCGCACCTCACCATGAGGGTTACTGGACCCCCGTGTATCAAAAGCCCTCATGGTGAGGTGCGCTTCTTCAGCGCCTCGAACCACGAGGGTATGGCAAGATGCTGCCCCTTATTCCTCAAAAAAGTGGATGCACGGTCGCGATTGGCACGAGACCGGACGAAATCGCCCCGCCATGGAAGTTCAGCTGATTGGCGTAGGAGCCATCCGGGGCCGGGGTGCCAAACACCAGCGTGCGCCATGGCTCGGCAATCATCGGACCGACACGTTCGGCGACACCGGTCGATTTGATGCTGATCTGGCCTTCCGGGAAACCCTGCGCGTCGAGCGTCAGTTCGCCCGACGCGTCCAGGGTTGCGGCGGCGTCGGTGGCGTGGATGGCGACGATCTTGAGTGCACCACCGGCCTGCTGCATGGACTGCAGCAGCAGCGGATTGTCCCAGTTGCGTACGTCGTCGGGCAGGCCAGATAGTTCGACCTGCACTTCGGCGCTGGCATCGGTCAGCGTTAGGCCGGGCCAGGCGGCGTTCTGGGCGCGGACATAGCCGGCCAGCGCTGCGGTTTTGGCCTCGGCATTGTGCTGCTCGGGAATGTCGAACAGATGAACTTCGACCAGCGGGCTCTGGGCGATAACACTGTTGCCAAACAGCGTGTCGGTCCAGACCACATCGGCGCCAGACACCGAGGCGCGGGCGATGCGCCAGTTGTCGAGGCGGATGCTGGCTTCAAGCGTCGACCAATCGACGCCATTGCGGGTGCCGGTGAAATTGTCGGTCAAATGCAGCGGACCTTTGGCCGACGCCAGCAGATGGGTCGGGGCATAGACGCGAATGCTGGCGCGGATGCCCGGCGTCGTGACGGTGAAGTCACCGCTGACGATCTCGGCATTGACGCAGTCGGCGTCAAAACGGAACGGGAAGCCCGAAATATTGAGGGTTTCGCACGCGATGCGCGGCGTCGTAACGCCATCGGCATTGGCCAGCTGTTCGATATTGTCTTTGACCAGACCCGACAGCACGACCCAGGCGGCGCTCCAGGCGATGACGACGGCCAGCACGACGCAGCCGAGAATAATGATTCGCTTCTTCATGAGCGGAAGTCTTACCTTTCCGGGGCTGCGGACTAAAGTGCGATTGCGCCGATGGGGCCCGGTGCCGCACATCTGGCGCATGGCAAGTATCGCCCAGATGCAATTGCCTCGCTCCGCATGTTTGCCTAGATTTGGGTTCAGGTCATGGCAATGCACACAACAGATACGACACTTACCCATTGGGTCTTCGGCTATGGTTCCCTGATCTGGAACCCCGGTTTTGTGCATATTTCAGCCCAGCAAGGCCTGCTCAAGGGCGCCCATCGCAGCCTTTCCATCGTCTCGCATCACCATCGGGGTACGCTTGAGCGGCCGGGGCTGGTGTTCGGGCTGGCGCGGGGTGGGTCATGCCGGGGCATGGTGTTTGAGGTTGCCGACAGCGAGTGGGCCGCCGTGCGGGCCTATCTTGAGGAGCGCGAGCAGGTCACGGCGGTCTATCGTGATGTGATGCGGCCGGTGCATCTGGCTGACGGGCGGACTGTCAGCGCACTGGCTTTTCTGGTCGATGAGCGGCACGAGCAATTTGCCGGACGGCTGAGCATCGAGGAACAGCTTGTCATGGTGCAGGCTGGCGTTGGCCTATCCGGCCGCAATGTCGACTACGTACTCAATACCGCCAAGCATCTCGGGGATCTGGGGATCCGCGATCGGCAGTTGATGGCGCTGGCCAAGTTGCTGGCCAAGGACGATGTGGCTGCTTGAGGCCATGGTTCGCGATGGCATCGTCGGGATAATATCGCGTGGTAAGGCAGCCGGTTTTTAAGCCGCCTGCGCGCCCGCCAAAGGTTCTGCTCCTTCGAGGTCCCAGATGGTGCTGAGGCGTTCGGCAGCGGCGCCGGGGGTGGTGAGGCGGAAGACGCGGTCGGCGCAATCGAGCGCCAGACGGAAGCGCGAGCGGCTCATCGGATCGCCAACCAGTTCACCGGTGGAGCCAACCCAGAGCACATGGCTACCCTTGGCGATCATGTACAGATCGCTGTCGCCCATGGCAAAATGTTCAAGGTTTTCGCTGATCACATCATAGGCGCGACCTGAGCGGCCCTGCCAATTGCTGTGGCGACCGAAGCCGTGGACCAAAACCTTGCTCTCGACAATGCCAGCCATTCACGCCATCTCCACAGCGTTCAACGAACAAGAACAAAAATAGAACAAAATGCAATACATGTCAAGCGCCCTACAGCGCTCTAACTAGATGTATGGCTTCGTTCGCTGGCGCCGTCAACATGTGGTGGCTATCAGGCGTTTTGATACGACTGCCTGAGGGCATCAAGCTTGCGGCGCATTTCTGGGTCGACGGGACGGGAAAGACCATTTTCATCAGCCTCTAGAATCAGCTGATCCGAATCGGTTTCGATGGCTTTTTTGAGTCGCTCCATAAACACATTGGAGGCGAGGCCCGGTTCGATGGCCGGCAGGAACTTGGCTTCGGCCGTTCCGGGCCAGATCACAGCGCTGTTGCGACCCCAGAACAGGCCCGAATTGAGCGCTACCGGCACGACAGGGACGCCCAGTTCCATATAGAGGCGGACGATGCCCTGGCGGTAGTCGGCGGGCGACAGCGGCGCCTTGCGGGTGCCTTCGGGGAAAATCACAATGCGGCAGCCGCGTTCGACGGCGGCATGGGCCTGGGCCATCATCAGCGGGATGGCCTCGGCGCCCTTGCGGCGGTCGACTTCGATGCAATCGAGCGAGCGCGCGGCCCAACCGAAGAAGGGGATGCGCATCAGCTCCTTCTTGACGATATAGGCGGGGCGGCCAGTGTGCGGGAAAATGGCAAAAACGTCCCAGTCGCTCTGGTGCTTCGCTGCAATGATACAACCGCCTTCTGGGATATTTTCAAGGCCACTGACCTTGGTCTTAACGCCCGTCAGCGCCCGCAGATAGGCGAGCGTCGAGCGACACCAGAACTTGGCTAGCGCCCAGCTGGCCGGGGTGCGGCCACCGATCAGCGCGATCGTGCCGATAACGATGGCGACGATCACGGTCTGGCCGATGAAGATGAAGTAGAACAGCGCGGTGCGAAGCGCCTGTATGACGGCCATAATCGTAACTCCGCTGCATTGATGTTCGGTTCGGCTTAGTGGCCGACCTGGGTTAAATAAGTGCGCAGCCCATTTTGCTGGTCGGTGTCCAGAAGGCGCTTTGGGATGAGCCTATAAAGCCGGTTTGATTCCAATAAAAGGAAACACTTGCCGTCTTCGGTCCAGGCCATGAAGTGGCTCCACGGTATGGTGAAGGTACCATATTCCGAGACGGCGCGCAGTCCGGCATCTGACCATGAGAGGGTGAGCGTCACCTGTAGCGAGCGTTGCTGCTTGAAATTGCTGCGCGCCCGGATCGGAACCAGCAGCACGGTCAGCCCGACGACGATGACGAAGGGCAAAAGTGAGAGGCCGAGAACGACGAAGGGCATTTGAAGTGCCTGCTCCACGCCGCCCCAGACAAAGGTCAGAAAAGCCAGCGTAGCCAGCCACAGCACGAACCAGCTGAACAGCACGCGGGGACGGGTGAGGCCTCTTTTGGTATAGAGCCAGCCGGCCGCCGCGACGTCATCGGCAGTCAGGGTGAATTCCCCTGTCGTCTCCAAATCAGGATGTCTCGCTGAGGAAGCGGCGCACGGTGACGCGCGAGGTGATGGCGGTCAGCGCCGCAATTACCGGCACCACGGCGACGATGCCGATAATGCCGTCAACGCCCAAGGCAAAGCGGCCAAACAGCACGCCGGCCTCGCTCGACAGCATATTGCCGGCGGCCGCGCCGATCAGGGTGAAAAACAGTAGCGCCGCGACGGTGCCGAGCAATCCGCCCTGCAAGCCAAAGGACAGGAAACGCCCCTGGAACTCGCCTGCGATGAACTTGTTGGAAGCGCCGATATAGTGCAGCACGTCGACGATTTCGCGGTTGGTCGACATGGCGCCGCGCGTCGCAAAAACGATGGCGAGCACGGTGGCTGCGCCGATCAGGATCAGCACCAGCAGACCCGAAAACACGATGGTGCCGGCCATGGTGTTGAGCTGCTGGCGCCAGGCGGCATGGGTATCAAGGCTTGCGCCCTTCACCGCCGCCAGATTGCGCTGGAGGCCCTCAATATCGGCGTCAGCCGGATCGCCGAGTTGGACGACGACAAGGCGCGGAATGTCGATGGCGGTGAGGTCGAGCCCCGCGCCGAGCCATGGCTCAAGCAGCTTTTGGCTTTCCTCGATGGTCAGCGCGCGTGCGCCGGCAACGCCAGGGGTCGACTGGGCCAACGACACGGCGGTGCGCAGGTTGGATTCCATCACCTCGCCCTCGACGGGGCGGATCTGGATGGTGACTTCGCGACCGACATCGGCAGACCAGGCTATGGCCGATTTTTGCACCAGCACCACGCCACCAAGCGTGACGGCCGAAAGGAAGCTCATGATGGTGATCAGCAGCAGCAGGGTGCGGCCGGACACGCTCTTTTCAGGAACGATGGGCGCCGTGCCCTTGCGGATCGGCAGGACAGCCAGAATGCGCTCAATCATGGATCACCAACTCGCCCTTGCTGAGCAACATGCGGGGATAGCTGAACTTGTCGAGCAGCGGCAGTTCGTGGGTCGCGAGAATAATGGTGGTGCCCAGGGTGCGGTTGAGCTCGGCAAACAGGTGCACGAGGCGGCTCGAGAGGTCCGGATCGACATTGCCCGTGGGCTCGTCGGCCAGCAGCACCTTTGGGCGCGCAATCACGGCGCGGGCAATGGCGGCACGCTGTTTTTCGCCACCTGAAAGCAGCGATGGCGGCGCGTTCATGCGCTCGCCCAGGCCAACCCATTCGAGCAGTTCGGTGACGTTGGGTCGATATTCACTCTCGGCCTGCCCGAGCACGCGCAGCGGCAGGGCGACATTTTCAAAGGTCGTCAGGTGGTCGAGAAGACGAAATTCCTGAAACACGATCCCGATATGGCGTCGCATCTGCAGCAGCCGATCCTGGGTCAGATTGGTCACGTCCTCGCCGAACATGGTGACCTGGCCACGCGATGGTTTGAGCGACAGCAGCAACAGGCGCAGCAGGCTGGTTTTGCCTGCGCCCGATGGGCCGGTGAGGAAATGGAATGAGCCGGGTTCGACCGAAAAGGTCAGGTCTCGCAGAATTTCGGGACCATTGCCGTAACGCAGGCCGACATTGGAAAACTCGATCAAGAACGCTGGCTCCCCAATTAGTCCGCAACGACGCGAATCAAATGTTGCACGCATCATAACAGTCGGGCGCGCCACCACGGTCCTTACGTCGATGATAGGGGCACAAATGTGGTGGATTGCCGGGACGTGGCGGAGAGTTTGAGGAGTTTTAACCTAGCACCGCTACATTCGGGGACTGCCCATTCGTCTTTTTTTGTCTGGCTCAATGATCATTACCTGCCCACATTGCCAGACGAAGTACCAGGTGAGCTACGAAGCCATCGGGTCGGCTGGTCGAAAGGTGCAGTG
The DNA here is from genome assembly GCF_040546815.1 of Devosia sp. 2618. Lineage (NCBI taxonomy): Bacteria > Pseudomonadati > Pseudomonadota > Alphaproteobacteria > Hyphomicrobiales > Devosiaceae > Devosia > Devosia sp. 2618. Next base: position 4,162,989 of record NZ_JBEPOO010000001.1, read on the forward strand.
CGCCCATTGCCAGCAGGCCTGGCAACAACGCCCCATGGCCCGGGATAAATCGACCGTCGACGAGATAAAAGCCTTCGAAGCCATCGTGGAAGATGGCCTCGATGAGGTGATGGAGCAGGAAGAGCGCGAGGTCGCCGCCGAGACGGCCAAGACCGTCAAGAAAACCGAGGCGCAGGAAAAATGGGATCAGGAAGTCGCGCGCGACACTGATTCGACCATTGCCGGTAAGGTTGATCCCGCCGTCATCCGCAATCGCCAGCGCGCTTTCAAGCAGCGCAAGGAAGCCATGGAGGCGCATCTGCCTCTGGCCCGCATGCGGCGCGGCCTGCGCTGGGTTGGCGCGCTGCTGCTGATTGGCGTGCTCGGCACAGCCTATTTCGGTCGGGTACAGGTGGTTGAGCAGTTCCCCGCCATGGCCGGTCTTTATCAATCGGTGGGCCTTGGCGTGAACGTCGTCGGCCTCGATTTTTCCGACGTGACGACGCTGCACACGACGCGCGACGGCAAGGACCTGCTGATCGTCTCGGCCCAGATCGTCGGGCTGATGCCCGATCCGGTGCATGTGCCGGCCGTGGTGGTGACGCTGCTCGGCGCCGATGGCAACAGCCTTTACGAGTGGAGCGTGGTGCCAGCCGTGCGCGATCTGATGGGGGGCGAGCGGGCGACGTTCAACACCCAGCTGGCGCTGCCGCCCGGACCTGCCGAACGCGTCCGCCTGAGTTTTGCCAATGGGCAGAAACAACGAACAACAACAACCGATGGTGCCGTTACGGCGAAAGCCGTCGATCCCGTGGCGCAGAGTGCGCCACCAGACCATTCTAGCCCGGAGCACCATTGATGGCCCGTATTCTGGTTGCCGAAGACGATCCATCGGTGCGCGCCTTCGTGGTGAGCGCCCTGACGATGAAAGGGCACGAAGTCGTCGCCGAAGAAGATGGCGGGCTCGCTGCCGAGACGGTCGACGCCGAGAACGGGCGTTTCGATCTGATGCTCAGCGACATCAAGATGCCCATCATGGATGGCATCGGGCTGGCGCTGCATGTCGCCGCCAAGTTCCCCGATATCATCATCGTGCTGATGACGGGCTTTGCCGACCAGCGTGAGCGCGCGCATGGGCTCGATGCGCTGATCTATGACGTGATCGTCAAGCCGTTCACGCTGATGGATCTGCTGACCAAAATCGACGATGCGCTTGAGGGTAAGCCCGTGGAAGTCGTGTCGCTCGGGCGGCAGGCGCGGGCGGGCGAGCAGTAGGGTTTTGCTGCTTTATGATGGCGCCATGGTGCCAAGGTCACAGAACGGTCCCCTCGCCCCTCAGGGGAGAGGGCTAGGGTGAGGGGTGAAGCCTCTCGGCTCCAGCACCACGCCTGACCCCCTCACCCGACCCTGCGGGTCGACCTCTCCCCTCAGGGGCGAGGTGAAAATCGCGCCGAATTTGAACCAAGATCTAGCGTCACACCCAGTCCGGAACGCTATCCAACCCAATCAACTCATCAATCGACTTGCGCGGCCGGATGACGTGGAATTTCTCCCCATCCACCAGCACTTCCGGGATCAGGGCCCGTGAATTGTAGGTCGATGCCATCACGGCGCCATAGGCGCCAGCGCTCATCACTGCCAGCAGGTCGCCTTCCTTGACGCCAGGCATGGTGCGGGCCTTGGCGAGGTAATCGCCCGTCTCGCAGACCGGGCCCACGATGTCGGCGGTGATCGGGGCAAGGTTGGAGTGATTGACCGGCACCACATCGTGGTGGGCTTCATAGAGCGTGGGGCGGATCAGATCGTTCATCGCCGCATCGACGATGACGAAATTGGTGCCGCCTTCCTTCACATATTCGACCTTGGTGACGAGGATGCCGGCATTGCCAACCAGCAGGCGGCCAGGCTCGATAACAAGCGTCACGCCGAGCTGGCCGACCTTGTCGCGCACAACAGCCGCATAGGCGGTGGGCAGCGGCGGCGCGGCTTCATCGACATTGTAGGGAATGCCAAGGCCGCCGCCGACATCGACGTGCTTGATATTGTGGCCATCGGCACGGAGCGAGGTGACCAGTTCGGCCATCAGGCCAAAGGCGTTGCCGAAGGGTTCGAGATCGGTGATCTGGCTGCCGATATGCATGTCGACGCCCACGGCCTCGACATTGGGCAACTCGGCGATGCGGCGGTAGACTTCGCGGGCGCGGGCATAGGGAATGCCGAACTTGTTCTCGGCCTTGCCGGTCGAAATCTTGGCATGGGTGCGGGCGTCGACGTCGGGGTTGATACGGACCGACACCTTGGCGGTCAGGCCCATATCGGCCGCAACCATCGACAGGCGTTCCAGCTCGGGTTCGCTCTCGACGTTAAAGCACTTGATGCCGACTTCGAGACCCCGGCGCATTTCGCCGATGGTCTTGGCGACGCCCGAAAACACGATCATCTCGGGCTTGATGCCAGCGGCCAGCGCGCGTTCCAGCTCGCCGCCAGATACAACGTCAGCGCCGGCACCTTCCGATGCCATGAGCTTAAGCACAGCCTGATTGGAATTGGCCTTCATCGCATAGGCCAGCAGCGTCGGGATGCCCTCAAACGCCGCCTTCACTACCCGTACGTGGCGGCGCAGCGTGGCGCTGGAATAGACATAAAACGGCGTGCCCACCTTGGCGGCGAGATCGTTGAGATTGACGTCCTCGGCAAACAGAGTGTCGCCGCGATGTTCGAAATGGTGGACCAAGGCAATTCCTTTCTTCCCCTCTCCCCTTGTGGGAGAGGGTGCCCGAAGGGCGGGTGAGGGGCTTTGTTTACCCCGGCCATTCGAGCGTAGCTCTCGTGGCCTTCTTGCCTAAAATTGCTCCACCGGAGCAATTTTTATGGCGCGAAGCCCCCTCATCCGGCGCTATCGCGCCACCTTCTCCCACGAGGGGAGAAGGGGACTCGGTGATCTAAACCGATGGCGCCAAAAACGAAAGCAAGACTTAGCGATCCGGCTCATAAGCGGCTTCAATGCGGTCGGCGACCAGCGATTGGAGCTCCCAAAGATGCGGATCGTGGATGCCCATCTCTTCGAGGTGGCTGACCGTCGCATAGAGATATTCGGCCATCGAGCCGCGCGAGCCGACGGCCTTGGCCAGTACGCTCGCCACGTCTTCCACCGACAGCCCCGAGACATAGCGCCCCGAATTGCGGTCGATGCAAAAGGTGATGGCACGGATGATGCGGTCGCCGCTTTTGACGTTGACCCAGCGCGGTGGAAAGGGCGAGGGCTTCCAGCCCATTTCGCGCTCGAACAGCTGGGTGAGTGACTCAGCGATCTTGCCGGGCGGCAGGCGATAGAGCACGCCATTGCAAGCGCCGCCGCGATCGAGCGCCAGCATCAGGCCGGGATTTTCGTCACTACCCCGAAAGCGGTTGTTCCAGCCCAGGCAAAACGAGCGGTGCCAGCCACGCACCAGGCCCTTGCGCATTTCCACATAGTCGCAGGCCGGTTTCCAGATCAGCGAACCATAGGCAAAGATCCAGACCTCTTCCTGCTCGGGTGTGGGGCCCAGAAATTCGGTAATGGTGCGGTCGTAGTCGGCTTGGGTCGATGGCTGCATGCCCTCGGGCGGCGGGGGCATATCCTCATCGGGATTGGGTGGCTGCAAATAGCCGACATGGCGCTCGGTGAGGCGCATCTGTCGGGATGGTCTGGGCATGCAGCGGTCTCCCTGGCGGCGCATGGCGCCGGATGAGGCATTGATCTGGACGTTGCAGCCAAATCAACGTGAAGGCCATTCGAGCATAGCTCTCATAGCCTTCTCATCTAAAATCGACCCAAGGGAAGGATTTTACCTCAAGCGACCGGTTTGCAGGTCATTCGACCCCGCCGTCGCCATGCCCGCCATGTTTCTTTTTACCCAGCGGCTTTGGCTCGTGTGCCTTGCCGGTCAGTGCGGTCTTCCAGCGGGCGGCCTGGGCCAGAACGTTGATTGGCGCGGTGCCGCCATAGGACTTGCGGGCGGCAACAGATGCCTCGACCGTCAGCACCTTGTGGACGCGGCTATCGATGCGCTCGTCGACCGACTTGAAGTCCTCGATGGTGAGGCCTTCCAGCCCGCAATTCTTCTTTTCGGCAACCGCCACGATCTGTCCGGTAATGTGGTGGGCGTCGCGGAAGGGGATGTTGAGCTCGCGCACCAGCCAGTCGGCAATGTCGGTGGCAGTCGAAAAGCCAGCCGCGGCCGAAACGCGCATGCGCTCGTGGTTCGCCGTCATGTCGCCGACCATGCCGGTCATCGCCGCCAGCGACAGCGACAGGGAATCGAGCGCGTCGAAGGCGACTTCCTTGTCTTCCTGCATATCCTTGGAATAGGCGAGCGGCAGGCCCTTCATCACGACGATCAGGCTGGTCAGTGCACCGACGATGCGGCCGATCTTGGCGCGCACCAGTTCGGCGGCGTCAGGATTGCGCTTCTGCGGCATGATCGAGCTGCCGGTGGTAAACTTGTCGGAGAGGCGCACAAAGCCGAACTGCGCCGAGCTCCAGATCACCATTTCCTCGGCAAAGCGCGACAGATGCATGGCGCAGATCGACGCGGCAGCCAGCGTTTCCAAAATGAAATCGCGATCTGACACGGCATCGAGCGAATTGGCGGTCGGGCGGTCAAAGCCCAGCTTTTCGGCCGTCATGTAGCGGTCGATGGGGTAGGGGGTGCCGGCAAGAGCAGCCGAGCCCAGCGGGCTTTCATTGAGGCGCTTGCGCGCATCAGCGAGGCGACCCGCATCGCGGCCAAGCATTTCGACATAGGCCAGCAGATGATGGCCAAAGGTCACCGGCTGGGCGCTTTGCAGATGCGTAAAGCCGGGCATGATGGTCTCGGCTTCTTCCTCGGCCTTGGTGACCAAAGCGAGCTGCAGCGTCTGAACCTGGATCACCAGCGTATCGATGGTGTCGCGGACATAGAGCTTGAAATCGGTCGCGACCTGATCGTTGCGCGAGCGTGCGGTATGCAGGCGCCCCGCAGCATCGCCGATCTTTTCGCGTAGGCGGGATTCGACATTCATGTGAATGTCTTCGAGCGCCCGCGAGAACGTGAAGGTGCCGCCCTCGATTTCGGCTAGCACCTCGTTTAGACCGGCAACAATGGCGTCGCGGTCTTCATGCGTCAGAATGCCCGTCTCGGCGAGCATTGTGGCATGGGCTATCGATCCTGCAATATCCTGGCGGAACAGGCGTTGATCGAATCCGATCGACGCGTTGATTTCCTCCATGATGGCGTCGGGTCCGGTAGCAAACCGTCCGCCCCACATCTTATTGCTCATCGAATACCTCGGAGAATGTCTATGACCGATACGCACGCGCCCCGCCCTGGAGCTTCGAGCCGCGTCCGGCTGGCGATTGTCCTGGGGTTGGCGGGATTGGGCGTAGCTATAGCGGCGTGGGTGTGGCTCGGCAATGCCAGTCAGGCCAAGGAATGCCCGGTCCAGGAACAAGCGGCGGCCCTGATCGACGCGGCGGCCAAGGGTGAACTGGCCGCACTCAACGGCACCGGTGAAGGGCGCGGCTACGCGACCATGGCGTTCAAGGATGCCGCTGGCACCGACATGACCATCGGCGATTTCAAGGGTAAGGCGCTGCTGGTCAATTTCTGGGCAAGCTGGTGCGTGCCATGTCGCGAAGAAATGCCGGCGCTCGATGCGCTCGCCACCAAATACAATTCCGACGCCTTCATGGTGCTGCCGATCAATCTCGACATCGGCAATAGCGGCAATGAAAAAGCGCAGGGTTTCCTCGACGAAAACGACTTCGCCAACCTGCCACTCTACGCCGATAACACCTTCGCCGCCTTCGAGCGCCTCAAGCAGCAGGCCGTCGCGGTTGGTCTGCCAGCCACACTGGTACTCGACGAAAATGGCTGCGAACTCGCGGTGCTGCAGGGCCCCGCCCATTGGGACACCCCCGATGGCGAAGCGGTCATCGAAGCCCTGATCGGCCTCAAGAGCTAAATCAGCCGATCCACTACGGCGCCGGTGTTGATCACTGGCGCCTCGGCTTCGCCCGTGGGGCTGAGGCCAGCTTCCTTGACCTGCTCGGCATTGCCGGCGACTTCGAGCTCCAGCCGCAATTGGGCGACTTTGGCCAATTGCGCGTCAAGGCCGGTGCCGGTGCGGTCAACGAGGCGATTGATCATGACCGATGGGGATATGCCGAGAGCGTTGCTCATCGTGCAATCTCCTCAGGCGAGCTTGTCGACCTTGGCGCCCTGCCCCGGAGGGGGAGCGGAAAGAGCCGTCTGCATCAGCACGTCGAGCGTTTCGGTCTGCATCTCGTGGGCTTTTTTGAACAGCACCATCTGCATATTGGTTTGCAGCTTGGCGGAGTTCATGGCCATCATTTGCATCGAGAGATCGGTATTCATGCCGGACCTCCTTTTGCTGACTGTCCACGCTCAACAATAGGGCGCGGATGTAAACAAAACCTTCGGAAATCGTGGCAATTTGGTGAAATGTGACTCCAGCTCAGCGCCCGCCAAACAGCGCCACTTCCCGCCGTTTGAAGGTTGCTGCCAGTATCACGCCGGCGATGAAGCCACCAATATGGGCCCACCAGGCTACAGGTTCATTCGATCCGATCAGCACGTAGAAGAACTGCGTCGCGACCCAAAAACCGAGCATCCAGAAAGCTGGCACCGGCAGCGGAATGGGGATGATGATGCGGGCCAGCACGAAGACGCGGGCATGCGGATAGAGCACGATATAGGCGCCCATGACCCCGGCTACTGCACCTGACGCGCCGATCAGCGGGCCATTGTCGTTGAAGTTGAACGCCATATGGGTGAGCGCGGCCAACACCGCACAGGCAACGTAAAACAGCAGATATTTGAAGTGCCCGAGCGCGTCCTCGATGTTGTCGCCAAACACCCAGAGGAACAGCATGTTGCTGAGCAGATGCAGCCAGTCGGCATGGAGAAACGCATAGGTGACCAGCGTTGCCCAATCGGGCAGCCATGGCACGGGCTGCGGGTAGACGTTGCGCACGACAATGGGGATCATGCCGAAGTCTATGGTGGCCTGATCGAAGGCGCCCGGCGGCAGCACCGCCTGCACGCAAAAGCACAGGATGGTGAGGCCGATCAGCCCATAATTGACGTAAGGAAACGCCACATGGCGCATCGGATTGGTGTCGTGCAGCGGCAGAAACATTAGGGGCCTAGCCGCCTTTCTTGACGTCACCGTAATTGCCCGGAACCCAGAGCAGGTCGCGCGCCCCATTGTTGTTGGCGACGCGGGCCAGCACGAACAGCATGTCGGAGAGGCGGTTGAGATAGCGCACCGCTTCGGGATTGGTGTCGGGTTCGACCGAGGCCAATTCTACCGTAATGCGCTCGGCGCGACGGGTTACCGTCCGCGCGACATGCAGCGCGGCCGACAGCGGCGTGCCGCCGGGCAAAACGAAGCTTTTGAGCGGGGCGAGATCGGCGTTGAAATGGTCGATCTGTTTTTCGAGAAAATCGGTCTGCACCGCACGAACGCGGAGCGACGGAAACTGGGCATCTGGATCATCGGTGCCGGGCGTTGCTAGGTCCGAGCCGACATCGAACAGATCGTTCTGGACGCGGCCAAGCAACATGTCGATGCGCGGCATGGATGTGGTCAGCAGGCGACACTGGCCGAGCAGCGCATTGGTTTCGTCCACCGTGCCATAGGCCTCGACGCGCAAGTCGAACTTTTGGCGTCGCGGGCCGCGCACCAGGCCGGTGGTGCCGTCATCGCCGGTCTTGGTGTAAATGCGGTTGAGCTTGACCATGGTTCGGGCTTAACCGCGACCGCCGCCGCCGAACAGGAACAGCGCGCCGAGCAATAGAATCAGTGCAACGGCCTGGCCCATGACGCGCAGGCGCATCAGCCTCTGGCTGGTATTGCCCGGACCGCCTTTGACCATGTTCCACAGGCCCATGCCCAGCACGATAACGACAAAGAGCAGGGCGAGAGCGATGGCGATATTAAGGGCGGTTTCCATGATGTCCTACCGTAGGGAGTGTTGCCCGTTGATATAGGTCGAGAGACCATCAGCCAACGCGTCATAAATGGCACGAATTCGGTGCGAGGTGAACAATTCCCTGTGTGTGGTCAGCCAGATCTCGAGTGGCGGTAGCTTGAGATCGAGCGGCAGGGCCACCAACCCGGGCGTCAGCGGCACAAGATTGGCCTGACCGAAGCCGATGCCGAGCCCTGCCTTGATCAATTCCCAGCCCTGCGTCTGATTGTCCGAACGCAGCGCGAAGGCATCGCGGGTGATGTCAAAGCCAAGGTTTTTGGCATGGGCGACGATGGCCTCGGAGCGGTCAAAACCGATCAGGTCATGTGTCCAGAGTTCGGCCGCCGTGGTCGGTCTGCCGCGCCGGGCGAGGTAACGCTCATGGGCGACGGCCACCAGCGGGATTTGCCCCAGATGGCGCGTCACCAGTTCCAGTTGGGTCGGGCGGAACATGCGCACGGCAATGTCGGCCTCGCGCAGCAGGAGGTTTTCGGCTGAGTCCGAGGGCACGCTTTCGATCGCGATACGTGGATGATGGGCGCGGACCGAGGTCAGGATGGTGGGGAGCACATAATTGGAAATCATCGTGCTGGCGGTGATGCGCACCGTGCCGCCGCTATCGTCCTGCGCGCCATCGGCCAGCATCGAGGCTTCGGCAAAAGCCGTGCGGGCGGCGGCGACCGGCTCATATAGACGCAGTGCGGTGGCGTTGGGCCGCAGGCCTGCCATGGTACGCTCGAACAGCGTGAGGCCGAGATAGGCTTCAAGCGCCTCGATATGGCGGCCAAGCGTCGGCTGGCTCAGGCCCAGCGCCCGCGCGGCGGCGGACAGCGATCCTTCGGCCACCACGGCCGCAAAACTGCGCCACAGAGTCCAGTCGGGTTCTTTATTCATAATTGAATGTCTGACCCCTGATTTTGGCGAATGGATATACGTTATCGTCGAGCGCAACATGATGTCCATCGAGAACAGGAGAACATCATGTCCAAGGGAAGCGTTACGGTTCTGGGAAGCAACGGCCATCTCGGCAATGCCGCGATGTGGGGTTTTCGCGACGCCGGCTGGTCCGTCACCGGCCTCGGACGCACCAATCGCCGCCCGGTGCCAGACACCGCATTCATCGCCGGTGATGCCGACGATATCGCGGTGGTTCGTGCCGCCATCGCCGATGCCGATGTGGTCGTTTACGGGTTGCATCTGCCTTACGACAAATGGGGCGCTGGTCGTGCCGAAGCCCAGCTTCAGGTGGTGATCGACGCCATGGCGGGCAGCGGCAAGACGCTGATGTTTCCTGGCACAATCTACAATTACAGCGCCGGTGACCGGACGCTGTCGCCGAGCCTGCGCCAGAAGGCCGAAGCGCCACGCGGCGATATCCGCATCACGCTCGAACGCATGCTCAAGGACGCGGCCCTGGCCGGGCAGTTTCAGACCATCATCTTGCGTGCCGGCGATTTCTACGGTCCGGGCAATCGCAGCGAATGGTTCGAACAAGCCATTTTGATGGATCAGGCCAAGGGCAAAGTGCATCACCTCGGCGATCTCAACCTGCGCCACAGCTGGGCCTATCTACCGGACCTCGGCAAGGCTTTCGCCATGCTGGCCGAGCGCCGGGCTGAGCTGGGCAGCTTTGAGAACTTCCACTTTGCCGGCAATTGGGTGTCGCATGGCCAGATGATGGCGGCGATCAATGCTGCGGTGGAGCACCCGCTCAAGGTCACGCCGATGGCGTGGTGGGTGCTGGGCGCCATGGGGCTGGTCAACCCGATGATGCGCGACATCTATCGCATGCGCTATCTGTGGCAGAACGAGATGGAGCTGGTCGACCCGCGCCTCGATGTCCTGCTGGGCGCAGGCTTTGCCACCCCGTTCGAAGATGCGGTGGCGGCAACAGTCACCGAACTGGTCGATAGCGCGGGCGCCAAGGCCGCCTGAAGGAGCAATTGAGATGACCCATTTTGTGCGGTGGCAGCGTGTTGAAGGTCTGCTGATATTGCTCGCCGGGCTGGTGATTGCCTGGCAGGTCGATAGCAGTCTGGCCTGGTGGGCGGCGTTGCTGCTGTTCTTTGCGCCAGACCTGAGCTTTCTAGGCTATGGCCTCGGCCCGAAGTTGGGCGGCGCGATCTACAATAGTGTTCACGTCTATGCGTTCGGCGTCATCGTGCTCGCCGCCGGCATGGTCCTCGCCATGCCATTCGTCGCGGCGATGGGCGCCCTCTGGTTCTCCCATTGCGGCTTTGACCGGGCGCTTGGCTATGGCCTCAAATCACCCGAGAGCTTTTCCGACACCCATCTCGGACGCATCGGCAAACACAAGCCTTAGAGCCCGACCGCGCGCCGCACATCGTCTGGCGTCCAACCCTTGGCTCGGAGATCCGTAAGGGTTTCCGAGCCTTTCGATTTGGCGAGCTTTTTGCCCTCGTCATCGAGGATCAGCTTGTGAAAATTGTAGATCGGCGAGGGCAGGCCAAGCAGCATTTGCAGCAGCGCATGGATATCGGTCGCCGCTTCCATGTCCCGGCCGCGCGTCACGTGGGTAATGGCTTGCGCCGCGTCGTCCACCACAACGCTCAGGTGATAGCTGGTCGGCGTGCCCTTGCGCTGCAGCACCACATCGCCCCAGCGTTCGGGCCGCGCGTGGCGGATTTGCGGGCGGTCGGTCACCAACGGGCCAACGACCGAAAATGTCAGCATGCCGACGCGGTCCATGGCGCGTTCCGTATCGAGGCGAAACTGCACCGGATCGCCGCGCTCCAGCCGCTCGATCTGCTCGCCGCGATCAAGATGGCGGCACGTGCCGGGATAGAGCGGCGCGCCGTCCGGGTCGCTGCCCTCGGCGCTCGCCGCAATATCGCTGCGTGAACAAAAGCACGGATAGAGCAGGTTTTCGTCGCGCAGCACATTGCCGGCTTCGGCATAGGCGTCGAGCCGGTCGGACTGCTGCATCACCGGTTGCGGCCAGTCGAGGCCCAGCCAATGCAGATCGTCAAAGATCGCCGTGACAAAATCGGGTTTACTGCGTTCGGCATCAATGTCTTCGATCCGCAGCAAAGCGGTGCCACCGAGCAGCTTTGCCGCGTTCCAGGTATAAAGCGCGGAATAGGCGTGGCCGAGATGCAGCCGCCCATTGGGGCTAGGCGCAAAGCGAAGGACAGAACTGGATGATGAATTTGGCACGAGGCGTTTCTACATGACTGGCCTGCTCGCGTCACCGCGTCTCGATAGCGTCGAAGCCATCGCCGCCCATATCGATCTGCTCGTCGGCATGGACCCGCGTCTCGCCACAGTCCGCGACCGGGCAGGGCCGGTGCAGCCGCGTATCACCCAGCCGGGCTTTGTTGGTATCGCCAAGGTGATCTGCGGCCAGCAATTGTCGGTTGCCAGCGCGCGGGCGATCTGGTCGCGCTATGAACTGCTGCCGGGTGCGCTCGATCCGGTGACCTATCTGGCGCTGAGCGAAGAAGACGTGCGGGCGACCGGGTTTTCCGGCGGCAAGTTCCGGACGGTGCGGGTGATCGCCGAGGCGATGGCGGCGGGGGACCTCGATTTCGACCACCTCGAAACGCTCCCTGCCGATGACGCCGTCGCCTATCTCGTCGCCCATAAAGGCATAGGGCCGTGGACGGCGCAGGTCTATCTGATGTTCTGTGCCGGCCATCCCGACGTCTTTCCGGCCGGCGATCTGGCTTTGCTCAAGGCCGTGCAGCATGGGCTCGGACTTGACGCGCGTCCAACCATCGCGGCAATGTCCGTTATTGCTGAATTCTGGTCGCCCTATCGCTCTGCGGCGGCATTACTCTTCTGGCGCTATTTTGCAGTTTTGCGAGACCGCGATGGCATTTTGCTATGAGGGCCGAAACGCGTGAGCGTTGTCGATAGAATTTACGAAGCCGCTTTTGTGCCCGAGATGTGGCCGAAGGCGCTCGCCGAAATTACCGACCTCAGCAGTTCTTCGTCTGGTGCGATGTTAATCGTCGACCGTCGGCTGCCCCCACTCTATTCGGCCACCGAAAATGTAACTGATACGCTGGAGGCCTTCGCACAGTCACCGGGCTGGTATGATAATTCGCGACTGCATAGAATTCAACGCAAGAATTATTCCGGTTTTCTTGAAGTCAGCGAGTTCTCGACCGAAGAAGAACGTCGGCTCGACAAGTCGCAGCAGCATATGGAAAGCCTGGGCATAAGCTGGCAAATCGGGTCTGCAGTGTTGATGCCGGGCGGTGAGACGGTGTTGTTCACCTTCGAACGCATGTTGGGCATGGCCCGATTTTCACCCGAGGATGTGGCGCTGTTTAACGATTTGCGACCGCATCTTGCCCGCGCCAGCCTGATGGCGGCGCGCCTTAAGCTCGAGCGCGCACAGGCCAGTGTCGATGCGATGGATGCGATGGGTGTTCCCGCCGCCGTGATCCTGCCGTCTGGCGTGGTCATCACGACAAATACGCTGTTCGAGCAACTGGGTGATGTGCTGCGGCCTGCAGCTTTCGGGCGCCTGATGGCGCGTGACCGGCAGGCCAACCGGCTGCTACAGGCGGCAATTCCCGGGGGTGATCAGGGTTTTGCACCGCAAACACGCTCCATCCCTATGCAACTTTATGACGGCGAAAGAGCTATCGTCGTCCATGTCATTCCCCTGCACCGCTCGGCCAGCGATGTGTTTGACCGGGGTGCCGCTTTGGTCGCCGTAACCGGATATTCTGTTGAGGGTAACACGCCCTCCGACGCCGTTTTGCGGGGCTTGTTCGACCTTTCTCCCGCCGAAGCAGGCATTGCTACCGATCTGTCCTCTGGTCAAGCCATCAAGGACATCGCCACCCAGCGCGGCGTCGCGGTCTCCACCGTACGCACCCATCTGGCGCAGATTTTCCGCAAGACGGGTACCAGCCAGCAGGGGCAGCTGATCGCACTGCTCAAAGGCATCAGCGGCTATCCAGTGCCCTAGCCGTCGTGTCCGGTGTGGCTCCCAAACCACAATCGGCCATTCCATCCATCTCCTCTCCATCAAATGAATGATGTGCCCATTGCACGCTTGCCCGAACCTGCTCCCCAAGCAAATCGGGAGAATGGCTGTGCGACTGAAGAATTTGGGTCTGGCGGGTGGGTTGGTGAGCGTGCTGGCGTTGGGCGGGAGCGCTGTGGCGCAGGAAACGACCGACTGGACCGGCTTTTATGCCGGCATTTTTGGCGGCTATGGTCTTGATAGCGACAGCTCGTCGGGTAGTTCCATTGGTCCGGCGAGCATCACAATTGGCGGCACTGCGCTAGACGGTTCGCTTGCGTCGTCCACTGGCCGTATTGATGGTATCTTCGGCGGGGCAACCGCCGGCTACAATTATCAGCACAACAACATCGTCTTCGGCGTCGAGGGCAATGTCGGCCTCGGACAGCTGGGGCAAACCAATAGCTCCGATCTATCAGTGAGCTTTGCGGGCGGCGGCAACTCCGTTTCACTCAATTCTTCGGAGCGGACGCAGTATGATATCAATTGGTATAGCAGTCTGGTCGGACGCTTAGGCCTGGCCCATGGCAGCTGGCTTTTCACTCTCAAGGGCGGTGTTGTGCTGGCTGATGCATCCGTCGATGCCACGTCACGTCTGATCGTCGAAGACCCCAACAATGTGATCGGTATCGCCCCCGGCATTGATGTTCCCGGCAGCTCGAATGCGTCACAGGTTCTGGTCGGTACGACTTTCGGCTTTGGTGCCGAAACCATGATCGCCGACAATGTCTCGATCGGGGCTGAATATGCCTATGTCGCACTGCCCGATCTGTCGGCGCCCTCGCCCGGCATTGGCGGGCTGCTCGGTGGCGGTGGTGGCTCGACCTTTGGCGGCGGCATTCACCAGATCAAGGCCAGCCTCAATTACCATTTCTGACTTAACTTGGCCCGGGAACGACCTCCATCCCGGGCCTTTCTTTGGCGTTGCGCCAACAAGTGTGCTAGCCCCAAGGCAGTTCAGAAATCTGCTGAGGTCCAGCTCAAGTGTCGATTAAACTCTCCGGCCCCATGTTGCCACCGGTTTCCGGTGGCGCACCCAAACAGGCCGTTGTGCTGCTGCATGGCTATGGCAGCGATGGCAATGATCTGATCGGCCTTGCGCCGCACTGGCAGGGTCTGCTGCCCGACGCAGTGTTTATTTCGCCTAATGCGCCCGAGCAGTGCCGCCAAATGGCATCGGGCTATCAGTGGTTCGACATTGCTTTTGAGGGCGACCGGCTGGCTAGCCGCCAGATCGGCGTCGTCAACGCGCGGCCCGTGCTGGTCGAATTTCTCAACGACCTCTGGAGCCAGAGCGGCATCACGCCGGACAACACCATTCTGGTCGGCTTCAGCCAGGGCGCCATGATGGCGCTGCATGTGGGACTGTCGCTCGAAACGCCGCTGATGGGCATTATCGCTTTTTCCGGCGCTTTCGTGCCGCCCGAAGGGTTTGGCGAAACGCTGATGGCCAAGAGCCCGGTCTGCCTCGTGCATGGCGATATGGACGGGGTGGTCGATCCCGAACTCAGTGCCGATGCCGATGTGGCACTGCGGCTGGCTGGCTACGATGTCAGCTACCACGTCAGCCCCGGTGTCGGGCACGGTATTGCGCCGGACGGGCTGGCTTTTGCCTCTGAGTTCATCACGCGAATTTCACATAAATAAGCCTTACGCCCCCGCTTCACAGCCCTGACACAAAGGGCCTAGTATAAGGGGGCTATGGACTTACTCGATTCCCGATCCGGGAGACTCTAGTGACCATCCACGTGTCGCCTGAGGCCTGTCCCGCGCTTGTGTTGAACGCCGATTTTCGGCCGCTCAGCTATTACCCGTTATCGCTCTGGTCGTGGCAGGACGCGATCAAGGCGGTGTGTCTCGATCGGGTCAATATCGTCAGTCTCTACGACACGGTCATCCACTCGCCCAGCTTCGAAATGCGGCTGCCCAGCGTCGTGTCGCTCAAGGATTATGTTAAGCCCGCGCGCCATCCGGCGTTCACCCGCTTTAACGTCTTCCTGCGCGATCACTTCCAGTGCCAATACTGCGGCGCCAAGGATGATCTGACCTTCGATCACGTCATTCCGCGCTCCAAGGGCGGGCTGACGACCTGGGATAATGTCGTGGCTGCCTGTGCGCCATGCAATCTGCGCAAGGCCAACCGGATGCCCAGCGAAATCCGCATGTTCCCGCATCAGGCACCGTATCACCCGACGGTGCATGACCTGCACAATAATGGCCGGGCCTTCCCGCCCAACCATCTGCATCAGAGTTGGCTCGATTACCTCTACTGGGATATCGAACTGGAGCCGTGATCCTTGCAGCTTTCGCGTCCAATAACTATTATTGGTGGCACTAGATCGTGGAGGCAGCAATGGCCATCAGCGCGGAACTGGGCGAAAATCTCGAAAAGGTCGTGGCCGACCTCGTCGAAAACGGCCGCTACAACTCCAAAAGCGAAGTGCTGCGCGAAGGCGTACGGCTCGTGCAGGAGCGCGAGGCGCGGTTCAAGGAATTGTCTGCCCTAATTCAAGAAGGCGAGGATGATATCGCCGCCGGCAGGGTGTACCCGGCTGATGAGGTTTTCGACCGAGTTCGAGAAGCTATTGCGAAAGTTGCGGCTGCAAAGAAAGCTTCGTGATGCGAGTGCAGATTTCAGGCGTCGCAGAGCGCGACCTTCTGAATATCGCCTTGTATATCGCTGCCGATAACCCTGAACGAGCCTTCAGTTTTGTCGATGAGTTGCAAGCGTCCTGCAGGGGCCTTGGGGACGGCCCGCTGCGTTTTGCGCTTATTCCCGGCTTTGAGAAGCGCGAATTTCGTCGGCGGACTCACGGCCGGTACGCCATCATCTACCGTGTCGAAGATGACGTGATCCGTGTCGTACGTATTCTATCATCTTCTATGGATCTGAAGTCGGTGCTCGACGACCACTAAACCCGCTTGCCCCGGCGCGTTTGGGCCCAGATCGAAATGCCCAACAGAACCACGATGGCAACCGAGATCAGTGCGTTGTAGCCGGCGAGTGAAATGCCGAGGAAACGGAACTGCACGACGTCGCAGCCGATGACCGGGGTCAGGTTGCTGAGCGCATTGAAGTCCATCATCTCGCCGACGCCAGTGCAGGCGGTTGGGCCGGGCCAGAAGCCCCATTCGACGCCCGCGTGGTAGCCGCCCATATAGGCGCCCCAGACGAAAATGGCGATGACGATGGCCATGGCCACATACCATACAGCCAATGGCAGACGGTTCCATAGTACCAGGATCGCGAGCAGGATCGGCAGGCCGTAATAATAAGACAGCCGCTGTTCGAGGCACAGTTCGCACGGCACCAGTCGGCCAATATATTGTGAGCCCAGTGCGCCCAGAATGGTGGCGAGGCCCAGGACAAAAGCGAGGCCTGCCGACTTCTTGTCGAGCGGCTGGAAAATCGATGCGGCCATGGTTTGGACTTTCAGATGACGCTGCAGTTCGGATGTGGATAGACCGCGATTGCGGCAAATTCCAGCGCTTAAACAGGCTGTGATCAATCACCCGCCAAGGTGATGCCAGCCGCCTGCCGCAGGGCAATGGCATTGTCTGGCGCGTGCAATTTGTCCTCGTGCACGAAGTAGGCAAAGACGTCCTTGCCGCCATCCGCCCAGCCTTTGACCGTTTTGGCCCAGTCGGCAATGTCGCCGGTCTGATAGCCTTGCCCATCACCGTGAGCGGGGCCCTGCAGGCGGCAATAGGCGAAATCGGCGGTCAGTTCGCGCGATGGATTTTCGGCGGTATCGGCGATGACGCGGGCCACATTGTGCTCGGCAAGCAGGGCCGCGACTTCAGGATTGTCGAAGCTGGCATTGCGCAGTTCGATCGCGTGCCGAATGACGCTGACCCCGGCCACGTCGAGATAGGGCGCCGACTTCAGCCGCGCATCGGACTTGCCGGCGAGCGCCACGTATTCGGACGTGGTCTTGGGCAGCAGGGCGAGGAAGCTCGCAAGCACGTCACGGTCATAGCTGACATTGGGCGGCAGTTGCCAGACGAAGGGTCCGAGCTTTGCGCCCAATGCCAGCGGACCCGAGGCAAAGAAATTGGCGAGCTCGATTTCGCAATTCTTGAGCCGCTTGATGTGGGTCACCAGTTGCGGGCCCTTGATCGAGAACACGAAGCCGTCGCGCGCTTCGCCGGCCCATTTGGCAAAGCTTTCCGGCTTCTGGTTGGCGCGGAAGGTGGCGTTGATTTCGATGCTGCCGAGGCGCGAACTGGCATAGGCCAGCTCTTTTTTCTGCACGAGGCCATCGGGATAAAAGCTGCCGCGCCAGGGTTCAAATACCCAACCGGCCGTTCCCGTGCGGATCGCGCCCGTCTTGCCCATGCGAAGGTCCTCAATGGCTGAAAATCTGCCGCAGTTGAGATCCTTTAATCGGCCAAGTCAATTACGGCCCCGCTTGATGCTGCAAGCGAGGCCGTGGAGGTTGATCGGTGTGACGCTAAGCCTAGAACTTATAGTTCAGGCCAGCGCGAACGACGCTGAAGCGGTGGGTCGCGTCGATGCCATTGAGGCCGCCGAGTGGGCCGGCATAGGTCTGGGTGCCGAGGTCGACATAGAGATATTCGGCCTTGAAGCTGATGTTTTCGGTGGCCTGGGCCTCAAGACCCGCGCCGACGGTCCAGCCCATATGGTTGGCCGATTCCGAAGTGGTCACATTGCCCGAGGTGACGCTCGAAGTGCCACGGCCAGCGGCAAAACCACCGGTGACATAGGGCATGACCTGACCAAAGGCGAAGCCGGCACGGCCACGGATGGTGCCGTAGAAGTCGATGCCCGACTTGAACGAACCGACATTGGCGATGTCTTCGCTATAGCCGATATTGGCCCACTGCAGGTCCGCTTCGGTGCCGAGCACGAAGCCGCCGAGATCGAGGTTGTAGCCAACCTGACCGCCGAGGCTGAAGCCGCCGCTATTGTTTTCGTGCTTTGGGCCGCCAGCGGATGGTTCACGCGTCAGCGTGCCCCAGCCGTAGCCGGCGTTCACGCCTGCGTAAAAGCCTGACCAGTTTGCGGCCGAGGTGGGGGAATAGATCGGGCTCGCGCCGCTGTTCCAGCCGAGGTCGGCCGCCTGCGCGCCAGTGGAGGCCAAAAGGATGGCGGAGAGCATGATGCCGAAACGCTTCATGGTAGTCCTCGTCTGCAATTAAGGAATAGATCGAATTTCCTGCAAAATGCGTCCGAAGAAATTAACACCGCGGTAAGGAACAAGGTTAACGCCATGTCCGTATGCATGGCTGCCGATCACAAATGCGCGGGACGGCCCAAAACAGGCAAATATGCCTAGAATTGCGGGATAATCGGGATCGTGCGGACGCGGGATCGCAAGCGTTGGTCAGCACACGATGTGGCAGGGCAGGGTTAGCGCAGAGGGTTAAAAACTCGGGCGCGGTCGCGGGAATGGGACAGTTCCAGCGGTCGCCGCAACGGGCAGGCCGGGGCGCAGGTCGACGGCAACTGCCGCTTCTGCGGTCGAAGCTGGGAAGGTCGGGTTGTGCGGTGGGCGCGGGCGCGGCAGGCTGACGCCGACGGCGAGACGACCCAGATCGGTCGCGACATAGGAATTGGCCGCGACGGTGTCGGTCAGGTAGCTCGGTTGGCCCTTGAGGCCCATCGGGAAAGCTGCTTCCTGCGCCGCGACATAGGTCTTGGCGTCCTTGCCACAGATCAGCGGGCGCATGTCGATTGGCGCGGCGCTTGGATTGTTGGCAAGCGACAACACGGTCTGGCCGGTTGGCCTTGCGTCACCCGAGAGGCCGCGCAGCACCAGTTCGGCGGCGCGCTCATTGCGATCGCGACCCGATGAGCCGCCCATGATCACGGCCATGAAGCGGCGGCCATTGCGCTCGACGGTGGCGACGAGATTGAGACCCGAGGCACAGACGAAACCGGTCTTCATGCCGGTGGTGCCGGCAAATCCGGCCAGCAGCTTGTTTTCCGATTCCAGCTTCTTGCCGTTGAGGATCACCGCGCTGGTGCCAAAGATCGGCATGTATTGCGGGAAATTCTGGCGGATATAGAGCGCCAGGATCGCCTGGTCTCGGGCCGAGGTGAACTGCTTGGGGTCATGCAGGCCGTTGGCATTGGTATAGTGCGTCGCCGTCAGGCCCATGCGCGCCGATACGTCATTCATCATCGCGACAAAGCTGGCCTCATCGCCGGCCACGGTTTCGGCAATGGCGATGGAGACGTCATTGGCCGATTTGACCAGCATGACATAGAGCGCGTCCTTCATGGTCAGCGCGCTGCCGACCGGCAGGCCGGACTTTGACGGCGCCTCGTTGAAGGCCTTGCGCGAGATGATCACCGGGGTGTCGAGCGTCACCTTGCCGAGCGCGATCTGCTCGAAGGTCACATAGGCGGTCATCATTTTGGTCAGCGATGCGGGGTGCCAGGGCTGGCCGGCATCCTGTGCGTAGAGCACTTCGAAGCTGTCCATATCGACCAGCAGCATCGGATTGGCGCGGGCAGGCGCAAGGCTCAGCAATGCCAAAACAATGACGAGGACAAGACGGCGGACAAACAACAAAATCGGACTGCTCCGGCAAGACTATCGGGATTGCGCCCCTCTTATCAGGGCGATTGTGGCATCTCAATGCAACGGGGGACAGGTGACAGGTTTTTGAACTCTGCTGACAGGATCTGTCGCGTCCGGGTCACAGATTGAGCCTCAACACGCGAGAAAAGACAAAATGACCACCTTCGTTACCATCCTTACCCACGACTATGCCGATTGGGAAACCGCTCTGATCAACGCAGCCGCGCGCTCCTACTATGGGATCGAGACCCGTTTCGCGACGCCGGGCGGCAAGCCGGTGATTTCGGCGGGCGGGCTCAACGTCACGCCCGATCTGGCGGTGGAAGACATTGACGTCAACGCCATCGACGTTCTGCTGGTCAATGGCGGCAATGCCTGGAGCAAGCCCGACGCTCCCGATGTGTCCAAGGTGCTGATTGCCGCACGCGATGCGGGCAAGACCGTGGCCGGCGTTTGCGACGGGACACTGGCGCTGGCCAGGGCCGGGCTGCTCGACGACGTCGCCCACACCTCCAACTCGGCGGAGAACCTGACGCCAACCGGGTATAAGGGCGCGGCGCTTTATCGTGACCAGCCCGATGCGGTGGTCGCCGGCAAGATCGTCACCGCGCCCGGTTCGGCGCCGGTGAGTTTCATGGGCGCCGTGATGGAAACGCTGGGCCTGCGCGACGACAATCTGAACTTTTACATCGGCCTTTATGGCGCCGAGCACAGGAAGGCCTGAGGCCTCGGAACGGCGATACACTTCAGCCCCCTAGGCACAGAAAGGAACTGTGGCTATATTTGTGCCTGAGTTACACGCTGAAAGCCGCGCCATGTCCCTGCACGATACCTCGAAATCTTCTAACTGCACCGCCATGTCCGATGTGCTCAACCGCATCGGCGACAAGTGGAGCGTGATGGTGGTGGGCATGCTGGGCCGCAATGGCACGCTGCGTTTCAACGAGCTCAAGCGCATGATCAACGGCGTGTCGCAGCGCATGCTGACGCTGACTTTGCGCAATCTGGAACGCGATGGTCTGGTCACGCGGACCATCTATCCAGAAGTGCCGCCGCGCGTTGAATATGGCCTGACCGAAATGGGCAAGACGCTCGACGGTCCGATCAGCAAGCTGTGGGACTGGTCCGCCGAAAACCACACTTCCATCATCGAAGCTCGCGCCATCTACGATGCGCGCGAGCACGCGGTGGCCGCTGCCGCCGAGCCGCGCAAGGTCGCCTACGCGCAGGGCTAGGCTCGTGTCGCTCTGGACACGATCTCAGTTGGCCGGGCACCTTTCAGCGCTGGGCCTTGAGCGAGGCGATGCGGTGCTGGTCCATGCCGGCTTGCGCGCGGTAGGCCCAATTCTGGGCGGCCCCGATGTGCTGATCGGCGCACTGGGCGATGTGGTCGGCAGTCAGGGCACGATCCTTGGCTATTGCGACTGGCAGGTCGACGCCTCGGCGCCTGAACTGCGCGCCGAAACCCCGCCATTTGATCCGCGCACCTCGCGTGCCATTCGCGACAATGGCGCCTTTCCCGAACTGCTGCGCACCACGCCCGGCGCCCGCCGCAGCGCCAGCCCCGGTGCCTCCTGCGCCGCCTTGGGCGAGCGGGCGGAGTGGTTCACCGCCGACCATGCGCTCGACTATGGCTACGGGCCGCAATCGCCCTTTGGCAAACTGGTCGCCGCTCATGGCAAGACGCTGATGCTGGGCGCGCCGCTCGACACCATGACGCTGCTGCATCATGCCGAGCATCTGGCCGATATTCCCGATAAACGCGTCCTGCGCTATGAAGCGCCGATCCTTGTCGACGGCCAAACGGTCTGGCGCTGGTTTGAGGAGTTCAACACCGGCGAGCCGGTGGTCGACGGGCTGGATGACGACTATTTCGAAGAGGTGGTCGAAGATTTCCTCACCACCGGCCAAGGCCGCCGCGGACTGATCGGCCATGCCCCAAGCGTTCTGGTGGACGCCCCGGCGGTCGTCGATTTTGCCGTCCGCTGGTTGGAACGAAGATTTGGGGGATAGGCCACCACTCCCCCAGCAAACACCATGCTGTCCTCGGACTTGATCCGAGGACCTCTCTTGGTCTGGCACCTGTTGGCAGTGGCCCTCGGATCAAGTCCGAGGGCAGCGCGGTGGGTGGGCGAGGTGAAGATCAGATCAGCGCAACGATCTTCTTTTTCTTCCAGACGAACTGATACCAGCTGGCCTGCAACACGAGCATCATGGTGAAGCTGGTGGCATAGGCGATCCAGATGCCGGTGAGGCCAAGGCTCGTCTTGCTCAGCATCACTGCGCCGGGCAGTTCGATCAGAAGGATACAGGCCAGCGACAGCACCATGGGTGCATAGACCGTGCCGCTGGCACGCATCATGCCCGAGAACACAACGCTCCAGCCAAAGCAGATCATGCTCCACAGCACCACATGCAGCAGCGTTTCGGTGAGCTGAACCACGGCCGGATCGGTGATGAACAGCGCCACCAGATGCTCGCTGAACAG
Source organism: Devosia sp. 2618 (assembly GCF_040546815.1). NCBI lineage: Bacteria > Pseudomonadati > Pseudomonadota > Alphaproteobacteria > Hyphomicrobiales > Devosiaceae > Devosia > Devosia sp. 2618. The sequence goes on from NZ_JBEPOO010000001.1 coordinate 4,185,026, forward strand.
GTAGGCCAGCAGCACCAGGCCGCCGGTGATGATCAGGTTCAGCGTCAGCGCGGTACGGGTAATGGCGCCGAGCTGGCCAACCTGACCGGCGCCGATCGCCTGTGCGCCAAAGATCGAGGCGGCAATGCCGATCGACATGGCCGGGAACTGGACATAGCTCATCACCTGTCCGAGGGCGCCATAGGCGGCGGTGGCGTTGGAGCCAAAGCCGTTGACCAGCCCGACAATGACAATGCCGGAAATCGACGAGATCACCATTTGCAGACCTGCCGGTACGCCCAGCTTGAGGATGAGGCCCAGCAGCTGGAAGTCCGGCCGCAGCATGGCGCCCAGCAGAACCCGGTCGGGCGCCAGCGGCATCTTGCGGGCGCGCATATAGAAAAAGAGGAACGTGAGAACACTGAGGAAGCCGGCGATAAACGCATAGGCGGCAGCATTGACGCCCAGTTGCGGCAGGCCGAACCATCCCTGGATCAGCGCAGGCGTCACCAGCAGGCTGACCACCATGGAGAGGATCAGCGAGAACAGTGGCGTCACCGTATCGCCGACGCCGCGCAGGACGGAGGTGACGACAAGGAAAATGAAAAAGCCCGGCATGCCGATTAGCACGATGCGGGCATAGCCCACCGACATGGCGCGGATGTTCTCTGGCGCGCCCAGCACGGTCAGGATCTGTTCGGTCCAGATGCCGCCGACCACAGCAACGATAAGGCCCAGCACGATGGTCGCGGCCAGCGTCGTGCCGGCGACCTTTTTGACCTTATCGACATTGCGGGCGCCCCAGGCCTGCCCGATCAGCACCGTCGAACCCGCCGACAGCCCGATGATAAAGCTCATCAGGAAGAACATGATCGGGAAGAAGGTCGCGGTCGCGGCCAGCGCTTCGACGCCAATCATCTGCCCGACATAGATCGAGTTCACGGTGCCCGAAAGCGCCTGCAGAATATTGGATGCCATAAGCGGCACGAGAAACAGGGAGAAGCGGCGCCAGAGCGGACTAGGCTGGGGAGGCATGTGAACATTCCAAGATACATCGACCAAACACGCATCACATCACAGGACCCGAAAGGCAGCGTGTGATCGGAAGCGACCGGCGCGCTGCGGGACCTGTTTACACACCAGATTTGGAATGCCGGCTGGACGGGCGCGGGAGGCATGGAAATGACACGCCCGAACCTCTACGCCTGAGCCCGAGGTGCGTCAATCTGACTTGGTTAGGAGGGGCAGCCATAGCATCAGTCGACACCCTCCCCCCTGCGGGGAGGGATCAAGGGTGGGGGTGATCACGCCGCCATCGCGTAGGCAGGGAGATACCCCCTGCCTGCTCGATCACGGACTTAGCGAAAGGCCATAGCCCATCACCCCAACAAATACCCGCCATCAGCACTTGTCATGGGCCTCGCCTGAATTCCCGATGCAAGTTTTCCGATCTGAGGCTATTGATCGGGCATGAGCACTCTCGCGCCCGCCTCCTATCGTTTCTCCGATCAGTTTTATGCTGGCGCCCGCGCCTGTATTCCGGTCTGCATTTCGGTCGCCGCCTATGGCGTGGTCTGGGGTGTGCTGGCGCGCGGCGCAGGGCTGAGCCTCTTCGAAGTCATCCTGATGAGCGGGCTGGTGTTTGCCGGTTCGGCACAGTTTGTGGCGCTCGATCTGTGGACCGCGACGCCGTCCAGCCTGCCCATCGGGCCGCTGATCCTTGCCGCCCTCATCGTCAACCTGCGCTACCTGCTGCTGACGGCGACGCTACGACCGCTATTCCGCCCCGACCAGCAGCTCAAGGGCGCGCTGATGATGGGCATTGTCTCGGACGAAACCTGGGCCATGACCGTCGGCGAGATGTCCAAGGGGCGCGGCACCATCGGCTTCCTGCTTGGCGGCGGCGTGCTGGCCTATTGCGTCTGGATGGCCACCACCGTCACCGGCCACGTGCTGGGTTCAGCTATCGATGACCCCACCAAATACGGCCTCGATTTTGCCTTCACCGCGACTTTCCTCGCCCTGCTTTTGGGCATGTGGAAGGGCAAGGGTGATCTGGTGCCGTGGATCGTGGCCGCGCTGGTCGCCATCGTCTCGGCCAAATATATCGAAGGCAGCTGGTACATTCTGATCGGCGGCATTGTCGGCAGTCTGGCCGGCGCCATCGCAGAAAGGCTGCGCCATGCTCACTAGTCCGGAAGCCCTGCTCGCCATTTTCGGCATGGCGCTGGTGACCTTTGCGGTCAAGGCCGGCGGCCTTCTGCTGGCCAATCGCCTGCCGCGCGAAGGCTTTGCCGCCTCGTGGCTGCGCCACATTCCCGGCGCCGTGCTGGCCTCGCTGGTTGCCCCGGCTCTGGTCACGGGTAGTGCCGCCGAAGTCATCGCCGCGGCGGTCACGGGGCTGGTGTTTGTGGTCAGCCGCAATCTCTTTGCCGCCATGGCATCGGGCGTGCTCGCGGTTTTTCTGGCCCGACTGGTGCTCTAGAAGCAAGACCCTGTTGCAGGAAAACGCGCGCTGGGTTAGAGACCAATCCGCGTGCCCCTCTGGCGGAATGGTAGACGCAGAGGACTCAAAATCCTCCGTCGCAAGACGTGCCGGTTCGAGTCCGGCGGGGGGCACCAATTCATCTCACATCGTTGATCTATGCCGTGGTGCCATCGCGCCGCGTCAGCACGGCCCGCGTATTGGGATAGAGCGCCAGCAATGACGCCTTGGCCCCTTCACCCGAGACGAAAATCGCCGTCGACAGCCCATCGGCCAACATGGCGCGCGGCGCGACCACGCTGACATCGAGCAGGCGCTTAGCGCTGCGTCCGCTGGCCGGATCAAAGATATGATGCAGGTCCGACCCCGGGAAATGCTGGCCATAACCACCGGATACGGCCATGGCTTCATTGCTGATGGCGATGGTGCGGTTGACCTCCAGCGCATTGAGCGGGTTCTTGAGGCCGATAGTCCAGGCGCCGCCCTCGGGTCGCCCGCCGATGGCGCGGGTTTCACCTACGTCGACCATGCTGTTGTCAAAGCCTTCCTGCTGCAACAGGTCGGCGATCCGGTCGGTGATATAGCCTTGCGCAATGCCGTTGAGCGTCACTGCCATGCCGGGCCTGGCAAAGCGCACCTGCCGGGGACCGATCTCAATCTGGCGATAATCGACCAGCGATCGTGCCCCATCGATGGCCAAGGCTGAGGGTCCCGAAATGGCGTTCGGTTGATTGCGAAAATGCTCGCTATAGAGCCGCCATAGCGGCTGCACGGTGGGATCGAAGGCGCCATTGCTGGCAGCAGCGATGTCGCGAGCGGCCTCAAGCACAGCCACCAGATCGGGCGAGGCGGTTGCAAGGCGACCATCCTGATTGAGCCGGGAGAGTTCGCTGTCGTGACGGAACAGGCTGAACACCAGTTCCAGGCGTTCGACCTCGCTGCGCATACGGGCAATGGTCGAGCGGGCAAAGGCGGCATTGGGGTTCCATAGCGTCAGGCTTGCCGGGCCGCCCAGCGACTCGCCATGCCAGGTCTGAAACGATGGCTGTTCGCCGAGCCTGCTGATCCCGGCAATGCCGAGTGGCAGGGCCAGCGTCGCCGCCAGCACCTTGATCGTTTGGCGGCGCGACCATTTCGACGGCGCGTTTTGGGAGATGGATGTTTCACTCATCACTTGGCCACCGCGCTGCGTGTGAACACCGGAACATTTGGACCCTGCGCGACGGCGGACCGTTCGCGCAATTTGCGCTGCTTGGCCAAGGGCGGGCAGCGGTGGTCGTCGTAATATTCCACCTGGCAGTCGAGGCATTGGAAGCACTCGGCCATGTTGATCTTGCCGGACGGCTCGATGGCACGCACCGGGCAACTGCGCTCGCACAGCTTGCACGGGCTGCCACATTCCGGCCGGCGCTTGAGCAGCGTCAGCAGGTGTAGCCGGTCAAGGATCGCCAGAGCGCCACCCAGCGGGCAGAGGAAGCGACAGAACGCCCGCTCGGTAAAGAGGCCGATGGAGAGCAGCACGACCGCGTAAAGCACATAGGGCAGGGCGCGGACGAAGTGGGTGGAAATGGCGGTCTTGAACGGCTCGATATCGGCGGCGACCGATCCTGCCGTTGGTGCCAGAAAGGCCAGCCCGACAACGAGAACGAAGGACGCATATTTACCCCACCACAGCTTGCTCTGCAGTTTGGCGCTCGGGTTCCATTGCGGCAGGCGCAGCAGTCGCGCGGTCTGGGCCAGCAGTTCCTGCAAAGCGCCGAAGGGGCAGAGCCAGCCGCAGAACACGCCGCGCCCGATCAGGACCAGCGAGATAGCCACATAGACCGAGATCATCACGATCAGCGGCTCGGCCAGATAGAAGCCGATATCGAGGTTCTGGAACGGCGCCTTGAGGTAGTTGATGACGTGAACGATGGACAGTTGGGCGCCAACGCCCCAGCCGAGCCAGACCAGCGTGAAAACCAAAAAGCCGTTGCGCACCCAACGGTGCAGAATGCGATGGCGCGTCAGAAATGGCTGCAGCGCAAAAATGGCGGTCAGGATCGTCAGCGCCAGCCCCAGGATCAGCACCTCGTTGCGGCTCTGCTCCCAGGCCTCCACCCAGGCCGGAACCGGGTCAGGCTCGGGCATGAGGATGTGCTTGGCGGGCAGAGAATAATCGAGCGGCGGCAGCACGACGGTTGTCGTGGCCCCCGTCGCATCGCGCGCGCGAACGAGGATTTCCACCCGCCAGGGTTCGAGAGGGTCAAAACCACTATCGGGCGGCAGCAGTACAAGGCCGCTGACCTTGCCGAAGGGCGATTGTGCTCGCATGAACCGCGTTTTGTCGAATTCAAAGGTCAGATCGCCCTGCCGGATGCGCAGGCGCTCAAGATGGCCACCGCTCGACTGGTTCTGAAAAGCGTAGCCGAGGAAATCATAGCGTCCGTTGGAGGACAGAAAGATGGCCTGAGTACCCTTTGGATAGTCGGCAAAAATCAGGTCATGACTACCGCGTCGAACGACGTTGCGTCCGATCATCGCTGGCGTGGCAAGGCCGGTATAGAGCTGCAGATAGGTATCGTCGGGTCCGCCCGTGGGCGGGATTTCGGGCATCGCGGCCCCGGCCTGCTGCATCACCTGAGCCAGATCGGCATTGGTGACGGTCATCGTGGTGATCGAGCCGTCTTCCAACAGTGCATCGAGGCTGGTTGGGATATAACTGTCGATATCGAGTGTCGGTTCGATGATCACCGGCCGGCCGAGCCGGGCGCTCAGCACCATACGCGCGCTGTCGCGGATGGCGTTGCGGAAGGCGCGGCCGGACGTCGTCGCCCCAGCGATAAACTCGGGTTTGGGCCCATCCGAAGCGCCGGTGCGCGATGACATGCCCGCCGTGGCGACCATGAATTTTTGCGTCAGGTTGGTGAGGCGCTCGTCCTCGATGATCAGCGGTTCGCGGTGGAAGAGGCTCACTGCGCCGGTGATCTGTCCCTCAAGGTTCACACCCGCAACGACATCGAACGGGGTGCCCGAATAGCCATGGGCGCGCACGACGTCGAGCGTCGAAAACACATAGCCGACCACCGCGTCGCCCTGATAGGCGGCCGCCGCCGGTGGTCCGCCATCGTCGAGAATTTCGATGCGGTCGGCGCCCGGAAAGACGGCGCGCAGCACTTCGGGCGTCACGCGCTCGGCGAGTGCGGGGGTATTTTCCACATAGTCGTATTCAACGGCATTGGCGAAGGATGCGGATAAAAACCATAGGCATAAAATAGCGCGGACAAAAAAAGCCGCCAGCGGGGCGACCTGCCCTTTAGGACTAAACAATTCAAACCTCTCCCCCCGTCGGACTTTGTCCTGACAGATGCACTAGGGCTACGCCTATTTTCTAGGCAGGGGAAGATGGCCGCGATCACGAACTGACCGATCGGTCAAACGCGCCCAGCTGGCGGGCTGCATGCAGGATAGATATGTGTGCAGTCGCCGCAATTGCGCTTGCTAAAATTTACAGCAAACGTCGATGATTACAGTTGTTCGTGGCGGTAGCTGCTGAAATCGGGGCGGCACGTCTTGTGGTGTACAATGCAGAGGCATGAATGAGTGATATTTCTCGGCCGCGCGCCGTGCGGTTCAAGGCAGACTTTGGTATTGGCGATACGATCGGGGCGATCGTGATCTGGATTGTCTTGAGCATCGTGACGCTGGGTCTCGCCCTCTTCGTATTCCCCTATTACCTCAACAAAGACGTACTCAATAAGACGCGCGTGCTCGATGCGGGTGGTCGCGAAATCGGGCGGCTCAATTGCCGGTTCAACCTCGCCTCCTCGATTGGTCACGTGATCATCTGGATCATTTTGATCCTCGTCACGCTGGGGCTAGCGTCGTTCTTTTATCTCTACCGCGTGCTGCGCGTGGTCATCAACGAGACCGAGATCGAGTATTTCGACCGCTAGCCCGTGGTGATGGTGAAGGCCATCACGTCGTCCTCAGTGCTTAGCGTGTAGCTGTGGCCCTGCTGGCGGCAGTAAAGCGGGATGTCGATCTTGGCCATCGGATCGGTGGCCAGCACAACGAGAACAGCGCCGGCGGGCAGACCCGCCAGGCGCTTTTCCATTTTGAGGACAGGCAGCGGGCATTTGAGCCCGCGCGCATCGATTGTTTCAGGCTCAGTTGCCAAGCACGAGCACCCAGTGAATGCCATAGCTCGAGCTTGGATTGAACGAGACGGCAACGCCGGCCTTGGTGGCATTGGCGTTAAGGCCAGCCGCGTCTGCCGGATTGTTGCGCCATCCCGAGAAGGTCTCGGCAAAGGTGGCGTAGCCGGCGCTGAGCTTCATCACGTTGAGGCCCTGTGGGGTCTTGGGTGGCGTGCCGGTCTGGGAATACTGGTTGGCGAGCGCCTGTGCGGTGCCGTCCAGCGCTGGGTCCGAGATCAGTGCTGGCAGGCCATTGGTGGCGCGGAACGCATTGATGATGCCGATGGCCTGCGCCCGATCAAGCGTTGCGCCCGGCTGGTCCATACGGGCCGAAAGGCCGGGCGACAGGGCAGTGGCGCTACTGCCGCCGCCACCACCGCCGCCCATGCTGCAGGCAGCAAGGGCTGCGCCCACGAGGATGACGGCGAGTGGCATAACGGCCGGCTTGAAGTGGCGCAAAACGGTCATGGATCTATCCTGAGTGAAAGGCAATTGTGGCGCACTAGGCGGCCAGCAAGGCCAAAAGATGGTTGCCCCTTGATAACCCAATAGCCCTGCCATCACCTTAACAGGCCGACGAATCATCGCTCACCGGGCCGTGATCGCCGACATTTGAAGACGTGAACAGGCAGGATATGCACACTTGCTGACGGTCATCGACGAAGCAGGACCAAATGAAGGCCAATGGCAATTGCTCGAAGAGGGCGACGCCCTTTTCCTCAACGCCTATTGCAGCCACAGCTTCATCGACTACGCGTTCCTGATGCAGTTGACCGCCGATGAGATCACACGCTTTCGGGCGTCCGGCCGGGATTATCTCACGACGTTGGCCTATGACGTGCACTGGACCGCGCCTATCGTGAAGGCCAGCAAATCACCCTACAAAAACCGCAACCTGACGCCGACCCGCGGGGGCGAAGTGGTGGCCGCGCTGAACGCGTGGGCGCAGCGCTAGCCGGGACATTTCCAGAGATGGGAAGGTGGTGATCTCGACGGGATTCGAACCCATGACCCCCGGATTAGGAATCCGGTGCTCTATCCTGCTGAGCTACGAGACCACTCGGGTTGATTAGCAAATGTGTGGTGCCAGCGAAAGCCCGCATGCGGCGCTGGGATGGGGGCAATTGGTCGAGGATAGGCGCGGCGCTGCCTAGTGCTCGCTGCGGCCGCGCAGTTTTTCGATGATCAGCATAAGTTCCACCTGCCGGTTGATGGCCAGCTTCTGGAAAATCCGCGACAGGTGGGTGCGGGCGGTTTCGTAGCCCATGTTGAGGCTGGTCGCGGTTTCGCGCAGGGGCAGGCCGGCGCCAACCGATGCGGCAACCAGTGCCTCGCTGCGGGTGAGGCCCAGCAGGCTGACCAGCTTTTCGGCGGGCACGGCGGGCCGATGCACCAGATCCTTGACGAGGATAATGGCGGCGGCATCGGCAAACACATCGACGCCGGTGCGGGGCAGGGCGATGACTTCCAGCAGCACCGCCGGCCGGCCCTCGGTGGTTAGCAGCACGGCGCCGCTGTCGGGCTGGCCAGATGGAGGTTTGGCAATGGCCTGTCGGATCAGATCTTGTAGCAGATTGTTGGCGCCGACATCGGTCGCCTGAAGGCGCCCGCCTCTGAAATAGGCCACGGGCGAAAGCGTGTTGATGGCTTGCGGAGAGGCCCAACTGATCTTGCTGTTGAAGTCGACAGTGAGCAATGCGCCGGAGGTCTGTTGCCACAGGCTGCGGGTCGCGCCCTCCACGGCTACCGAAACTTCACTGGCGACAGTAATGATCCGCCTGAGTTGCGGAAGCATCGCCTGCAGGGCAGGTGTATCGGCCCTGTCGAATGGCTCCTGGGTGGTACCGCGCACCAGGCTCAGCGCCCATCGTTGCCCATGCAATGTAAAGCCCACGGCGGCAAACCAAGGCATACCAATCTTGTAGAAGAACTCCTGGTAGTAGGGATGGGATTTTCGTTCTTCTTCGGTAGAGAGTTCGTGTTCGAAGAAAATACTGCGATGCTGCGATATCAGGGGCCAGGCGCGCTGGCCTCGTAGGTCTTTGAGGTGCCAGCCCTGCGCCACGAAGTCCTCGAACATGCCGCCAAGCGCGCCGCCAAGTGGAATGCCACGTTCGACCCCGGCTGGATCGTCTGTCATGATGAAGGCGCCTGCCGCGTTAAAGCTTGTGGCCACGGCATCCAGACCGGCCGACCATGGCGTTGATCGGACTGCTGCTTCAAACAGCAGATCGACGGCATATTCGATCGACCCGGTCACATCCCACCCACAAGTGTAGGCTCAGATCAATCGATTTGCATGCGATGAAGAGGCCACCATTCTTAAATGAATTTAACGTTGCTGCCCTATCGAGGCAACCAAGTCTGCGATCCGAAAAAGGAAAAATTTCCTCTGCATCCATTTTATCTCAACAAAGCAAGTCAGGTTGCGGTGCTGATTCGATTGGGCAACAAAAACTGCGGGTGAGATGATCTCTGCTTACTGGCGCGATTTTTGTGCGAATTCTGCATCAGAAACAAATTTATTGATTTCGACTGGAGCCACATCCTCGTTCATCATTTTTTGCCGTATTTGGGTGCATGGTGAACAAAATCTTTCCGGGGCCTGATTTGCTCAAGACCAGTCTCGTTCGCCTAGCGACCCTTGCGGCCCTGTCGTCCTCTGCGGTGGCAAGCCTGGCCTGCGAGCAATTGCGCATGGCGACGGGCGGGATTGTCGTGTCGGTGACCGATGGCGATACGGTCGAACTCGATGATGGCCGGATCGTCCGAATGATCGGCACGCAGGCCCCCAAGTTACCGCTGGGCCGTGATAATTTCGAAACTTGGCCCTTGGCGCCGGAGGCCAAAACCGCGCTTGAAGCGATGGCTTTGAACAAGCCGGTGCGGCTCGGTTTTGGGGGCGAGCAGATCGACCGCTATGGCCGCACACTGGCCCATGTCTTTGTCGAGGCGGCCGACGGCGAAATCTGGGCGCAGCGGGAGATGGTCGCCAAGGGTCTGGCGCGGGTCTATTCGTTCCCCGATAACCGCGCCTGTCTCGAATTGTTGTTCGCGGCGGAAGGGCGCGCCCGCCTCGCCAGACTTGGCATCTGGGCCGATCCCTATTACAGCGTTCGGTTAGCGGATGCGCCGGGCGACCTCCTCAGCCGGGCAGGACACTATGAACTTGTAGAAGGCCGGATACTGCTCGCCGAAAAGCGGGGCGGGCGGGTCTATCTCAATTTCGGCCGGTTCTGGAAGGAAGACTTCACGGCCGTGATCGAGGGAGCGGCCCTGCGCATCTTTACCGAGGCGGGAATCGACCCGCTGGTGTTAAACGGTGCTTTAGTGCGTATTCGCGGCTGGGTGGATGATCGGGATGGTCCACGCATCGAACTGACACATCCCGAGCAGATCGAGGTATTGGCGACACAATGACGGGCAAAGGGCAAATCGCCAAAGGATGGCGCATGGGTGTGCTGGCCGCATTGCTGCTGGCATTGAGCGCGTGCACGAGCCTGACCGGGTCGAACATCGCGGTCTCCAAGACTGGCGATAACCCGGCGCCGACTGTCGTGCCGGAAGGCACCGACCCGGAAGACGTGGTCATCGGTCGTCGCGAGCATCCGCGCATCATCGCGGCCTATGGTGGGGTGTATTCCGATCGTCCGGCCGAGATCATGGTCGCGCGTATTGTCGGGCGCCTGCTGGCCGCTGCCGATCAGCCCAATGCCCAGTTCCAGGTCACCATTCTCGATAGTTCCGAGGTCAACGCCTTCGCGCTGCCCGGCGGCTATATCTATGTCACGCGCGGTATTCTGGCGCTGGCGTCAGATACGAGCGAACTCGCGGCCGTGCTGGCGCACGAAATCGCTCACGTCACGCTGCGCCATGCGCGCGCCCGTACCGACCGCACCCGCACCACCCAGATCGTTGATCGCGTCATCACGGGCGTCTTTGGTGGCGATACCTCGACGGACGCGACCGCGAACCGCACGCGCCAGTCGATGGCTGCGTTCAGCCAGAACCAGGAGCTCGAAGCGGACCGCGAAGGCATCAAGTTTGCCGGCAAGGCAGGCTACGATCCGCGCGCTGCCGCACGGTTCCTGGGCGTCATGAGCCGGTTTGCCAGCTTCTCAGTGGGCGAAAATGGCGGCGAGGGCTTCCTGTCCTCCCACCCCACTACGCCCGCGCGCATCCAAAAGGCGCTCGACACCGCCAGCACCATGTTCGGCCAGTCACAGGTTGGCGAAACTGACCGCGATGGCTATCTGGCTTCGATCTCCGGCCTGACCTTCGGCGATAGCCCATCGCAGGGTTCGATTGTCGGCCGTCGCTTTATCCACACCGCGTCTAAGTTCACCTTCACGGTGCCCAACGGCTATACGCTGCAAAACTCGCAAAGCGCCGTTGTTGGTGTCGCTGGCGACGGCGAGGCTGTGCGCTTTGACAGCGCCGACGTGCAGTCAAACGTGTCGCTTGCTGACTATCTCAAGTCCGGGTGGATCGCGGGCCTCAAGGCCAATAGCGTCACGACGCAGAGCTTTAACGGCATCGAAATGGCGTCTGGCGTGGCGCAGACCGATCAGTGGTTCTTCCGCGTCTCGGTCATGCGGCTCGATGGTCAGGTCTACCGCTTCATCTTTGCCGCCAAGGCCGATAGCGCCCGCTTTGCCCAAGGTGCCGAAGCGACCCTCAAGAGCTTCCGCCGCACCGATGCGTCCGATCTCGGTCAGGTGCGCAAGGTTGCCGTGCGCGTCGTCACCGCCAAGGCTGGCGATACGGCTGACTCGTTGGCGCGCCAGATGGGCGGGCTCAATCGCGGTACCGAACTGTTCTACATCATCAACGACCTCTATCCCGGCGACCGCATCACGGCCGGCATGAAGTACAAGGTTGTGACGCTGCAATAGCGCACAGCACTGGATGGCATTCGGCTCGGATGAGCCGGATGCACATGGCAGAGCCCGTACCGCTTAATGCATCTTGGTGGTTTGTTCGGCGATGACCCGGCCAGCGCTGCCGGCGCCGCCATCGAGCAGGCCGACCACGTGCTCGCCCAAAATCGTGAAGCTGCCGATTGCCGCAACGGCGACGAGTGCTGCGAGCAGGCCATATTCAATGGCCGTCGCGCCTGACTCGTCGGCGAGGAAACCTCGAAGCTTACATCCCAGCATGCCCGTCCCCGCATCGCTCTGTCCTAGAGCAGGTCACACAAAGCGGCGACCAGTGGCTCATCGGCCGGTGGCATCGGGTAGTCGCGCAATTGTTGCGGACGGACCCATTTCAGGGCCGTATGTTCGCGCAACTGAGGCGTTCCCTGCCACTTTCGGCAGACGTAAAGTGGCATTAACAGGTGAAAATTCTCGTAAGAATGACTGGCGAATGATATCGGTGCCAGACACGCTGTCTTGGTGGTAATGCCCAGTTCTTCCTCGAGTTCGCGGATCAGTGCCGCCTCGGGAGACTCACCCGGCTCCACCTTGCCGCCGGGAAATTCCCACAGCCCTGCCAAAGACTTACCCTCGGGGCGCTGGGCGATCAGCACGCGGCGGTCGCTATCGACCAGGGCGCAGGCGACGACGAGAAGCAGTTTGTTCATGCGGCACCCGGAACGCGATAGCTGTAGTCATACTGATGGGCATAGCCGAGGCCTCTATAGAGCGCGATTGCCGCGGCATTGTCCGCCTGCACATTGAGCGCCGCCACGGTTGCGCCTTCGCGCTTGGCCCAGGCGAGCCCCGAATGCATCATCGCAGAAGCCAGGCCCTGGCGGCGACGGGTGCTGTCCGTGACGACATTGCCGGTCACGACGATGCCGTCGGCCACCGCCATAATGGACGTGGCCACAGCCTTGCCATCACGCGCCAGAACGACGCCAATGGCGGGCACGGTCAACGCGGCCAGCAGGTTCTTCAGCCCGGTCACCGTCGCCTCATCATAGCCGCTCAGCTTTTGCGAGGCGGCCACAAACTTCGGGTCGAGCACGGGCAGGAATTGTGCCTCTTTGTCCGCCTCGTGATCGCCAAGTTCCATGGCGAACTGGTGGCTCTGGTCAATCTCTACCCAACCGGATTCATCGAGCGTGGCATTGAGTTCGGGGCTCGACAGCGGCGTAATCCGGAACACCGGACGCAGCTTGCGGATCACCATCCAGGTGCTGGCCGAAATCACGCGCAAGTCGGCGTCTTCGAAATCATCGGGGTCAAGGCACTGAACCGAATTGGCGCGCTTGGTATAGCCGCCTGCCGCGCGCCGGATCCACGATCCGTCCCATCTTTCCTCAATGCCGGGCCAGGCCTTCAGCCCGGCCCGCTCAAAGGCCTCAACGCTGGGCAAGGCCATATCAGCTCCGATAGTCGCCATTGATGGTGATATAGCCATGCGTCAGATCGCAGGTGTAAACCGTTGCGCGACCATCGCCGAGCCCGAGCGACACGGTCAGCTCAAGATCCTCGCCCTTCATGTAGGCGGACGTGGCAGCTTCGTCGTAAACGGCGGCGCGTTCGCCGTCCTTGGCCACCAGCAGGTCGCCGAAGCGGATCGCCAGTTTATCGCGGTCAGCCGGTTCGCCGGCCTTGCCCACTGCCATCACGACGCGACCCCAATTGGCGTCTTCGCCGGCAATGGCGGTCTTGACCAGCGGGCTGTCGGCAATCGCCTTGGCGATGCGGAAGGCGCTGGCGTCGGAGGCTGCGCCTTCGACATGGATAGACACCTGCTTGGTGGCGCCTTCGCCGTCGCGCACGACCTGAATGGCCAACTCGAACAGCACGTCCTTGAGCGCTTCGCCAAAGATTCCGGCGCGCGGATCATCAAGGCTCTCGATCGGCTCAACACCGGCCTTGCCGGTGGCAAAAGCCAGCAGCGTATCGGAGGTCGAGGTGTCGCTATCGACGGTGATGGCGTTAAAGCTGGTCTGCACATGCTGGGACAGCAGCGCCTGCAGGACCGGGGCGGCGATTGGCATGTCGGTGACGACAAAGCTCAGCATCGTCGCCATGTCCGGCGCGATCATGCCGCTGCCCTTGGCAATGCCGTTGATCTTCACTTCGACGCCGTCGATGTCCAAAATGGCGCCCGACAGTTTCGGGAAGGTGTCGGTGGTCATGATGGCCTTGGCCGGGTCCATCCACGGGCCGTCGCCGAGACGGGTCGCCATGGTGTCGAGCACACCGGCAAACTTGCTGGCATCGAGCGGCTCGCCGATCACGCCGGTCGAGGCGAGGAAAATCTCTGACGGGGCGCAGCCCAGCGCCTTGGCGGCATAGTCTGCGGTCAGCTCGACGCTTTTCTGGCCCTTGGTGCCGGTAAAGGCATTGGCATTGCCCGAATTGACCACAAGGCCCCGCGCCTTGCCGCCCGGCAGGTTGGCTTTGCACCAGTCAACGGCCGCCGACGAGCACTTGGACTTGGTGACGACGCCTGCAGCGGTGGTGCCTTCATCGAAGGCCATCAGCAGCACGTCGGTACGGTTCTTGTACTTGATGCCGGCTTCAGCCGTCGCAAAGCGCACGCCGGCGATGGCGGGCAACTCCGGATAGGATTTGGGAGCAAGAGGAGAAACCGGAATAGCCATAGTGCCGAGCCTTTGAGGACGAGTTGACGATCCGGTTTGCCTCAAAGACATGTCAATGACAAGGCGAAGCAAAGCCCCGCGCCCACAAAGGCGTGGAGGCGGGGAGAGGAGAGCAGATGACACCTCGCAAAGCCCTCAGTCAGCATCCCCTCGCCCCTCAGGGGAGAGGGTAGCGCCGCCGGGCGCTCTTGCGACCAGGCAAAGCTAGGGTGAGGGGTGAGATGTCGCGACAGGTCACGGATTTGCAGTCCGCTGCACCACCCGGCCCCTCACCCGGCGCTGCGCGCCGACCTCTCCCCGGAGGGGCGAGGTGAGGTGCTGACTGAAAGGCTTTGCCCCACCATGTCATTAGCAATCCACCACGTCATTCCCGCGCAGGCGGGAATCCCATCTTCTCACGTGCACGGAAAAGGGAGATCCCCGCTTTCGCGGGGATGACGCCGAGGTTGGTGGCGACACAGTAAAATGCGCAACGCTCCACCCAAGAAAAAGGCCCCCGAACCTTACGTTCGGGGGCCCCAAAATTCTTACTGCGCGGCGCCGGCTTCAGTCTCGGTCTGGGCATCCACCGCAGCCTTGAGGGCGGCGTCCGGGATGTCGATCGTGACGTCGGCCATCAGGCGGGCGACGGTTTCGTCGAAGGTGGTCATCAGCAGCTGCTGCTGGAGCTGACCGGCGACCTGTTCGAAGGTCGGTGGGGTCGACTCACGCTTTTCTTCGAGCTTGATGACGTGCCAGCCAAACTGGGACTGCACCGGATCGGACACCTGGCCGACATCCTTGAGTGCGAAGGCTGCGGCTTCAAATGGCGCGACCATCATGCCCTTGCCGAAGAAGCCGAGATCGCCGCCATTGGCTGCGCCTGGATCGATCGACTTTTCCTTGGCGACGGTGGCGAAATCAGCGCCGCCATCGAGCTGGGCCTTGACGGCTTTGGCTTCTTCTTCGGTTGGCACGAGGATGTGGCTGGCGCGAATTTCTTCGGCTGGCTTAAAGTCTGCAACGAACTTGTCGTATTCGGCGCGCACGGCTTCCTCGGTCACCGCATTGGCAATGGCGTCGGCGAAATAGGCGCGGCGCAGCGAGCGATCTTCAAGATACTGCAGGCGCTGCTTGAACAGCGGCGTTGCGTCCATGCCGGCGTCCTTGCCGGCCTTGGCCATCACCTTCATGTCGATCAGAACGCGCAGCAGGAACGGCTTGCGCTGGTCGGGTGGCATCTGGCTGAGTTCCTGGGTCAGGTCCTCGGCCGCAAAGCCCAGATCAGCTTCGGTGATGGGCTGGCCACCAACGGTTGCCACGACGGTGTCTGGCGAAACGGGGGCAGGGGCGGCAGCTGCCGGAGCGGCCGCAGCAGGCGCCGCGTCCTGTGCGATGGCGGGCGCCAGCGCACCGGCTGCCAGCATAAGGGCAAGACCGCTCGCAGTCAGGGCGAGGCGCAACGGGGAAGAAATCATTAAATCAGTCTCCTTGGCCGGCGCCTTCTGGTGCGTCCTGGCTCGCTGGTGATCGGCACTGCGCGTCGCGCAAGTTTTCTCGCCTGCACTCACACGTCAACGGGGCCAAAATGTGCCGCGCCGCAATTGGCGAGCAACCAATGACAAGAAATCCCGTTCCTGCCGGGGTTTCCGGCGGGGCTTGCGAGGTGTGGCGCATTTCGTTGACGTTGACAAGACAAGGCCTCGCTCTTACATCTCACGCGCTTTTTCCCCCGCCCGCCGGGACAACAGAAATTCAAAGCCGGAAAGGCTTTCTCATCGCGTCGACGCGGCCGAACGGGCCTATCCGCACCTCCCCCGCCGCACCGCGATGAGTTCGTAATAAGGACCTGACATATGGCACTTGCTGCGCTCGCCCGGCGGATTTTCGGGTCTCCGTCCGACAGGCACGTCAAACGCTTCCACGGCAAAGTGGCCGCGATCAACGCGCTTGAGGCGGACCTGGAAAAGCTGACCGACGACCAGTTGCGGGCGCGGACCGCCGAGTTCAAGGATCAGCTCGCCAAGGGTGCTGATCTCGATGATTTGATCGTGCCCGCTTTCGCCACCGTCCGTGAAGCCAGCAAGCGCGTGCTCGGCATGCGCCACTTCGACGTGCAGCTGATCGGTGGCATGGTGCTCAACGATCGCTCGATTGCTGAAATGCGCACCGGCGAAGGCAAGACCCTCGTGGCAACGCTCGCTGTGTACCTCAATGCCCTGACGGGCCTTGGCGTTCACGTCGTCACCGTCAACGATTACCTGGCCCGCCGCGACGCCAGCTGGATGGGTCAGCTCTACAATTTCCTCGGCCTGAGCTATGGCATCATCGTCCATGGCCTCAGCGATGCTGAGCGTAAAGCTGCCTACGATGCCGACATCACCTACGGCACCAACAACGAATTCGGCTTCGACTATCTGCGCGACAACATGAAATATACGCGCGCCCAGATGGTGCAGCGCGGCCATGCTTTCGGCATCGTCGACGAAGTTGACTCGATCCTGATCGACGAAGCCCGCACGCCGCTGATCATTTCGGGTCCGTCCGATGACCGCAGCGAACTCTACCTCACCCTCGATGCGCTGATGCCGATGATCGGCGAAGACGATTTCGAGCTCGACGAAAAGCAGCGCGCCGCGACCTTCACCGATCAGGGTATCGAAAAGCTTGAAGCCAAGCTGGCTGAAGACGGTCTGCTCAAGGGCGATTCGCTCTATGACGTGGAAAACGTCGCGCTGGTGCACCATGCCAATTCGGCCCTGCGTGCCCACAAGCTGTTCCGCAAGGACAAGGATTACATCGTCCGCAATGACGAAGTGGTGATCATCGACGAATTTTCTGGCCGCATGATGCCGGGCCGCCGCTATTCGGAAGGTCTGCATCAGGCCCTCGAAGCCAAGGAGCGCGTCAAGATCCAGCCTGAAAACCAGACGCTGGCGTCGATCACCTTCCAGAACTATTTCCGCCTCTACAAAAAGCTGGCCGGCATGACCGGTACGGCGGCGACGGAAGCCGAAGAATTTGCCGACATCTACAAGCTCGACGTCGTCACCGTGCCGACCAATATGCCGATCCAGCGTCGGGATGACGAAGACGCCATCTTCCGCACCGCCGCCGAGAAGTTCGACGCGATTGCCGAGCTGATCAAGGATGCTCATGGCCGCGGCCAGCCGGTGCTGGTTGGCACCACCTCGATCGAAAAGAGCGAGATGCTGGCCGAAATTCTGCGCAGCAAGGGCGTTGGTGAAATGAACGTGCTCAATGCCAAGCAGCATGAGCTCGAAGCCTATATCGTGGCTGACGCGGGCCTGCCCGGCGCCATCACCATCGCCACCAACATGGCCGGCCGTGGTACCGACATTCAGCTCGGCGGTAATCTCGAAATGCGCATCGAGAAGGAAGCCACCGGCCTTGAAGGCGCCGAGCGCGACGCCAAGATCGCCGACATCAAGAAGACCATTGCCGAGCACAAGGCGCAGGCACTGGCTGCGGGTGGCCTGATGGTCATCGGCACCGAACGCCATGAATCGCGCCGTATCGACAACCAGCTGCGTGGCCGTTCCGGCCGTCAGGGCGATCCGGGCCACTCGGCCTTCTTCCTGTCGCTGCAGGACGACCTGATGCGCATCTTCCCGGTCGACAGCATGGATTCCATGCTCGGCAAGCTCGGTCTTGAGCAGGGCGAGTCGATCACCCATCCTTGGGTCACCAAGGCGATCGAACGCGCCCAGGGCAAGGTCGAAGCGCGCAACTTCGACATCCGCAAGAACATCCTCAAATACGACGACGTGATGAACGATCAGCGCAAGGTGATCTTCGAGCAGCGCATCGAAATGATGGATGCCGAAGACGTCAGCGAGACCGTCAGCGAAATGCGCCATGACGTGGTCGACAACATCGTCGGCAAGGCCATTCCACCGCGCTCCTATCCCGAGCAGTGGAATGTCGAGCAGCTCGAAGCTGCCGCCAAGACCTATCTCAATATCGACGTGCCGGTGAAGGACTGGGCTGCCGAAGAAGGCATCGACGCCGAAATCGTCACCGAGCGCCTGCTGGCTGCTGCCGATGCGCAGGTTGCCGACAAGGAAGCCCGTACGCTGGCAAAGTTCGCCGAAGCCGGCCAGCCGATGCCGACGATTATGCGCCAGATGGAAAAGAACATCCTGCTGCAGTCGATCGACGGTCTGTGGCGCGAGCATCTGGTGACGCTCGATCACCTGTCCAAGGTTGTGGGCTGGCGCGGTATCGCCCAGCGCGACCCGCTGACCGAATACAAGCAGGAAGCCTATGAGCTGTTCCAGACCCTTCTGGCCAGCATGCGCGAACTGGTGACGACCCAGATGAGCCATCTCGAGCTGCAGCCGCGCCCCGTCGCGCCGCCAATGCCCGATCTGAGTCGCCTGCAGGAAACCCATATCGACCCCCTGACCGGCGAGAACGACGCCGATGGCGGCGATACCATCGCCGACTCGCTGGGGGCCGTGGGCGGCGATCCATCGCTGCGGCCAATCGATCCGGCTTTGCTGGTCGGCGTCGCGCGCAACGCCCCATGCCCATGCGGCTCGGGCAAAAAGTTCAAACACTGCCACGGTGCGTTCTAAGCGCTTCGGCTCGATGAATACGAAAAGGCCCGGAGCAATCCGGGCCTTTTGTTTTTTGGGGCACACCCGCGTGGTTCGAGGCGCGTGAGGAACGCGCGCCTCACCATGAGGGTTACTGGAACACTTCACAGAGGATAGCCCTCATGGTGAGGCGGAAGCGCAGCGACCCTCGAACCACGAGGGCGGCCGACCGATCCGCTACTTCAATCCCCAATCCACCAGTCGACACCCTCCCCCTTGAGGGGAGGGATCAAGGGAGGGGGTGAGCCCCGCCCACCGCACTCTCGGACAAATACCCCCACCCTGCTCGATCACGGACTTAGCTAAAGCTAAGCCCTATCTCGCGTCCCTCCCCTCAAGGGGGAGGGTGGTCGACTGCGATACTGGTGGCAAAAAGAGGTAGTCAAACCACCACAGCGCTGTCCCCGGGCTCGACCCGAGGACCACGTCAAACCTGCGCTGTTCTGCGCGTGACCCTCAGGTCAAGCGGTGCGTATGGCGGGCACTAAGCCCTCAGCAGGTCACCCGGATTTCCGCAAACCCGGTCATGCCGTTCTCACCTGCTGAGACCACGCCGAGCATGCAGCTGGTGCCCGGCATGGCGATGGTGCCGCCGGCGGCGATCACAGTGCCGTCCTGCAGGGTGACGAAGCCGTTATCGACCGCTGCCATCTCGATGCTCGCGGCGACGCCGCAGATTGGATAGGCGTCGCCCGCCGAGATCAGGAAGCGCGTGCCCTGGGGCATGCAGTCGCCCTGAGAGGCCGCGGCGCTAGTTGGGGCGGCTTCGGGTGCTGCAATGGCTGGAAGGCTGCTGGTGGCCGCCGCTGGCGCTTCACGCCAGCTTTCCTCCAGCACCGACAGCCGGTTGGACAGATCCTGCAGGGCCGCGGTGTCGGTGGTCGATGGCGTGCCCTGTTGGCGGCCAAACAGTTCAAGGCTGAGTCGGATCTGGGCGATGTCGGTCGAGATGCGCACGATATCGCGCTGCGTCTGCGCATAGACCCAGGCGCTGGCGCCAATGGCGGCAACGCCCACCAGCCCGGCGACAAAGCTGAGCACAGTGGTTCCGGCGAGGCCGCGACGCTGCTTTTTGGGCATATCGAGCGCAGGTTTTGGCTCACTCTGGACCAATGGTGTTTCTTCCAAAGCGATCGTCTCCATCCTGTCCGGCACGCTTCACATCGTCGCCGATTGCGGCTCAGATATGGTCATGTCGGGCCTGCATTGCCTATCCATTGCAGCGCCCGTGCTGTGGCGGACTATACGCCACTTTGGGCGCGCGGTCGCCTATGGACGCTGGGGCGTCGGCATGGGCTGTGGCGCAGGCTGGCCGGACATGACGGGCGGGACATTGGCATCGGCATTGCCGCCGAAGACGCCACCGATATTGTTGAGGAAGCCGTTGACCGCCTGACCGCGGGCCTTGAGCGCTGCCTCTTCGGCGGCGAGCCGCGCGGCCTTTTGGGCTTCGCTTTCGACCGCCGAGACGAAGGCGGCTTCATCGGCCTGCTGCTTGGCGGTGAGGCTTGCATCCTTGGTAACAACGGGGCAGGGGCCGAGCGGGTTGAGCGCGCCGCCGCCGGGGGCGTTGAAGATGTATTGCAGGTTGCAGACATCCCAGGTTGGCGGGGCCTTGTTCAGCTCGAACAGGTCATAGCCTTCCTTGATGTTCTTCCAGAATGCCAGATGCGGGCTGGCGGACTGCTTGGCCATATTGGCCGCCGTCATGCGGAAGGGGAAAATCTGCAGCTGGAAGCTTGGATTGCCGCCCTTGAAGGTTTCGCGGGCCAGCCCGAAGATTTCGGCGATGCCGGCATCGGTCATGGCGTAGCAGCCCACCGATTTGCAATCGCCATGCACCATCAGGTTCGAGCCGCTGCGGCCATTGGCGCGGTCAAACTTATTGGGAAAGCCGGTGTTGAAGGCCAGGTAATAGGCCGATTTCGGGTTCATCAGGCCGGGCGAGATCGTGTAGAAACCCTCGGGGCTCTGGCGATCGCCTTCCTTGAATTTTGGACCGAGATCGCCCGAATAGGTGCAGATCTCATAGGTCTTGAACAGTTTGAAGGTACCGGCGCTGGTGCGCTTCCACACCTCGAGCGCCTGCTCCTGCTTGAAAATCCGGATGACCATGGCTTCGCCGGGGCCCGAGCCCATGCTGCGCAGACCCGACTGGATCGCGCTTGAGAGCGGCTGGTTGTGACGGTTGTCGCTGGTTTTGGGCAAGAACCCGCCGCAGGCCACCAGCCCGAAGGCCACCCACAGCAGAATGACGACGGAGCAAAATTTGCGAAGAAGTGTGACGGTCACGGTCGTGCGGCCCAGTGGACGAGAACAAGCGCTGACCCATAGGGGTCGATGGTTACCACAGCATGAGTTTTGGTGGTGAACGAAGCCTTACCACGGCGGAAAAATACCGGAAAGCTGGGGCAGATCACGCAAGTGTGTGGGTGGGGACAGAGCAAGAGTACCCCCACCTAACCTCCCCCTATCAGGGGGACTTCGAGCCGGCCGAAGGCAAAATCACGCCAGTGGCGTGATTTTAGGTGAGAAGGCCGTGAGGCCTATGGCCGAACGGCAGGAAGGGGTATCCCCCTCAAGCCCGAAGGCAGCGTCACGAATGGAGATGGACCGCGCCCTAAAGCACAGTCCCGATCGCCAGGAACTTCTCGCGGCGGTGTTCGCGCACTTCCAGACGTCCCTTGTTGTCGAAGTCCGACAGGAAGGTGGCGATGGCCGAGCGGGTCGAATCCATGATGGCTTCGTGGTGGCGATGGGCGCCGCCGGTTGGTTCGCCGATAATGCCGTCGATGACGCCAAAGCCGAGCAAGTCCTGCGCGGTGATCTTTTGGGCCGTCGCCATGTCCTGCGCCTTGGCGGCGTCGCGGAACAGGATCGAGGCGCCGGCTTCTGGCGAAATCACCGAATAGATGGCGTTTTCGAGCATCAGCACGCGGTTGGCTACAGCAATGGCAATCGCGCCACCCGAACCGCCTTCGCCGATGACGATAGCGATATTGGGCACGCCCAGCTCAAGGCACTTTTCGGTCGAGCGCGCGATGGCTTCGGCTTGCCCGCGTTCTTCGGCGCCGATGCCGGGATAGGCACCGGCGGTATCGACGAACGAGATCAGCGGAATGTTGAAGCGGTCGGCCATGTCCATGATGCGGACGGCCTTGCGGTAGCCTTCAGGGCTCGCCATGCCGAAATTGTGCTTGAGGCGCGTCTCGGTGGAGTTGCCCTTTTCCTGGCCGAGGATCGCGACAGACTGGCCGTTAAACCGGCCAAAGCCGGCCTGCAGGGCGGCATCTTCGCGATACTTGCGGTCGCCGGCCAGCGGCGTCCATTCGGTGATCAGCTTGCCGACATAGTCGGAAAAATGGGGACGCTGCGGATGGCGGGCGACCTGGGTCTTCTGCCACGGCGTGAGCTTTTTGTAGATCTCGACCAGCGCCTCGTCGGCGCGGCTGGAGAGCCGGTTGACTTCTTCGTCGATGCTGACGGCCTGGTCGGTTGATGCCATTGCCTTGAGCTCAGCGATCTTGCCTTCAAGATCGGCTACCGGCTTTTCGAAATCGAGATAAGACTGCATCCCACCTGCCTGCTCGAGCCTTCATGCGATGGAGATCGCCGGCTCATTGTTTATTTGCCGCAAAGCGCTTTGCAAAAACTGCTCCGCGCCTTGTCCTTGGGTCTATTGCATAAACCCTATCATATGGGCCGCTGCTGTTGCGCCCTAAAGTGGCCGGAAAGTGGCGATGGCGCAATGCGGAGTCAAGGGTAAGCGGGGATTCTGCTGCTTAAGTTAGGCCAAAGCTAACAGCTTGCTGCACCGTTTGTGCTACGCCCTCGTGGTTCGAGGCTCGTGAAGTACTCGCACCTCACCATGAGGGCTACGCTACACCGGGTGGTCCCAGTAACCCTCATGGTGAGGTGGGAGCGCAGCGACCCTCGAACCACGAGGGTGTGGCACGATCACCCCTCAGCCAGCGGATGATGCGTCTCCACCAGTGTGCGCAATTTCTCGTCCAGCACGTGGGTATATATCTGCGTCGTCGAAATGTCGGCATGCCCCAACAGCATCTGCACTACGCGCAGGTCTGCGCCCCCGGCCAAAAGGTGGCTGGCAAAGGCGTGGCGCAGCACGTGGGGGGCGATACGGCCCGAACTGATCCCGGCGCGGGCGGCCAGCCCCTTGAGGTCGCGGGCAAAAACCTGACGCGACAGATAGCCCTCGGCGCCGCTGGCCGGAAACAGGAACGGGCCGGGCTCAAGCGTTGCCACATAGGTCTTGATGGCGTCGCGGGCGCGGTCGTTGAGCGGCACGATGCGCTCCTTGTTGCCCTTGCCGAGCACGGTCAGGTAGCTGGTGTCGCGCATCACCGCCGAGCGGCGCAGGCTCACCAGTTCGCTGACGCGCAGGCCCGTGGCATAGAGCAGTTCGAGCAGCACATAGAGCCGCAGCGCACCGGCCTGTTTGGCAGCAGAAGCCTCGGCATTGGCTTCACCCTCGGCGGTCGTCAGCAGCCGATCGACCTCGGCAATCGACAGCACTTTCGGCAACGCCCGGCTGCTGCGGGGGCTGGCGACAATACGGGTCGGATCATCGGCGCGCATGCCATCGGCACAGAGGAATTTGTGAAACTGGCGGATCGCCGATAGCCGCCGCGCCGAGGATGACGATGACAGCCCTTCGGCATGCAGCCGGTCGAGATAGGCGTTGACCGTTTCGCGCTCACTGGTGAGCAGCGTCTGGTGCCGCCGCGTGACGAAACCGGCATAGTCGGTCAGGTCGCGCCGATAGGCGTCGATGGTGTTTTTGGCCGCACCGCGTTCGGCGCTCATCATTTCGAGGAACGCGCCGATCAAATGTCCGCCGCTCATGGCGTCACGGGGGCAGGTGCTGCTTCGGCTTCTTCGGCGGGCGCAGCCTGTCCGGGCAATGGCGCCTGGCCCCCGGCCAGGAGGTCACGCGTTGGAATACGCACCGTCACCTCCTTGGGCGTTGGCTCGACATAGGCGATCAGCGCGATCATGCCGGCGTAGAAAAGTCCGCCGAGGAAAAGCAGGGTGATGATAAGTCGGATCAGGGTGGGCATGACGCTCCCGCTTGCAGATTTCTTGCAATTTGCCAGCAAAAGGTTTCGTTTCCGTAGGCATAGTGTGACGGGCAGGCTTTGACTGCAAGTTCTTGACAGGCGAGAGCCGGACGGCTTGATAGCGCCAACACCGGATCATTCTGCTGCAAGTGGGAATGGTTCGATTCCTGATCTGTCGCGGTTTTCTGGCCAACTCGCCTGGAAACGCTGTGGGGAGCGCCTTTTGAACCGACCGGACGCGGCATCGCGACAGGCTCGCGCCGAACAGCTTGTCAGGCAACTTGCCGGCAGGCCGCTTGTACTCGTGGGCATGATGGGCGCGGGCAAGACGACCGTCGGTCGCCGCATTGCCGCAAGGCTGGAGCGCCATTTCCTCGACAGTGACGAGGAAATCGAAAAAGCGGCGCAGATGACCATTCCCGAAATTTTCGAGCAGCGCGGCGAGCCCGAATTTCGCATGGGCGAAACGCGGGTCATCGCCCGTGTGCTCAAGGAAGATGGCGTCGTGCTGGCCACCGGCGGCGGCGCATTCGTCAATCTCGAAACCCGGGCCTTGGTCAAGGACGAGGCGATTTCGGTCTGGCTCAAGGCCGAGATCGATATCCTGTTCGAGCGGGTGTCGCGCCGCTCCAACCGACCCTTGCTCAAGACCGCCAATCCCCGCGCCACGCTCGAAAAGCTGATCGAAGATCGCTATCCCATCTATGCCGAGGCCGATGTGACCGTGGTGTCGCGCGATGTGCCCCAGGATGTGGTGGCCAGCGACGTCATCGACGCCGTGCTCGCCTATCTCAAACGTCAGGACCGCTCCTAATGGCCGATATTGCCCACACCGTTCATGTCGCTCTGGGCGAGCGCGCCTATGACATTCTGATCGGTGACCGGCTGCTGGATGATGCGGGGGCAATTCTGGCCGAGCGCTTCCCCGGTCGCCGCTATGGCATCATCACCGACGAGATGGTGGCGCAGGCGCAATTGCCCCGCCTCATCAAATCGCTCGATGCCGCAGGCCTCGGTCATACCGAAATCATCCTGCCGGCCGGCGAAAGCACAAAGTCATGGGCCTTTCTCGGCCAGGCTGTCGAAGGCATTCTGGCCGCGCGGCTCGAACGCGGCGATCTCATCATCGCCTTGGGCGGTGGGGTGATCGGCGATCTCTCGGGCTTTGCAGCAGCGATCGCGCGACGCGGCATGGATTTCGTGCAGATGCCGACCTCGCTTCTGGCGCAGGTCGATAGCTCGGTCGGCGGCAAGACCGGCATCAATTCCCCGCATGGCAAGAACCTGATCGGCGCCTTCCATCAGCCCAAACTGGTGCTGGCCGACCTCTCCACCCTCGATACGCTCAGCCCGCGCCAGTTCGCTGCCGGCTATGCCGAAGTGGTCAAATATGGCCTGATCGACGATGAAGACTTCTTCTTCTGGCTCGAAGAGCATCAGGCCGAAATCTTCGCCGGTGGCCCGGCGCGCGGCGAAGCCATTGCCCGCTGCTGTGCCCACAAGGCGCGCGTCGTCATCGAAGACGAAAAAGAACTCGGCGTCCGCGCGCTACTCAATCTGGGCCACACGTTTGGCCATGCGCTCGAAAAAGACACCGGTTATTCGGACCGCCTGCTGCATGGCGAAGGCGTCGCCATCGGCATGGTGCTGGCCCACGGCTTTTCCGCCAAACTCGGCCTCGCCCCCAGTCAGGACACCGGCCGCATCGCCGCGCATCTGAAAAAGTCCGGCCTGCCCACCACACTGGCCGACATCCCCGGCACGCTCGGCTCAACCGAGACCCTGATGGCCGCCATCGCCCAGGACAAAAAAGTCACCCGCGGCGCGCTGACCTTCATTCTGACCTGTGGCATCGGACAGGCGTTTATCGAACGCAATGTCGATGGCGCGGCAGTC
Organism: Devosia sp. 2618; assembly: GCF_040546815.1. NCBI lineage: Bacteria > Pseudomonadati > Pseudomonadota > Alphaproteobacteria > Hyphomicrobiales > Devosiaceae > Devosia > Devosia sp. 2618. The sequence goes on from NZ_JBEPOO010000001.1 coordinate 4,210,807, forward strand.
GCGGCATATCTGGATGAAATGCGGGGCTAAGCCTCTTCCCTCTCCCGCAAGGGGAGAAGGGAAGAGCTCACCCCGCCGCCCCCTTGAACGACGCGTCTCTGCGGCACATTTATGCTCTGCAACCCCATCTATCGATTGCGGGCCTCTTGTTCGGCATGGTCACGGCAACCCGCGCGCGTTAAAATGGTCCCTCGGTCGGCAGGACGTCGATGGCCAGGGCGTGAACCCGGCCTTTGAGGTCGGCATCGAGCACTTCATTGATCGCGCGGTGTTGCGCAACGCGGCTCATCCCGTCAAAATGACGGGTCGCGATTCTGACACGAAAATGGGTTTCACCACCCTCCCGCCATCCGGCATGACCGAAATGTTTGTTCGATTCGTCGATCACATCAAGGAATACGGGGGCAAATTTGTCGGTAAGCTTGGCGGTCAGGGTGTCTTTGACGCTCATGGCGGCGGGCCTTCCATCTGGTGTGGCACTTAACTAGGCGAGAATGAAACTGTCGTCCAAGATCTTTGATTCCATTCGCATCAAGCCTCGCAAGGAAGAAAAGCCTGCGCAGGTTGAGGACGTCTGTGACTGGGAAGGCTGCGTAAAGCCCGGTGAATACAAGGCGCCAAAGGGCGCAAAAGGCGCGGGGCAGTACCACCACTTCTGCCTCGAGCACGTTCGTCACTATAACACCTCGTTCAATTTCTTTGCCGACATGGACAAGGATGAACTCGAGGAAGCGCTGCATACGCCCCCCAAGGCCGAGGCGCGCTCAAGCTTTGCCACCGGCAATCCGGGCGTGCGCACCTCGCGTGCGGCGCGCACCGCTGCCTCCAGCCTGCGTCCCGGCGACAAGTATGGCGACCCGTTTGGCGTGTTCGCCAAGTACCGCCATCGCCAGGCCCAGACCCCGGCTGCCGAGCGCATCAAGCCGCTGCATGAGCCGGATCGCCGGGCGCTTGAAACGCTCGGTCTGGTCGGGCCCACCAAGTCCGATGACATCAAGAGCGCCTACAAGACGCTGGTCAAAATCCACCACCCCGACGCCAATGGCGGTGACAAATCATCGGAAGACCGCCTGCGCGCCATCATCGCAGCCTACTCCCACCTCAAGAAGGCGGGGTTTGTCGCGAAGTAGCGGTTCCTCACCTCTCCCTTTGGGGGAGAGGTCGACCCGAAGGGGCGGGTGAGGGGGCTTTCCCACTCACTGCATCCAGAAAAGGCCCCCTCACCCGTCGGCGGAGCCGCCGACCTATCCCCCGAGGGAGAGGTGAAGCGGAGGCTACCGCCACCGTCACAATGCTGCTATAGAGCCCGCGACTTTTCTGCCCTCCTGCCGCTAATTTTCCGCCAAGAGCTTTGCCATGACTGAGTACGCCAATCTGCCTGACACCGAATATTCGGCTCGGGAGCTGTTCGGCATCGACACCGATATGAAGGTGATGGGCTACAAAGAAGCCAACAGCCACGTGCCACCGATCGATCCGGATTACCTGTTCGACCGCAACACGACCCTGGCGATTCTGGCCGGCTTTCAGTACAACCGCCGCGTCATGGTGCAGGGCTATCACGGCACCGGCAAGTCGACGCATATCGAGCAGGTTGCGGCGCGCCTCAACTGGCCGCTGGTCCGCGTGAACCTCGACAGCCATGTGTCGCGTATCGATCTCGTCGGCAAGGACGCGATCGTGCTCAAGGACGGCAAGCAGATCACCGAATTCCGCGATGGCATCCTGCCATGGGCCGTGCAGAACAACGTCGCGCTGGTGTTTGACGAATATGACGCCGGTCGTCCAGACGTGATGTTCGTGATCCAGCGCGTGCTTGAAGTGGCGGGTCGGCTGACCTTGCTCGACCAGAACCGCGTGATCGTGCCCCATCCGGCGTTCCGGCTGTTCTCGACCACCAATACCATTGGTCTGGGCGATACGTCGGGCCTCTATCACGGCACCCAGCAGATCAACCAGGGTCAGATGGACCGCTGGAGCCTGGTCACGACGCTGAACTACCTGCCACACGACAAGGAAGTCGGCATCGTTCTGGCCAAGAACAAAGCCTATGGCGCCGACGAGAAGGGCAAGAAGCTCGTCTCCAACATGGTGCGTCTGGCTGACCTCACCCGTCAGGCTTTCATCAATGGCGATCTGTCGACCGTCATGAGCCCGCGTGCTGTCATCACCTGGGCCGAAAACACCCAGATTTTCGGTGGCGATATCGGCTTTGCCTTCCGGCTGACGTTTCTGAACAAATGCGACGAACTCGAGCGCCCCGTGGTTGCCGAATTCTACCAGCGCGTGTTCGGCGAAGATCTGCCTGAATCGTCGGCCAATCTGGCTGTATCGGTTTAAGTTAAAGGCCCCCTCACCCGGCCCTTCGGGCCGACCTCTCCCCCAAGGGAGAGGTGCAGGGGGTTCGGCGTTTCTCACCTCTCCCTTGGGGGAGAGGTCGCCGCGTAGCGGCGGGTGAGGGGGCCTTCCCCCAACCGACGAGCATCCAGATGGCACAACCACCGCGCAGCAAAGCCAATAAGCCAGACCAGACCCAGCTGTTCAAATCAGCCATGGGTGCGACGGTGCGCGCCATTGGTGGCAAGGCCGATCTTGAAGTGACCTTTACGGCTGATCGGCCGCTTTTGACCTCGGACAAGGCGCGTCTGGCCAATCTGCCGCGCCTGCCCACCAAGCGCGATATTGCCATTGCCCGCGGGCAGGGCGACGCCATGGCCATGCGTCTGGCCAGCCACGATCCCGATACCCACCGCAAGCGCTCGCCGATGGACCCCATCGCCCGCGCCGCGTTCGACGCGCTCGAACAGGCCCGTGTCGAGGCTCTGGGCTGCGTGCGCATGCCCGGCATGGTCGGCAATATCAGCGAAATGCTGGAAGACCGGCTGTTCCGCGCCAATTTTGCCGAGATCGACGACAAGGGCGATGCGCCGATCGCCGAGGCCCTTGGCCTGCTGTTGCGTGAAAAGCTCGCTGGCGTGCCGGTGCCACCATCGGGCCACGCGCTGGTTGATCTGTGGCGCAAGGAAATCGAAGACAAGGGCGGCAAGTCGCTCGATGATCTTCTGACCCGCTACGAAAATCAGGACGAGTTCAGCAAGGCCGCCAAGGCGCTGCTGCGCGATCTCAACCTTGTGCCCGAAAGCGAACTGGAAGACCCTGACGCGTCGGACGATGAGACCGACGAAAATCAGGAACCCGATCAGGGCGAAGCCTCCGACCAGTCGCCCGAACAGGGCGAGGGCGAGAACGACAGCGAGGATTCCGATCAGGACGAGCAGGCCGGCGAATCGGAAGAAACCGGCGATGTCGACGGCATTGAGTCCGACATGGCCGATACCGACGAGGACGCTGCGGCCGAAGCTGGCGAAGACGCACCCATGCCCCCACCGGGTAAGGATGGCGGCACCCAGCTCTCCAATCAGTTCAACTACAAGGTGTTCACCACCAAGTTCGACGAGATCGTCAAGGCGGCCGAACTCTGCCCGCCCGACGAGCTCGATCAGCTCCGTGCTCTGCTCGACAAGCAGTTGGAAAACCTGGCCGGCGCCGTGGCGCGGCTGGCCAACAAGCTGCAGCGTCGTTTGATGGCGAAGCAAAACCGCTCTTGGCAGTTCGATCTCGAAGAAGGCCTGCTCGATACGGCGCGTCTGACGCGTGTCGTCACCGACCCGATGCAGGCTCTGTCCTTCAAGGTCGAAAACGACACCGATTTCCGCGACACAGTCGTCACCTTGCTGATCGACAATTCCGGCTCGATGCGCGGCCGCCCGATCACCATTGCGGCGATCTGCGGCGACATTCTTGCGCGCACGCTGGAGCGTTGCGGCGTCAAGGTCGAGATCCTGGGTTTCACCACCCGCGCCTGGAAGGGGGGCAAGAGCCGCGAAGCCTGGCTCGAAGCGGGCCGTCCGGCCAATCCGGGCCGCGTCAACGATGTGCGCCACATCATCTACAAGGCTGCCGACGAGCCATGGCGTCATGCCCGCCGCAACCTCGGCCTGATGATGCGCGAAGGTCTGCTCAAGGAAAACATCGACGGCGAAGCGCTCGAATGGGCCCGTCGACGCCTGATGGCCCGTCCTGAAGCGCGCCGTATCCTCATGGTGATTTCCGATGGGGCGCCGGTCGATGACTCGACCCAGTCGGTCAATGCCGGCAATTATCTCGAAGCCCATCTCCGTCAGGTGATCGAGGACATCGAAACCCGCTCGCCCATCCAGCTGGTGGCGGTGGGCATTGGCCATGACGTGACGCGTTATTATCGCCGCGCCGTCACCCTGCTCGATGCCGAAGAACTGGCCGGAGCGCTGACCGACGAGCTGGCCTCGTTGTTTGACGAAGAAATGCCGGCTCAAGCACGGCGGCGGGGACGGGGATGACCCGGCTTCTCGCCGCAATCGCTGCGGCCTTGCTGGTGGGCGTCTCCGCCGCCAGCGCGGTCGAAGCGACGGTGAGTGCCACCCCAATCACCCGGTTCAAGGATAGCGACATCGACCAGAAGGTCGACAAGCTGATCTTTCGTGGCGGCATCGCCATGACCAGCCCCGATGACACTTTTGGAGGCCTCTCGGGCCTGACAGTCACCGGCCCCGACCAGCATGTCACCTTCGTCTCAGACCGGGGCAATTTCGTTGTCGGGCAACTGGCCTATGACGATGATGATCGCCTGTTCGGCTTTATCGGGGTGCGCATCGAGGCCATGCGCAATTCCAAGGGCGATGTGCTGCCCCGCCAATATGCCAAGGACGCCGAAAGCGTCGATACGGTCTATCGTGATGGCGTTCCCGTCGCCGTCCGCGTCGGCTTCGAGCACCTGACCCGCGTCGCCGACTTTGCGATCACCGATGGCATGCCCGGCGGTCCGGCGCGGGAAGTTGCCATCCCGCAATGGCTGACCGATCTGCGCACCAATGAATCACTGGAATCGGTCTGCATCGCACCGCCCGCTTCACCGGTTGCCGGCTCGACCCTGCTGCTGACCGAGGAATATCTCGACGAGGCCGGCAATCATCGCGGCTATCTGCTCGGCCAGAACGACAAGGGCCCGATCACCTATTTCAATAGCCCGGTGGTCAATCCCACCGAATGTGCCTTCCTGCCCAATGGCGATCTGCTGGTGTTGGAGCGCGGCATTTCCATGCTGAGCTTCGTGATGAACCTCCGCCGGGTTCCTGCCGCCGACGTGCGGCCGGGCAATCTGATGGTGGGCGAATTGCTGTTATCGGCCACCGGCGGCTCGATCGACAATATGGAAGCCATGACAGTCCACACTGCACCCAATGGCGAAATGCGGATTTTGATCGGCTCGGACAACAATTTCAACGATTGGCAGCGCAGCCTGCTGCTGGAATTTGCACTGCCGGAATAGGGGATACCCCCACCCAGCCCCCCCCTGATAGGGGGAGGAGCCCATCCGGCGTTTGCCAACAATCCAGCCCCAACCACCGCACAGATTCCTCCCCCTATCAGGGGGAGGCGAGGTGGGGGTATCCCAACAAAGAATCCTAAAGCCGTCCGGCCCCAAGCGCCGGCAGCGGCCTGATCCGCCCCATCAGCAGCCGATAGGGCGCCAGCAACAGCAGCGCCGCCAGGAACTTGACCATGAAGTCGCCAGAGGCCAGCGAGGTCCAGAGCGGCACTTCGGGCCCAACGCCCAGCCATGGCGCGGGGAAGCCCAGCGAGCCATCCTCCAGCCCGAAGAAATAGTCGACGCCGACCAGCGCGGGGGCGAAGGCCACCGAAAAGAAGATCGCGGTATCGATCATCGAACCAAACAGCGATGCAGCCAGCGGCGGCACAAACCAGGCCTTGGCGGCGCGCAGGCGCGAGAAGATCGAGATATCGAGCAACTGCCCAACGAGGAATGCTGCCGCCGAGGCCAGCGCGATGCGCTGGGTGGTCGCGGCGCCGCCCTCGGTGTTCCAGGGCAGCGGATTGGCGCTGAGATAGAAGGACAGCGCCAGACCCACCAGAAAGCCAACCAGCACCACCAGCCGCGCATTGCGCGGGCCGTCATAGCGGTTGGTGAGATCCGAGATCAGGAAGGCAAAGGGGAAGGTGAAGGCCCCCCAGGTCAGCAGGTCAGCCAGATTGACCGAGCCGATATGGGCCTGCAGTGGATAGAGAACCAGAATATTGGACGCGGCAACGACCACGACCATGGCGGCCACGGCCGCAATGAAACGAGCTAGCATCAGAATGCACCTCTGTTGGGCGCGATCCAGCAAAAGACCGGTGCGCCGTGTTTTGATCGGGGCAGGGGCGACCCTAACCACCAGACGTCACCCTCGGGCCAGACCCGAGGGCACTTTACTTGTTGTGCCACGCCCTCGTGGTTCGAGGGTCGCTGCGCTCCCGCCTCACCATGAGGTCTACTGGGAGCACATTTCTATCTGGAGCCCTTATGGTGAGGTGCGAGTTCTTACGAGCCTCGAACCACGAGGGCGTGCCCACCATGGTCCCCCCAAAAACAAAAACCGCGCGGACTTTTCGGCCCACGCGGCTAATTCTAGATCGGAAGGTTTCGCTTAGGCAGCAGCGAGGGCGGCGCGAATTTCCTTCTTGATGCCGGCAGCAAGTGGCGACAGCGTGTCGTCGCTCTGCTTGAGCAGGAATGCATCGAGGCCACCGCGGTGCTCGACCGAGCGCAGTGCTGCAGCAGAAATGCGCAGCTTGACCGAGCGGTTCAGAGCGTCCGAGATCAGCGTAACGTTCAGCAGGTTCGGGAGGAACCGGCGACGGGTGCGGTTGAGAGCGTGAGAAACGTTGTTCCCGGTCATTACGCCCTTACCAGTCAATTCGCAGCGACGTGCCATTTTCGATATCCTATTTGTGTAAAGGTCCTGCGTGGCAGAGAATTCCGCGACGGGCCTCGATTGTTATGAAATCTGGGGCGTCTTTAGAGAAAACGGGTGCTGCCGTCAAGGCAAAGCGGGCTCAAACGGCCGCGAGCGCCTTGCATGGGCCATAAGCCGCAGGCAATTTCAGACCAATAGCTGATTCGCGCCCCTCACCGCAGAGAGCCAAGCCTTGATCAAGTTTCGACTCATTCCCGTAGCCGCCCTGGCGGTGTTCCTGAGCCATCCGGCCAGCGCCGCCGAGGTGGACGCTACGGCTAAGTATGTCGTGACGCTGGGCGGCATCAATATCGCCAATATCAGCGTCGACCTCGACGACAATGGCAGCCGCTACGATCTGAACCTCTCGGCCAATGTGGCAGGGCTCGGAACGCTGGTTGCCAGCGGCACGGCCAAGGCCAGCTCATCCGGCCGCTCGGCCGGGCAGACGCTGGTGGCCGACACGTTCAATCTGCAGACCCGCGCCAATGGCGAGCTGTTTACCGTCGATGTCAGCTTTGCCGGGCGCGATGTGTCCTCGTTCAAGGTCGATCCGCCGATCATCGACAATTACGACCGCGTGCCGCTCGAGCGCCGCCACCTGACCGGCGTTGGCGATTTCCTCTCGGCCTTCGTGCTCAAGGGCACCGGGCTCGACAAGAGCCTCTGCCAGAAGCAGTCCAATATCTTTACCGGCGTCGAGCGCTTCAACATCGCCATGACCTATGCCGGCGAAGACAATGCCACCTCGCCTCGCACCGGCTATCAGGGGCCGGTCGTGCTGTGCACGGTCGACTACAATCCTGTCTCGGGGCACTTCACCAGCTCGGACATCACCAATTACCTGGCTGACAGCAACCGCATCATCATCTGGTATGCGCCGCTCGGCGACAGCGGCTACTTCATCCCCTATCGCGTGCTGCTGGGCACCAATATGGGCGATCTGTCGATGGTTCTGACCGGCCTGCGTAACTAGAGGCTCCGTCCCGGTTCGGGACGGTCAACGGGTTTATCCTCAATTTTGCCGCGCCATAGAGGCGCAAAGCGGGCCGGCAGTCGTTAACGACTGACCGGCCTTTGCTTTTTTGCGGCGCAACGGCTCGTTGAGGTTCGGCCAAAACGGCCCGAAATTTACCCTTTGTTCACCAAGGTAAAGCGATTTGGGCCCAATTGCTGGGCGTTGAGGCATCAGGCGATTGCACTAGTGGGTCGAGAGGTTCGAGCCACCACAGCTAGCCGTGAACAAACCCGCATTTGGCCCGTTCGCCCGATTCTGTCCCTGTTCGTTCTCGGTTTGGTCTGGGCGTTAACGGGCGAGGGATTGGAACGGAAAATTGTGTTGTTCCTGGACAGTGTTGGGTGGGGTATCCCACTACAAAGTCTGCAACCGCCCGATCACCCCATCCCGAACGGTAATCGCCTGCCGCAACACCGCCGGGCTGCCCGGGAAGGTCCCCGACACCTCAAACGTCACCACCGTCCGCTCGCCAACCGTCTCGGCGCCCTGCACTTTATATCGCGGCTGATAGCGCTGCTGCACACTGGCCAGCCATTCCCCGATCGCCCCCGCGCCGGTATGGACCTTGCCCTCGTCCTCAACCACGGCATCGTTCGCGAACAGATCGAGTGTCGTGCTGTGGCCCTCGGCGGCAAAATAGGCTTCGAGCGGAATGGGCAGGGCGGTGTTTTCTTGGCCGGGCATGATCGATCTTTCGTTGATTGATCGCCGATCCTTACCCCGCCTCATGCCGGATGCTGTCAGTAGCCGCGCTGTCCCAGTTCAGGACGGTCAATGCACAGCATCCTCAATTTTGCGATTTTTGCCCCAGCGTGGCTGCGCCTTCTGTCATGAACCCGACAAAAATCTTTGGCAAACAGGCGCTTACCTTTTGGTAACGAGTGGCTGATTCCAGCCAAAATTTATCTTTTGGTCATGCATCTGAACGGTTTTTCGAGTTTTCGCGGGTGAGGGGGCCGTGACTGCAGCTCACTTGTGCCCACGGCGACCGTCGCCCACCACCCCTAGCCGTGAACAAAGCGCGATTTTACCCATCGCGTCGATTCGGTGCTGCTTCGTTCATGGCTTGTTCGCAGCATTAACCATGCTAGAAAATGGGTCGCGAACATTGTCCTTTCTTGGGACAAGTTTTCCAGCCTCTCGCAACTGAGCCCCCGACCTCCTACATTGGCCGCAATGAATTTCGCGCCCCCCCAAACGGTCAAGGCAATCCTTGGCCCCACCAATACCGGCAAGACCTACTTTGCCATCGAGCGCATGCTGGCCCATCCCACCGGGATGATCGGCCTGCCTTTGCGCTTGCTGGCCCGCGAGGTCTATCAGCGCTGTGTCGAGCGGGTGGGCGAGGGGGCCGTGGCTTTGGTCACCGGCGAGGAGCGCATCATTCCGGCCAAGCCGCGTTTCTGGGTGTGCACCGTCGAAGCCATGCCGATGGATATTCGCGTTGATTGCATCGCCATCGACGAAATCCAGACCGCCACCGATTTCGACCGTGGCCATGTGTTCACCGACCGCGTCCTGCATGCCCGCGGCATGCATGAAACCCTGCTGCTGGGCGCCGCCACCATGGCGCCGATCATTCGGCGGCTGCTGCCCGATGCCGACATCGTCGATCGGCCGCGCTTTTCCCAGCTCACCTATTCGGGCTCAAAGAAAATCTCCCGCCAGCCGGCCCGCTCGGCCATCGTCGCTTTTTCGGCCCGCCAGGTTTACGCCATTGCCGAACTGATCCGCCGCGAGCGGGGTGGGGCGGCCGTGGTCATGGGCGCGCTATCGCCCCGCACCCGCAATGCGCAGGTCGAGCTTTACCAAAATGGCGATGTCGATTTTCTGGTGGCGACAGATGCCATCGGCATGGGGCTCAACCTTGATATCCACCACGTCGCCTTTGCCGATGACAGCAAGTTCGATGGCCATACCAGCCGTCCGCTGACCCCCGCCGAACTCGGCCAGATCGCCGGGCGCGCCGGTCGCCACGCGCGAAATGGCACCTTTGGGGTCACCGGCGGCACAGAGGGATTCGATGAGGAAATGGTCGTTGCGCTCGAAACGCACGACTTCGACCCCATCAAAGTGCTGCAATGGCGCAACAATCAGCTGGATTTCTCATCTATCGCTGCTTTGCAGCATAGCCTTGAAAAATCACCCGAGCATCGCAGCCTCACCAGGGTCCCCGTCGCCAAGGACCAGCATGCCCTCGAATTTGTCTCGCGCAATGAAGCGGGCAAGCTGGCACGCGGCCTTGATGGGGCCAGATTGCTCTGGGAATGCTGCCAAATCCCGGATTATCAGGGAATTTCGCCGGCCAATCACGGCGAAATCGTCACGCGGATTTACTCGGACTTAGTCAAAAAGGGTAAGGTCAACGCTGATTGGATTGCCGAGCAGGTGCGCTTTTGCGACAATGCGAGCGGCGATATCGACACTTTGAGCAACCGGATCAAGCAGATCCGAACATGGACCTTTGTCGCTAACCGCAAAAACTGGCTTGCAGACCCTTCACATTGGCGCGAAAAGACCCGAGACATTGAAGACCGCTTGAGCGATGCGCTACACGAGCGCCTTACCCAGCGGTTTGTCGACCGGCGCACCAGCGTGCTGCTTCGTCACCTGAAAGACAAACGTATGGCATCTCCCGAGATCAATGAGCGTGGCGAAGTGCGGCTGGAAGGCCATCTCATCGGCACGCTTGAAGGCTTCCGTTTCACAATCGCCCGCAATGACGGCGACGCTGACATCAAGGGGCTGCGTGCAGCCGCCGAACATGTCGTGGCCCCCGAAATCCATAACCGCGCCGACAGGCTTGCGGGCGCGCCGAACGAAGAGTTCGTGCTGGCCACCGATGGCCGGCTGCGTTGGAAGGGCGATATCGTCGCTGAGCTGATCGAGGGTGATGCGCTGTATCGCCCACGCATCCTGATGCTGGCCGATGAAACGCTGACCGGCACCGATCTCGAGCGCGTGCAGGATCGCCTCAGCCTCTGGCTGCGCCATCACATCAATACCGTGCTCGAAGGCGTCATGGCGCTTGAAGCGCCGACCGATCTCGAAGGCACCGCCCGCGGCATCGGCTACCAGCTTTATGAAAATCTGGGCCTGCTGCCCCGCAGCGCCATCGCCGACGAGGTCAAGAACCTTGATCAGGACGTGCGTGGCAAGCTGCGCAAGCTCGGCGTCAAGTTCGGCGCCTACCACGTCTATCTGCCGCTCTCGCTCAAGCCTGCGCCGCGCGAACTGGCTCTGATCCTGTTTGCCCTGCAGAATGGCGGCGTGCGCCAGCCGGGCGTCACCGATATCCCGCATATCGTTCTGTCGGGCCGCACCTCGTTTGTGGTCGATCCAGAAGTCGATACGCGCCTCTATGAGGTTGCGGGTTTCAAGGTTGCCGGCAAGCGCGCCGTGCGCGTCGATATCCTTGAGCGTCTGGCCGACATCATCCGTCCGCTGATCGCGCTTGATGCCGGTCGTCCCTATGCCGGCGAACTGCCGGTTGGCGCTGCCGAAGGCAATGGCTTCCGCGTGACTGTCGAAATGACCTCGCTGCTGGGTTGCTCGGGCGAAGATTTCGCCTCGATCCTCAATTCGCTTGGTTATCGCGTTAAACGCACGCCAAAGGTTGCCGCTCCTGCCGTGGCCGCCGAGGCAACTGCCGAAGCACCGGCACTCGAGGAAGTTCTGGCTGAAAATCCAGCCAGCACTGACGCTGTCGATGAAGCCCCGGTCGAAGCCGTCACCGCTGACGTTGCGCCGGCCATCGAAGCCGAGATTCCGGCAACCACGATTGTCGAAGCAACGCCCGATACGGCCGAGGCTGCGCCTGCTGCCGCTGCCGAACCAGAGTTTGACGAAGTGTGGTCGCCTGCCGGCAAGCGTCCGGACAACAAGCGCCACGACAGCCGTCGTCGTCCTGAAGGCGAAGTTCAGGCCAAGCGCCCCGAGCGCAACCAGCGCCCACAGGCGCCGCGTCGTCCCGAAGGCGAAGTGCAGGACCTTTCCAAGGCCCAGCATCTGCGTCCCAAGGCCGACAATCGCAACCGCCCCGACAACCGACGTCCTGCCGACCAGCAGGGCGAGCGCGCCAAGTTCGAGCGGCCACGCGAAGAGCGCAAGGAAAAGGCTTTCGATCCCGATAGCCCATTCGCCAAGCTGATGGCGCTCAAGGCGCCCAAGGGGCAGTAAGCGATTGGCAGGAACTCTCGAACCGGTCCGCAAAGAGCGGCTCGACAAGTTCCTGTTTTTCGCGCGGGCCATCAAGTCCCGCACCCTGGCGCAGAAATTCATCGAAAGCGGCGCAGTTCGCGTCAACTCCGAACGCACAGACCGCTCCGACCTCAAGGTCGGGGCGGGCGATGTGCTGACGATGAGCCTGCACAACCGCATCACGGTCTGGCGGATCCTGGACTGCGGCACCCGCCGCGGCCCCGCCCCCGAAGCCCAGGCTCTCTACGAGGACCTCTCCCCACCGGCCCTGCCCAAATCCGAACAATCCCCCTACGAAGCCGCCATCGCGCCACGCGGAGATGGCGCCGGCCGTCCAACGAAGAAAGAACGCCGCGACACGGATAAACTCCGCGGCGGGGACGAGTAGGGGCGGCCTACCACCCCAATTCAAACAACCACCACGCTGCCCTCGGGCTCGACCCGAGGGCCACTCGCCATAGCACACAACTCTTCGTTTTGGACGCGAGTGCGCCTTACACAATGCACCATGCCCGCTGATAGTGGCCCCCGGGTCGAGCCCGAGGGCAGCGCCGGATGCTGGGAACTGCATAGGGAGCTATCCAAAGCACCCAAAGTCTCTCGCGACTGCACTGAAACGTTTAGATCAACCCGCTTGGCCCCCCACCGCGCTGCCCTCGGGCTTGACCCGAGGGCCACCCTCAACTTTCACTGCGCCATGGCTTGGGTCTACATCATGGCAAATAGGCGCTTTGGCACGACCTATGTCGGTGCCACCAACGATCTCATGCGCCGGGTGTGGGAGCACAAGAACGACGTTGTTCCGAGCTTCACCCGAACCCACCAGTGCCACCTGCTCGTTTATTTCGAGGAGCACCAGTCGATCTATGACGCCATGCAGCGCGAGCACAACATCAAGCACTGGGTCCGTGCCTGGAAGGACGCGCTGATAGAGGCCGACAACCCCGAATGGAGCGATCTCTTTTACGGCATCGCGCCCGGCTGAGAATGGCCCTCGGGTCAAGCCCGAGGGCAGCGGTGGAGTTTGTGGTTTGCCTCTGCGCTCCGCCACCGCCTTTCAAAATACCCACCGCGCTGTCCTCGGGCTTGACCCGAGGACCTGTTTCAAGCTGCACAGCGTGTTTGGTCGGGAGGCGGTGTTGGCGTGGTACGATCAGCACCCCCCGCCTCAAACCTTGCAGCCTGCCGAAAAACGGTTTAGCACCGGACCGTTGAGACACTGCCGGACTGCCCACCTAGATGACCTATATCGTCACAGACAATTGCATCGCCTGTAAGTACACTGACTGCGTGGAAGTGTGTCCGGTGGACTGTTTCTACGAAGGCGAGAACATGCTGGTGATTCATCCGGACGAGTGTATCGACTGTGGTGTGTGCGAGCCTGAATGCCCGGCTGAGGCGATCAAGCCGGATACCGAGTCGGGGCTCGATGAGTGGTTGGCGCTCAATACCAAGTATGCCTCCATGTGGCCCAATTTGACCGAGCGGCGTGATCCGCTGCCCGAGGCCAAGGAAAAAGACGGCGAAGATGGCAAGCTGGCCAAGTACTTCTCCGCCGAAGCCGGCGAAGGCGACTGAGTGCTGTCTCTCTGCCCCTGATGGTTGCCAAACCCGTTGTCGGCGACTGTGGATAGGCTGTGGAGAGAGTTCGGAACGGATAAAACTATGGTTATGCCCCATTCCTGTCAGGTTTGGGGACGTGCTAGCGCGTCTTGATTCGTAGTTTTTGATTTTGCTGAAAATTTGTGCTATGGTCCGGCCATATGCAGTTCAGCTCGTCACCCAGCCCGTGCCGCAAGGCACAATTTTTTTGACAAAATCGCTAGTTGAGTTGGTCTCCGGGAAGCGGACCCGGAGGTCATGATGCTTGTTCTGCGCGCTGCGTCCCGTTCGGACGCATGTAACGAGTAGGAATGGACGGTCTTTCCCGCAAGGAACTGTCCATTTAGGGCGTCAACAAGGAGTTCCATGAATATGGTAGCCAAGAAGGTACAGACACGGCTTGGGTTCAAGACTGGCGAGTACGTTGTCTATCCGGCGCATGGCGTCGGTGTGATCGTCTCGATCGAGGAACAAGAAGTCGCCGGACTGACCCTTGAGTTGTTCGTCATCAGCTTCGAACAGGACAAGCTGACCCTGCGCGTGCCTGTCGCCAAGGTCAAGTCTGTTGGCATGCGCAAGCTTGCCGAAGAAGATCTGGTGACCCAGGCCCTGACCACCGTGACCGGCCGTGCCCGCGTCAAGCGCACCATGTGGTCGCGTCGCGCCCAGGAATACGAAGCAAAGATCAATTCCGGCGATCTGATCGCCATCTCCGAAGTCGTGCGCGATCTGTATCGCTCCGAAGAGCAGCCAGAGCAGTCCTATTCGGAACGCCAGCTGTTCGAGCAGGCGATGGACCGCATGAGCCGCGAAATCGGTGCCGTTAACAAGCTGACGCTGACCGAAGCCGTTCAGCTCATCGAGAAGAACCTGGCCAAGTCGCCAAAGCGCACCAAGGCAGATGCTGCCGAAAGCGACGAGGAAGCTGCCGCCTAAGGCGACCGGTTTTTCAAGAGAATCGAAGAGGGCTGGTGGCAACACCGGCCCTTTTTGTTGTCACGCGATGGCGTGCTCGATGCTAACAATGTGTTAGCCAATTTGATGGGGATGTGAAGATGAAACTCAGCGCCAGAAACCAGATCAAGGGCACCGTGGTCGAAGTCATCAAGGGCGCCACCACCAGCCATGTCCGCATCGATATCGGCGGCGGCAATGTCGTCACGGCCTCGATCACCAATGCTGCGGTGGATGAACTTGGACTGGTGGCGGGCAAGCCGGCCTATGCCGTGATCAAGGCCTCCGACGTGATGGTCGGCGTCGATTAATCTGAGACCTCATGGTGAGCCCGTCGAACCACGAGGTTGGGCACCCCGATCCCGCCACGCCCTCGTCCTTCGACAGGCTCAGGATGAGGGCTGCTGCGGGATGAGGCCTACTTTGGGTTGTTGTCAGTCAGACCCAAAACATCACCCAACCGCGTCGTCGCACTGCCCGGTTTCAGCGGCTTTTGCTGGCTTTCATGCGGCACCCAGCCCGATAGCCAGATAATCTCGAGCGTCGCGCGCACCCGCCCGTCCGGGTCAGCATCGCGCTCGGCATAGGCCTCAGCCGCCGCCGCCAGCAGCGCCCGCGTTGCCGGTTTTTTTGACCGATCCACCAGCGGGTTAGCCGCCCCGAAATCCTTGAGCTCCTGCATCAGTGCGAACGGATTGGGATAGCGCACCACGTGCGTTTCCACATCCGCCACCGGCAGCGCCAGCCCGGCCCGCTGCAACAGTGCCCCGCCATCGCGCACCTGGATCATTGGCGCCACCCGCGCCGATGCGCCGCCAAACACCAGCGCGTCAGCCGCCAGAAATGCCTCGCGCAATTCGGTCAGTGTTTCTCCGCCCAAGGCGGCAATCATCAACAGTCCGTCTGGCGCCAGCCGCGCCCGCAGCCGCGCCAGATAGCCAGGCACGTCATTGACCACTTGCAGATGCAGAATCGAGACAATGAGGTTGAAATTATCCCCCTCATTGCCCGGTATGCCATCATCGCGGGCAAAGGCAGCATGGCGCTCAAAGGAAATTTGCGCGCTGGCGCTGCGCAAAGTCTGCGGCAGCAGGTCCATATCGGGGCCAATGATCATGGCGCGGGGGAAATCGCGGATCAGCGCGCCGAGGCGATCTTCGAGATCGGCCAGGACCAGCTCGGTGACGAAGTCGCCCTTGGCGGGTCGCCGCGCCAGATGGGCGGTGACGAGGGCGGTATCGAAGATGGCGGGTGGCTGGCTCATATCGGTCTTGCGGCCATTGGGCGGTGTGGCAGTATAGCGCCTTATGGAGAGCGGCGAGGGGCTTGTCAAAACCGGGGCGTGGCGGCGGCGGCTGGGGGCGGGTATGCGCCAGCTTGGCGGCGCGCTGCTCGATCTGGCTTATCCCCCGGTATGCCTCAACTGCGACGCGCCGACGGCATCGCCTAACACCTTGTGTTCGCAGTGCTTTCGCGCCATGCGGCCAATCACGGCGCCACTTTGTCCCCGGCTTGGCATCCCGTTCGATGCGTCGCTCGGGCCGGATGCTCTTTCGGCCGAAGCGCTCGCCGATCCGCCGCCGTTCAACCGGGCGCGGGCTGCCGTAATCTATAATGAAGTGGCTCGCACGCTGGTGTCGCGCCTCAAATATGGTGACCGACCCGAGCTGGCCCAGTTCTGCGCGCGACTGATGGCCGGGGCAGGGCACGAGCTCTGGGCGGGCGACCCCGTGCTGGTGCCGGTGCCGCTGCACCCGACGCGGCAGCGCGAGCGGCGCTACAATCAATCTGCCGAACTCGCCCATGCCCTTGGTCGTCTCACCGGCCTCCAGGTCGACACAGCGCTGGTGCAACGCATCCGCAAGACGCGCCAGCAGGTGGGTCTCAGCGGGGATGGACGACAGCGGAACGTTGCCGGTGCCTTTGCCGTTCACCCCACAATGCTGGTGCGGCTCAAGGGCCGCCGGGTGGTGCTGATAGACGATGTCTATACCACCGGCGCCACGATCAAGGCGGTGACGCGCACACTGCTCAAGGGCGGTGCCGAGATTGTCGACGTCGTGACCTTCGCCCGCGTTGTCATTGGCGCTGACTTGCCCATATAAGAGACGAACACATTGGCTCCGCTGGAGAAATCTGATGGCAAGAATCGAAATCTACACGACCCCGACCTGCCCCTATTGCCACGCCGCCAAGGCGCTGCTGGCCGACAAGGGCGCCGACTATACCGAGATCACCGTGCTTGATCCTGACCTGCGCGAAAAGATGACCGAGCGCGCCAATGGCCGCCGCACCGTGCCGCAAATCTTCATCGGCGAGACCCATGTCGGCGGCTATGACGATATGGCCGCGCTCGACCGTCAGGGCGAACTCGACGCGCTGCTGGCCGGCTAATAGGCTACTGAAATATCGAAGTAGACCTCATGGTGAGCCTGTCGAACCACGAGGTCGTGGCCTCCATCCCAAAGGGCAATCCATTGAAAATCGCTGCTATCCAGATGCGCTCGGGGCTTGATCCTGATGCCAATATCGCCGCGCTCGAGCCCATGCTGGCCGAGGCGGTTGCGGCAGGCGCCAGCTATGTGCTGACACCTGAGGTAACGGTGATTTTTCCCGAGAACCGGGACCAGCTGGCCAGCGTTGCCGCGCCGTTCGAGGATCATCCGCAGCTGCGCCGCATTGGCGAACTGGCCAGGCACTACGGCATCCACATCCATATCGGCTCGCTCGCTGTGCCGCTGCCTGATGGACGCTTTGCCAATCGCTCGGTGCTGTTCGGGCCAGACGGCGCGATCGCGGCCACCTATGACAAGATCCACCTGTTCGACGCGACCATCGAAGGTCTCAACGCCTATCGCGAGAGCGCGACCTATGCCGGTGGCGAACAGGCGGTGACGGCCTCTGTCGGCGATTTCACGCTCGGCATGTCGATCTGCTACGACATGCGGTTCCCCAAGCTCTACAACGCCTTGGCCAATGCCGGCGCAACGCTGATTGCCGTCCCTGCCGCCTTCACCGTGCCGACGGGGCAGGCGCATTGGCACGTGCTGCTGCGCGCCCGCGCCATCGAAACCGGCTCTTATGTGATTGCGGCAGCGCAGGGCGGCCAGCATCCCAATGGCCGCGCCACCTACGGCCATTCGATCATCATCGACCCATGGGGCCGCGTCGTCGCCGAGCTGGGGCATGACGAGCCGGGTGTGCTGGTGGCAGAGATTTCTCCTGAACTGGTCACCGACGCGCGCGGCCGTATCCCCGCTCTTGCCAATGCGCGAAACTTTGCCTTGCCGGGGGCGTTGCAGGTCTAGGCTATCGGCCTATATCTAGAGGGCAATTGCCGCTCTCTTTGAGACAGTTATTCCGTGATCCAGTATTCGCTCCACTGCTCCAAAGGCCACCAGTACGACGCCTGGTTCAAGAACGCTGCGGCGTTCGACGAACAGCAGGCGCGCGGTATTGTGACCTGTGCGGTGTGTGGCGATGCAGATGTCGGTAAGGCGCTCATGGCACCCGCCGTGGCCCGGACCGACGGTGAAAGACTTTCCCTCAGCTCCTCCAGCCCTGACGCCATCAAGTTCCGAGAAATGCTGCGCGCCTATCGCCAGAAGGTAACCAGCGAAGCCGACTATGTCGGCGAACGCTTCGCTGAAGAAGCCCGCAAGATCCATTTCGATGAAGCCGAAGCCCGCGGCATCTATGGCCAGGCAACGCGCGACGAAGTTTCCGCGTTACTGGATGACGGCATCGAATTCCTGCCGCTGCCGGACGTTCCCGAAGAGCACAATTAACGCGGCTCCTCAAAGCCTATCAGACCTCATGGTGAGCCTGTCGAACCACGAGGTCGTGCCCCCCATCCGAGCGTCACTTTCGGCGCGACCAAACGGAGACATCACGATGACCACTCTCGATGCAGCCCTTTCGGGCACATTCGCCATTGGCGGCGACCTTGAGATCAACCGCCTGGGCTTTGGCGCCATGCGCATTACCGGTCCGGGTATCTGGGGCCCGCCTGACAATCCCGAAGAAGCCAAGGCCACCCTGCGTCGCCTGCCAGAGCTCAACGTCAACTTCGTCGATACCGCCGAAAGCTATGGTCCCTATGTCAGCGAAGACCTGATCGGCGAGGTGCTGGCGCCCTATTCCAAGGGCACCATCGTCGCCACCAAAAGCGGTCTGACGCGCACCGGTCCCGATGAATGGCACCAGCTGGCCCGCCCGGAATTCCTGCGCCAGGGCGCGATCCAGAGTCTGCGCCGCCTCAAGCTTGAGGTGATCGATCTGTGGCAGCTGCACCGTATCGAAACCCAGACGCCGCGCGCCGACCAGTTCGGCGCCATCGCCCAGATGCAAAAGGATGGCTTGATCCGTCATGTCGGGCTCAGCGAAGTCAGCGTCGACGACATCAAGGAAGCCAGCAAGTACTTCAAGGTGACGACGGTTCAGAACATGTACAACCTCGTCAGCCGCAAGGCCGAGGACGTGCTGAACTATTGCGAAGCCAATGGCATCGGCTTCATTCCGTGGCGCCCGATCGATGGCGGCAATCTCGCGGCAACCAGCGCTGAATTCCGCGCCATCGCTGACAAGCACAATGCCTCGCCAAGCCAGTTGGCGCTGGCCTGGATGCTCAAGCGCTCGCCCGTCATGCTGCCCATTCCCGGCACCGGCAAGGTCAAGCACCTCGAAGACAACGTCGCCGCTGCAGCCATCAAGCTGAGCGATGACGACTTCGCCACCCTCGACCGCGTCGGCAAGAAGGGCTGATCGCCGAACTGAACTGACCATATCGGGGCCGGCAGCGAACACGCTGTCGGCCTCTGCCGTTTCTTATCCCCGCGCCAGGTGCGCAGCGACCAAAGATCGTCGCTTGGGCAGGTCATCAATGTGGGGGAGGTTTAGGTCGGTCCGATGGGGAGGGTGGAATCCCCGCCATCGAACCTGACCAGTCAGCAGCCTTGGCAGACCGCTGGTGGCTGAGGGCCGTTTAACATGAAGTTTTGGCGGAAGCGATAGGCAAAGGTGCGGCTAGTTCGCTTGAAATGGCACTATCTGCTTTTTTGCCCCGTGAATGTGCTGGTGCCAGGCCTTGCGCGCTGCGAGCACGACTTCGCGGTCAAACGCCTGCCGCAGATTGTGCCGCCAGCGCGGCAACAGGAGTGCCATTTCGGTGCGCTGGCGGTCGGCGCGCACCGATTCCAGATCGCTGCTGTGCCGCACTTCGGTGCTCACCGTATTGTCGTATTGCACGACGAGCGCCGGATAGGACTGGCGAATGATCAGGTCCCTGGCTAGCCGGGTGAACGGCATGAACATGGCGCGGTCGGTCAGGTCGAGCAGCACTTCCTCGCCCTCGATCAGACGCTTGGCGGCCTTGCGATTGACGATATAGCCGGCAGATCCGCTCATCGGGCCGTAATAGCGGTGGAAGTTGAGCCCGCCGCTGGCTTGCTCTGGCTTTGGGTCCAGCCGCATCGGGCGCATGTCGGTTTCGATGCGCAGCAGATCGATCGGCGGCGCGCTTTGCTTCAGCTCGGCAAGAAACGCTGGCAGGCTGGTCGACAGCAGGGCGTCGTCTTCCAGAATCAGCGCGTGTTCGTCCGCCGTTTCCAAAAACCTCTGCAGCGTCAGGCGGTGGCTGAGGCTGCAGGATAGTTCAGGCGGTGTTTGCCAATGGGACGCCGTCTGGTCGCAATATTTCGCGATCAGGGCGGGGTTGATGGTTTGAGGTGTCACAGCTTCGACGCGTTCGGCGGTGAGGCCGAGCGTTTGCAACTGCTCTTCCATGGCCAGGCGCCGGTCAGGGCGGCTGGCCATATTGATGTAGTAAATGCGCAATTGCGGTTTAGCCGGTCAGTTCCAGAGCTTGTCGATGGCCTGCGTATCGCGCACGGCGCCGCGGGCGGCCGAGGTCGCAAACGCCGCATAGGCCTTGAGCGACGTGGTCACGTTGCGCTTGCGCGGATGCGCGGGCTTCCAGCCGAGCGCGTCCTGATCGTGGCGGCGCTGGACGAGTTCGTCATCGGTCACCAGAAGGGTGATCGTGCGGTTGGGGATGTCGATCTCGATGGTGTCGCCTTCACGCACCAGCCCAATGGTACCGCCTTCGGCCGCTTCCGGCGAAACGTGGCCGATGGAGAGGCCCGAGGTGCCGCCGGAGAACCGACCGTCGGTCAGCAGCGCGCAGGCTTTGCCGAGGCCCTTGGATTTCAGGTAGCTCGTTGGGTAGAGCATTTCCTGCATGCCGGGGCCGCCGCGTGGGCCTTCATAGCGGATGACGAGCACGTCGCCTTCCTTGATCTGGTTGGCCAGGATCGCCTTGACGGTATCGTCCTGGCTCTCGAACACGCGGGCCTTGCCGGTGAACTTGAGGATCGATTCATCGACGCCTGCGGTTTTGACGATGCAGCCGTCGATGGCGATATTGCCCTTGAGCACGGCGAGGCCGCCATCCTTGGAGAATGGGGATTCAGCAGAGCGGATGACGCCGTTCTGGCGGTCGAGATCGAGTTCGGTCCAGCGATTTGACTGCGAGAAGGCCTGCGTTGTGCGCACGCCACCGGGGGCGGCGAGATAGAAATTCCGCACGGCTTCGGAATTGGTGCGGGAAATGTCCCACTTGTCGATGGCATCGCCCATGGTGGCGGCGTGAACTGTAGGTTCGCTGCGGTTTATGAGACCGGCGCGATCAAGCTGACCGAGAATGGCGAAAATGCCACCGGCGCGGTGCACGTCTTCCATATGTACGTCGCTCTTGGCCGGCGCGACTTTGGACAGCACGGGAACCTTGAGGCTCAGTTTGTCGATGTCGTCCATGGTGAAGTCCACACCGCCTTCATAGGCTGCGGCCAGAATATGCAGCACGGTATTGGTCGAGCCGCCCATCGAAATATCGAGCGCCATGGCGTTTTCAAACGCGGCCTTAGTGGCGATCGAGCGTGGCAGCACGGACGCGTCGTCCTGCTCGTACCAGCGCTTGGTGATGTCGACGATCAGATGACCGGCTTCCTGGAACAGGCGCTTGCGATCGGAGTGTGTCGCCAGCGTCGAGCCATTGCCGGGCAGGCTGAGGCCAAGCGCTTCGGTGAGGCAATTCATCGAATTGGCGGTGAACATGCCCGAGCACGAGCCACAGGTGGGGCAGGCGGCTTCTTCGACGGCCTGCACTTCTTCGTCGGTATAGCTGTCGTCGGCGGCCATCACCATGGCGTCGACCAGGTCGAGCGCCTGCAGCTTGCCCTTGACCATGGCCTTGCCGGCTTCCATCGGACCGCCGGAGACGAAGATCACCGGAATGTTGATGCGCATGGCAGCGTTCAGCATGCCGGGGGTGATCTTGTCGCAATTGGAAATGCAGACCATGGCGTCGGCGCAATGCGCGTTGACCATGTATTCCACCGAGTCGGCGATCAGGTCGCGGCTGGGCAGCGAATAGAGCATGCCGTCATGGCCCATGGCGATGCCGTCATCGACCGCGATGGTGTTGAATTCCTTGGCGACGCCGCCAGCCGCTTCGATCTCGCGGGCCACGAGCTGGCCAAGGTCCTTGAGGTGAACGTGGCCGGGCACGAACTGGGTGAACGAGTTGACGACTGCAATAATCGGCTTGCCGAAATCGCCGTCCTTCATGCCCGTTGCGCGCCACAAACCGCGCGCGCCGGCCATGTTGCGACCGTGGGTGGTGGTACGTGAACGATATGCAGGCATGGCAAGGTCCTCGAAATTCGGTGCGCCAATTGGTTGAGCGCTGTTGATCTTCTTTAGACCTATTCCAGAGCGCGATCAATGCAAAACAGTACCGTACCGTACGGTACGGTTTGAGATGTTGGAGGGGTTTGGAGTTCTGGTTAGCGTCTGACCATTGGCAAGGAGGCCTCGCCCTCGCTGCTGCTTTTTACTGGTCTCTCCCGCAAAGGGCGGGAGCAATTCAGAGTTGGGGCACAAAAAGAAACTCCCGCTTTCGCGGGAGTTTGTGGTTTGCGCTATCAAATGCCGAGAGCCGGTAGCTCGCCCTAGAACTCGCTCCAGTCCTTCGACACAGCGGCATTGCCGTGGGTGAGATAGGAGCGGGCGGCGGTCTTGACGCGGGCCTGGAGGGCGCGGGCGTCGACCGGGGCGGGCTTGCCTTCGGCCGGGACAACGGCGAAGACGTCTACGATCCGGTCCAGTTCGTGGGCCTGTTCGTCGGTCTGCTCGATGGCGGCGTTGATCTGCTGCACCAGCGCCGCATTGTGCTGGGTCATCTGATCCATGGTGCGGACGGCGGTGCGCACTTCTTCGATGGCGCCGGCCTGGATGGAGCTGTCCTTGGCGATTTCGCTCATCAGGGCATTCGAGGAGCGGGCGGCGCTGAGCATGGATTCAAGCTTGGCCGCGGCGTCCGAGACCAGCTTGGAGCCGCTGCCCACCTCACGTGCCGATTTTTCGATCAGCGCCTTGATGTCGGCGGATGCTCCAGCGGCCGATTGCGCCAGACGACGGACTTCGACCGCCACCACGGCAAATCCCCTGCCGGCATCGCCTGCGCGCGCCGCTTCGACTGAAGCGTTGAGCGCCAAAAGGTTTGTCTGGAAGGCGATGTCGTCGATCAAGCCGGTAATGTTGGAAATCTTGCCTGAAGACTGGATGATGCGCTCCATCGCCTCGGTGGCCTGACGCATCACCTGACCGCCCTCTTCGGCGGTACCGGTTACGGTGGCGGCGACCTTTGAGGCCTGGCGGGCGCGATCAACATTGTCCATCACGTTGCTGGCCAGTTGTTCCATCGTCACCGAGGTCTGCTGGATGGCTTCAGCCTGTCGCGCGCTGCGCTCCGCCAGATCGTTGGTGCCGGACAGAATCTCGCCCGTCGCGCTCTTGAGCGAGGTCGAAGTGCCGCGCATCTGGCTGATTACATCGGCCATTTTGTCGGCAACGGCATTGGTGTCGGTGGCCAGGGTCGCGAAGGCGCCGTGATAGGTGCCGTCCATCCGCATGGTGAGATCGGCAGTAGCGATGGCCGACAGCACTTTGCCGGTTTCGGTCAGCCCTTTATCGACGGCGCTGACCAGCGTGTTAACCGAACAGGCCAGCGAGCGCAGGTCGCCTTCCGAAGTGATCGAATCCACGCGCTGGGTGAAATCACCATCCGCTGCGGCGTTGACGACCAGTTCAAAAGAGTTACGCAACTGAGCGACGGTGGCGTCGCGCTGGCGCTGGTAGTCGGTGGTGGCGTGCTGGATTTCGAGCGCCAGCCGCTCGGCGGTGGCGGCGCTTTCTTCAGCAAGGGCCGATTTGGTGTCGGCGAGGTCGATCATCTGCAGCGTATTGCGGGTCATCCACATCAGCGCCAGAGTTTCGATCGCGACGATGCCAACATGGAGGCTAAACCGGCCAAGGCCGCCGCCGCCATAATAGACCAGCTCGGACATGGCCATGCCCACCACCAGATGGTGAATGGCAATCAGCGCAGCGCCGAGCACGATGGCGCGGTTATCGTAGAGCAGTGCACAGATCGCCAGTGCCGCAAAGAACGCCATGTGCATGTCCGACTGCCAAGTATAGCCCTTGGAGGCGATCAGCAATGCCATGACCTGGGCCATCATCACCGAAACGGCGAGATAGCGGAACGTCGCCCCCTTGCGGTTGGCAAGGTAGGCGATGCACAGGGCGGCAAGGCCAGACACGGCAATCACCGTCGCGAGGCCAAACTCGCCCTGCAACAGGCGTTCACTGAGCGTAACGGCAATGGCGAGGCTGGCGGCTGTGGCGCCAACCGCATAGGTGGCCAGATTGCGGATGCTATCGAGGGTCATGAAACAGTACCTGACGGTAGCGCGACAGAGGCACAAAGGCCCCGCGCGGCGATAAAGAACAGCGCGCCAAGTTGGCGAGCGCGAGTTTGGAATTCTTCGTCGGGTGCATAGGCCACGACAATGTTGGATAGGGCCGTTGGGCCGACGACAAGGCCGCCTGCCTGCTGAACCACCGACCATGCGGCGAGTTCATCCGTGTTGGGGGGGAACACGATTGCCATTTCACCGCTGCGCGGTGGGGCCATGGTCGAAGCCAATGCCACTGATGCCGTCGCCAAAGCGAATAGCACAGCCGGCACCAGTGCACGCAGATCCCGAGGGATCGCGCTGGAGGGACGAGATACAGTCAAAAGAACACCGGGGGGGACGAGTTCAATAACCGTAAGTAATAAGTCTAACGTTCTTAACGATTAGATAAAAACACGGATCTGCAAGACCTTGCCCGGTCAGTTGTTGATACGGATAATGCCCCACTCGGCGCTGCTGCAGCTGTCGTCGGAGCAGACGAGGCTAGCCCAGAGCGCGCCGTTGGCAAAGCCGACGCCATCGCTGTTGACGATCAGGTCGGAAAAATCCTGGCTGCTGAGACCGGCCTGGGTTTCCGAGGAGACCAGTGCATCGAAATTGTCGACCAGATCCTGCGGGTCTTCGATTTCGTAGAGTTCGCCATTGGCCGCGATGTCGAGCGGGTAGAAGGCCAGATCGGCGATATTGGTCGGGTTGTCGAACAGGAACGCGTCCTGGATGCTGCCGAACAGTTCGCCAAACTCCTCGGACTGGCCGTGCAGGCTCTCGATCTGCGCCATCACGGCCTCTTCGCTCTGGGCGAAAGCGGGCAGGGTGAGGCTCGAAAGGGCGATAGCGGCTGCAGCGAACGAAACGAGGCGCATGATGGCTCCAGAACAGACTGGCCGCACATTATGCAAATGCCGCAAAAGCGATAGGGGGAATCAGCGGGCGGGGCGTTCGGCCATGACCATGTAGTTGATGCCCATATCCGACGAGCGTTTCCATTCGTCGGCCAGCGGGTGGAACACCACCCCGGTTTCCCCGATCACCTTGAGGCCATTGCGCGTCAGCAGCGTCTTGATTTCTTCGGGCGTCAAAAACTTGTTCCAGTCATGAGTGCCCTTGGGCAACCAGCGCAGAACCTGTTCAGCGGCAAACACGGCAAACATCTTGGCGCGCAGCGTGCGGTTGAGCGTCGCCGTCAGCGTCAGGCCACCGGGTTTGACCAGATCGGCGCAGCTTTTCATGTAGAGCGGCACATTATCGACATGCTCGACCACTTCCATGTTGAGCACCATGTCATAGCGTTCGCCGGCGGCGGCCAGCGCTTCGCTGGTGGTGGCGCGATAGTCGATATCGAGCCCGGATTTTTCGGCATGCAGTTTGGCGATGGCGATATTGCGCTCGGCTGCGTCAACGCCGGTCACCGTCGCGCCCAGCCGGGTCAGTGGCTCACACAACAACCCGCCGCCGCACCCGACATCCAGAATGGTCAGCCCCTCGAACGGGCGCATCGCCGTACCATCACGGCCAAAATGGGCCAGCAGATGTTCGCGGATATAGCCCAGACGCACCGGATTGAACTTGTGCAGCGGCTTGAACTTGCCCTTGGGGTCCCACCACTCCTCGGCCATCGCAGTAAACTTAGCGATCTCGGCATCATTGATGGTCGTGGCGGTCATAGCGGGCTCCGGTACTGCGCCATGTATCGCCCGGCAATTTGACTGGGGCAAGGCGCAGGCACGTCGCAGGAGAGCAGTGCGGTGGCAACACAGGATCCAGACTGGCTGAGTTTGGGCCCGGCTTCCCTGCGTCCCGCATCTGAAGCGACGCTCGAACGCACTTGACCATTTCGCCAAGCGTCGGTCAAACAGCGCTATGAGTACTATTCGATCCATCTGCGTTTATTGCGGTTCTTCCCCCGGCAATGACCCCGCTTATCTCAACGCGGGCGAGCAACTTGGCGCCGCAATTGCGGCAGCAAACATTAAACTGATCTTCGGAGGCGGCACGAACGGCATCATGGGTGCGGTCGCTCGCGGCGTGCTGCAGGCTGGCGGCGAGGTCGGGGCGATTATCCCGCGTTTCCTCACCACGCGGGAAACCACGCACGATGCGATGAAAATTTTTAACGATCTGACCATCGTCGAAACCATGCATGAGCGAAAGCAGTCCATGTTCGACCGCTCCGATGCGTTCGTTGCCTTGCCGGGCGGATTGGGGACTGTCGAAGAGATCATCGAGATCATGACATGGGCGCAGCTTGGCCAGCACAGGAAGCCAATCGTCTTCGCCAATGTCAAAAACTTCTGGGCGCCCATGCTTGGTATGATCGACCATATGGAGAGGGTTGGCTTCCTTCACAGCCGAAGCCTGATTCAGCCAATCGTTGTCGATGAGGTTGAAAACATCGTCGCGGCTATCCAAGCGGCAGCGGTGCCCGAAGCGACTGCCGAAGGCGTTTCCTCGGTCATCGAGAAGATGTAAACTGCCGGCTTCAAGGATCACGGGGGCTCTCCAACATCGGGGTTGTGGAGCTGCTTGACGCCGCGTCTTCGGCTTCCCCATTGATCGCGTCACCGCTTTGTCGTATGTCCCGGCCAAATTTGGAGCGTACCGCCGGGTTCGGTGGAGTTTCGGGGAATGAATTGGCCCGTATAGTCGTAAAGTTCGGTGGCACTTCGGTGGCCAGTGTTGAACGCATCCGCCAGGCTGCGCGCCATGTGAAGCGCGAAGTCGAAGCCGGCAATGAAGTTGCCGTGGTTGTGTCTGCCATGAGTGGCAAAACCAATGAGCTGGTCGGCTGGGTCAATGAAGCCAGCCCGCTCCACGATGCGCGCGAATACGACGCCGTCGTCGCCTCGGGCGAGCAGGTGACGGCGGGCCTGATGGCCATCGTCTTGAGCGAAATGGGCATCCAGTCGCGTTCGTTCGCGGGCTGGCAGGTGCCGATCCATACCGATGACTCCCATGGCGCAGCGCGGATCGTCGATATCGACCCAACCGAACTCGACAAGCGCATGAAGGATGGCTGGGTGCCGGTGATCACCGGTTTCCAGGGCATTTCCCCGCATGGCCGCGTCACGACGCTGGGTCGCGGTGGCTCCGATACGTCGGCGGTGGCGGTGGCAGCGGCGGTCAAGGCTGACCGTTGCGATATCTATACGGATGTGGACGGCGTTTACACCACCGACCCGCGCATCGTGCCCAAGGCGCAGCGCCTGACCAAGATTTCCTTTGAGGAAATGCTGGAAATGGCCTCGCTCGGCGCCAAGGTGCTGATGATTCGTTCGGTCGAAATGGCGATGGCGCATAAGGTGCGCCTGCTGGTTCGCTCGAGTTTTGATGATCCGGATGCGCCGCAGGTGGCGCCCGATGGAACGCCGGGGGTTCCCGGAACGCTCGTTTGCGATGAGGAAGAGATCATGGAAAAGCAGATCGTTTCGGGCGTGACGCTCGCCAAGGCAGAAGCCAAGATCACCCTGCGCGACGTCAAGGACAATCCCGGCGTTGCCGCGGCCATTTTTGGCACGCTGGCCGATCAGGGCATTATCGTCGACATGATCGTGCAGAATATTGCCGATGATGGCGCCACCACCGACATCACGTTTACGGTACCAGACAGCGAATATGACAAGGCTATCAAAACCTTGCAGAACGCCGGCGACCGTATCGAATATGCCCGCCTGTCCGGCTCCAAGGGCGGCGCAAAGGTCTCGGTTGTGGGCGTCGGCATGCGTAGCCACGCTGGCGTTGCATCGTCGATGTTCAAGGCTCTGGCCGACAAGGGCATCAATATTCAGCTGATCACGACCAGTGAAATCAAGACCTCAGTATTGATCGACGAGCAGTATGCCGAGCTTGCGGTTCGCGCTCTGCATACCTATTACGGTTTGGACAAGAAGGACGACTGAGGCCCCGATAAGGGGATTGGGGCCGCGTCCAGCACAGGGGGGCGGCTTTGCGGGTCGTCTGATGAGGGAATGGTCACGTCCATAGGCGGCCCACGGGTGCTGCTGCGGCAGTTGCGCGAGACGATGGCGGAGCCGCTGGCTTCGCAGGCTCGGCTCGACAAGATCGTGGGCCTGATTGCCGACAATATGCGAGCCGACGTGTGCTCGTTTTATGTCCTGCGCGATGACGGCGCGCTGGAGCTGTTCGCCTCCAAGGGCCTCGCGGCCGAAGCCGTCCACATGACCACATTGCGGCTGGGCGAAGGTCTGGTCGGCCTGATTGCTGCCGAAGCCGAGCCGCTGTCGCTTGACGACGCCCCCAGCCATCCCAGTTTTGCCTATCGTCCGGAAACGGGCGAAGACCGCTATAATTCTTTCCTTGGTGTTCCGGTGCTGCGTGCCGGGCAAACGCTGGGCGTTCTGGTGGTGCAGAACTCGGATCATCGCCATTACGGCGAGGATGAAACCGAGGCGATGCTGACTACGGCCACAATCCTGGCCGAGATGATCGCCACCTCGGATTTCGACAATCTGATCAAGCCGGGTTCCGATATCGATCTCAGGCGTCCCCGCATGTTTAACGGCGTCAGCTTCACCGAAGGAATTGCGCTCGGCACCGTGGTGCTGCACGACCCGCGTGTCGTGGTGTCCAATTTCATTGCCGAAGATACCGATGCCGAAAAGGTGCGGCTTGAGACGGCGCTCGAAAAGATGCGCGTGTCGATTGATGCCATGCTCGAGCATGGCGACATGCAGTCGACCTCCGATCACCGCGAGATCCTCGAAACCTATCGCATGTTCGCCAATGACCGGGGCTGGGTGCATCGGCTGACCGAGGCCATCGACAATGGTCTCAGCGCAGAAGCGGCTGTCGAGCGGGTGCAGAACGATACCCGCGCGCGCATGATGCGCCAGACCGATCCCTATATTCGCGACCGGCTGCACGATCTCGACGATCTGGCCAACCGGCTGCTGCGCGTTTTGACCGGCGACGGCCATGTGCTGGGCCGCAAGGAATTGCCCGATAACGCCATTCTGGTCGCCCGCAATATGGGCCCGGCGGAACTGCTCGAATATGACCGCACCAAGCTGCGCGGTCTGGTACTCGAAGAAGGCGGCAACACGGCGCACGTCGCCATCGTCGCGCGGTCGCTGGGCATGGTGGCGGTGGGGCAGGCGCAGTCGATCGTTTCGATGTGCGAAACCGGCGATGACATCATCATCGATGGCACGGCGGGGCTCGTCCATTTGCGGCCGACGCCCGATATCGAGCAGGCCTATGTCGACAAGGTCAAGGTTTCGGCCAAGCGTCGGGCGCATTATGCGGCCCTGCGCGATAAGCCCAGCATTACCAAGGACGGGGTGCAGATCACCCTGCTGCACAATTCGGGCCTGGTCGCCGATCTGCCGATGCTCGACGATACGGGCGCGGCGGGTGTCGGCCTGTTCCGCACCGAACTGCAGTTCATGATCGCCAGCAAACTGCCGCGCCTGCATGAACAGCAGGAGCTTTATGCCGAAGCCATGGCGATTGCCGGCGAGCGCCCCGTGGTGTTCCGCCTGCTCGATATTGGTGGCGACAAGGTGCTGCCTTATCAGCGCGCATCGGTCGAAGAAAACCCGGCCATGGGCTTCCGCTCGATCCGGCTTGGGCTGGAACGGCCGGGCCTGTTGCGCACGCAGATTCGCGCGCTGATCCTAGCGGCCAATGGTCGTCCGCTCAAGATTCTCGTGCCGATGGTCACCGAGACGTTTGAATTCACGCAGACCAAGATGGTCGTGCAGAAGGAAGTCGAGCGGTTGCGGCGGCAGGGCAAGACCTTGCCGAGCCGACTGGAACTGGGCGTGATGGTCGAAGTGCCATCGCTGCTGTTCGAGCTGGACCAGATTTTGCCCGAGGCTGATTTTGTCTCGATTGGCTCCAACGATCTGGTGCAGTTCCTCACCGCATCGGACCGCGCCAATCCACGCGTTGCCAAAAATTACGATCCCATCGGCATGCCGCGCCTGCGCGCCATCCGAATGATCGTGGACGCGGCCAAGCGCTACAATATCCCCATCACCATGTGTGGCGAACTGGCCGGCAAGCCGCTCGAAGCTTTGGCGCTGATGGCGGTGGGCATGACGCGCCTGTCGATGGGGCCGGGCTCGATTGGTCCGATCAAGGAACTGGTGCTCAATCTCGATCTCAGGCCCATCCAGCTAGCGGTGGGTGCCGCTTTGAGCGATGGCGCCGATGGCGTCACCATCCGCCAGTTGCTGCAGGAATGGATCGAAAAGCAGAACCTGCCGGTTTAGGGCTTTTCACCTCTCCCTTTGGGGGAGAGGTCGCCTCTTGAGGCGGGTGAGGGGGCCTTCCACACGCGCCCAACTCCCGAAAAGGCCCCCTCACCCGTCGGCGGAGCCTGTCTTCGTGCGCGAAAGCGACACGGAGGCCGTCGACCTCTCCCCCAAAGGGAGAGGTGAAGAGGCGCCGAACCCTTGCGATGTTGCGCCGTTATCCCTAAAGCGTGGCTGCTCCAGACTTGAAAGACGTATTCCATGGCATCTCTACCCCAGGACAAGCTCGACGCGCTTGAGACGCGGTTCCAGTATGTCGAGGCGGCGCTTTCGGGCGGGGCCGGACCGGATGAGTTCGTCAAATTTTCCAAGGAACACGCCGAGCTGGCGCCGGTAGTCGGCGAGATCCGCGCCTATAACAAGGCGCTGCGCGACCGCGCCGAGGCCGAGACGCTGCTCAAGAGCGGCGACAAGGAAATGGCCGAAATGGCCGCTGCTGAAATCGAAGAGCTCGATGAGCGCATCGATAGCCTGTTCCAGGCCGTGCGCATCCTGTTGCTGCCCAAGGATGAGGCCGACGAAAAGTCGATCATTCTCGAAATTCGTGGCGGCACGGGCGGCGACGAAGCCGCACTCTTCGCGGGCGATCTGTTCCGCATGTATGAGCGCTACGCCGCCGGCCATGGCTGGAAGGTCACCGTGATGGAAGAAAGCCCCGGCGAAATGGGTGGCTTCAAGGAAATCATCGCCAACGTTTCGGGCAAGGGCGTTTATGCCCGCATGAAGTTTGAATCCGGCGTGCACCGCGTGCAGCGCGTGCCGGCGACCGAGGGCTCGGGGCGCATCCATACCTCGGCGGCCACGGTTGCCGTGCTGCCGGAAGTCGAAGACATCGACATCGAAATCCGCACCGAAGACATTCGCATCGACACCATGCGCGCTTCGGGTGCCGGTGGTCAGCACGTCAACACCACGGACTCTGCGGTGCGTATCACTCATATTCCGTCTGGCCTTGTCGTGACCTCGGCGATGAAGTCCCAGCACCAGAACCGCGCGCAGGCGATGATCGTGCTGCGCTCGCGGCTTTATGAAATGCAGCGCGAAGAGCGCGACAGCGCCCGTTCGGCCGAGCGCAAGGGGCAGGTGGGGTCGGGCGATCGCTCCGAACGCATCCGCACCTACAATTTCCCGCAGGGCCGCGTCACCGATCACCGCATTAACCTCACGCTCTACAAGCTCGACAAGGTCATCGCCGGCGAAGCGCTGGACGAGTTGATCGAGGCGTTGATCACCACCAGCCAGGCGGAACAGCTCGCCGCGATGGAAACCTCCAACTGAGCCAGAAGCCAACCATCGGCGCACTCTGGCGCGGTTGGCGCGATGTGCTTGGGCGGCTCGGTTTTGACAGCGCGGCGCTCGACGCCAAGCTACTAACCGGCCATGCCCTCGGCCTCGGCACACTGCAACTGGCCACGCGTGAAAACGACCTTGTGGATGATGCGGCGGCCCAACGCGTCGCGGAACTCTTGCAGCGCCGCATGACCGGCGAGTCCGTCGCCCGCATCATCGGTGAGCGCGAATTTTACGGCCTGCCCTTCGCCCTCAATGCCGCCACGCTCGAACCGCGCCCCGAAACCGAATTGCTGGTCGATCTGGCGCGGGGTGTGCTTCCGGCCGGCGGTCACCTGCTCGATCTGGGCACCGGCAGCGGCTGCATCCCCATCGCCATCCTCGCCAACCAGCCCGATGCGACGGGTATTGCGGTTGATCTCAGCGGAGATGCGCTGATTGCGGCAAAGGCCAATGCGGAACGCAATGGCGTGGCGGAGCGGCTGACATTGCTGCAAGGCAGTTGGTTTGACGCGTTGGCTGAGCACCGGACAGCCCCCTCTCCCCTGAGGGGAGAGGGTTGGGGTGAGGGGTTCAATGCCGGTGCTAATGCTGAGAGTCTGAACCCCTTACCCGCCCCTTCGGGGCGACCTCTCCCCTCAGGGGAGAGGTGGGATCCAGCGCAAAAATTCAACCTCATCGTCTCCAACCCGCCCTACATCACCTCTGCCGTCGTCGAAACCCTTTCCCCCGAGGTCAAAGACTTCGACCCCCGCCTGGCGCTGGATGGTGGGCCCGACGGCCTTGCGCCCTATCGGATCATTGCGGCGCAGGCCAAAACCTGGCTCAAGCCCGGTGGCTGGCTGATGGTCGAGATCGGCTATGACCAGGGGGCGGCGGTCTGTGCTCTGTTTGTGGAAACAAATCTGGAAGATGTGGCGGTGCACCGTGATCTCAATGGTCTTGATCGTGTGGTAGTTGCGCACCACATCTAGTTGGTCTTCTGCACAGCCTGGTGAGGCACCGTAATTAGTGCTGGCAAAGGCGGGGCGAACAATATAGTTTGCTCCTAGCTGTCAACGGTGCTTCATGAGCGCCACGGCGACAAGCCACCCGACAATTCATTGGCTGCACGACGCAGCGCGGTTCCAGCAAAGGCTGGAATTACGCGGGATGGGTTCGGAGCGCCGTCCGACGGTTTCGGTCTTCATGAAGCCAGATAGAGCCGGATTGGGAAGCGTGTGTGCTTCGCTCCGGGGTTGGCCTGGTCAGGCAATGTGCCGATCCGCCAACAGTGTGACGCTTATTTTTCTAGAGTTAGATAAAGCGACCAGATGAGACCCAACAACCAGAATAACAAGAACCGGCAGCGCAGCCGCAATGGTGGACGCAAGCACGTCAACCCATTGTCACGCAGCTTCGAGAGCAATGGTCCGGACGTGAAGGTGCGTGGCAACGCGGCCCATATCGCCGAGAAATATCTCCAGCTGGCGCGCGATGCTCAGTCGAGCGGCGATTCCGTCATGGCTGAGAATTATCTCCAGCATGCCGAGCATTATTTCCGCATCGTTTCGAGTGCGCAGCAGGCCCAGAACGGCCAGCGCCCGGACGGTCAGGATGACGATTTCGACGACGATATGCCCGATATGAATTCGCGCTTCGCCTCGCCCCAGCCACAGGTGCAGCCGCAGCAGCAGTTCACCCAGGGCGAAGGCGACGATCAGGGCGAAGGCGAGCAGCCACGCCAGCAGCAGAACGAACAGCGTCAGCAGCGCCAGGACAATCAGGAAGCTGGCGAACGCCAGCCGCGCCGTGAGCGTCCCCGTCGTGAACGCTTCCGTCCTGAAGGCGAAGTGCAGCAGCAGGTCGTTCAGACCGAAGCCGTTGCCGCCCCTGCACCTGAAGCTGTCGAAGCGCCAGTCGAACAGGCTGTAGCCGTTGAAGCTGAAGGCGAAGCCAAAAAGCCACGTGAGCGCCGCCCACGCCGCCGTCGTCCCGCAGCGGGCGAGGCAGGTGCCGATCTGGCCGATGCCGATCAGCCAGACGTCGGCGAACTCCCGGCCTTCCTCACCGCCGGCACCACCAGCGCCGCTGAGTAAGTCAGATCCAAATTTTAAAAAGGCCGGGCAGCGATGTCCGGCCTTTTGTTTGTGGGCTGCGCAACCGACCCGTTGAAAGAGTGTTCACCGCCAGCCCTCCCCACCCGTCATTACCCGGCCTGTCCGGGTAATCCATCTCTCCACTGTCGCTGGCCGATGGATTGCCCGGACAAGCCGGGCAATGACGATCGATTGGTTGTTTCGCGTGATGGAGTTGCTCCGCATACAGCGCCACGCCCTCGTGGTTCGAGGCTCGTGAAGAACGCGCACCTCACCATGAGGGCGTGCCCGCACTCCCATCCCCCCCCAAAAAAACTTATCCCCCCACCCAAAACCACGCGCATACTCCATCCCGTTGCCCACGTCAGAGCCCAGTCATGACGAGTGATGGTCGTGGGAATTGCCGGGGAGGAGGGGTCGCCTTCCTCGTGCGGGTTGGAAACTCGGCAGCCGCGCCTGCAATAATGGTAGCGCCTGAACCGGACCTGTTCGAAATCCCGGTATGGTGGCGAGGCAGCAGTCTCACTCCCAATACTAGATCGAGGCTGATGCCTCGCCACCATCGCTCTATCTCGAAAACCGCAAGGCAGGCGGCGCTTTTGCACGCCCGGTAAAACGATATCGCCCGATGCGCCACGCGCCTCTTTTCGTGCGCGAAACACTTCCCATATATCTCCTTGTGATGGGGCAGCGCTGCCGAGCAGGCGTTTCATCGCACGACGCTTCCGCCGTTTGTCTGGCGCCTCCAATGGGCCGGGCTGCGGGCGAGACAAGGAGAGTTGAATTGAATATCGAGAAATACACCGAACGCGCTCGCGGCTTCATCCAGAGTGCGCAGACCATCGCGCTGGGCAAGGGCCACCAGCAATTCGCACCGATCCATTTGCTGAAGGTTTTGCTCGACGACGATCAGGGCATGGCCAATGGCTTGATCGAGCGCGCCGGGGGCGATCCCAAGGCAGCGCGGGCGGGCGTTGAAGCTGCCATTGCCAAAATTCCATCCGTCTCCGGTGACGGCAGCCAGCTGTATCTGAGCCGCGAATTGGCGCGTGTGTTCGACACGGCCGAAAGCGCCGCCCAGAAGGCCGGCGACAGCTATGTCACCGTCGAGCGCCTGCTCTTGGCGCTGGTTGTTGAAAAGGACACCGACGCAGGCAAGATCCTCAGTTCCGCCGGCGTCACGCCACAGGGGCTGAACTCTGCCATCGAAGCCATTCGCAAGGGGCGCAATGCCGACTCGGCGACGGCCGAAAACAGCTATGACGCGCTCAAGAAATATGCCCGCGACCTGACGCAGGATGTGCGCGAAGGCAAGCTCGACCCAGTGATCGGTCGTGACGAAGAAATTCGCCGCACCATTCAGGTTCTGTCGCGCCGCACCAAGAACAATCCCGTGCTGATCGGCGAACCCGGCGTCGGCAAGACCGCCATCGCCGAGGGCCTCGCTATCCGTATCGTCAATGGCGACGTGCCGGAATCGCTGAAAAACAAGTCGCTGCTGTCGCTCGACATGGGCGCGCTGATTGCCGGCGCGAAATATCGCGGCGAGTTTGAGGAGCGCCTCAAATCCGTCCTCAGCGAAGTTACGTCTTCGGATGGGCAGATCATTTTGTTCATCGACGAAATGCACACGCTGGTCGGTGCCGGCAAGGCCGATGGCGCGATGGACGCGTCCAATCTGCTCAAGCCTGCGCTGGCCCGTGGCGAGCTGCATTGCGTTGGCGCGACCACGCTCGACGAATATCGCAAGCATGTCGAAAAGGACCCGGCGCTGGCCCGTCGTTTCCAGCCGGTTTTTGTCGACGAGCCAACGGTGGAAGACACCATTTCGATCCTGCGCGGGCTCAAGGAAAAATACGAGCTGCATCACGGCATCCGGATTTCGGACTCGGCTTTGGTGAGCGCTGCGACCTTGTCGAACCGTTATATCACCGACCGCTTTCTGCCCGACAAGGCCATCGACCTGATGGACGAAGCGGCAGCGCGTCTGCGCATGGCGGTCGACAGCAAGCCTGAAGCTTTGGACGAACTTGATCGCCGCATCATGCAGCTCAAGATCGAGCGCGAAGCCTTGCGCAAGGAAGACGATGACGGCTCGCGCTCCCGGTTCGACCGGCTCGAAAATGAATTGGCCACGCTTGAAGAGCAGGCCCAGGTCATGTCGTCCAAATGGCTGTCGGAAAAGGAACGCCTGCAGGGTAGCCAGAAGCTCAAGGAAGCTTTGGACACCGCCCGCAGCCAGCTCGAAATCGCGCAGCGTCAGGGTGACCTGGCTAAGGCCGGCGAGCTTGCCTATGGCGTCATCCCCGAACTCGAAAAGAAGATCAAGACGGCAGAAGACGGCAATGGCGATGGCAAACCCGATCCGCTGATGGCCGCCGAAGTCGTGACGCCAAGCGATATTGCTCAGGTCGTGTCACGCTGGACGGGTATTCCCGTCGACCGGATGCTCGAAGGCGAGCGCGACAAGCTGCTCAAGATGGAAGAGACCCTCGGTGCGCGCGTCGTCGGGCAGTCCGAAGCCGTTGCGGCGGTGGCCAAAGCCGTGCGTCGCTCGCGGGCAGGCCTACAGGATCCGAACCGGCCGATCGGCTCGTTCATGTTCCTCGGGCCAACCGGCGTCGGCAAGACCGAGCTGACCAAGTCGCTGGCCCAGTTCCTGTTCGATGACGAGACCGCCATGGTGCGGCTCGACATGAGCGAGTTCATGGAAAAGCACTCGGTGGCCCGCCTGATCGGCGCGCCTCCCGGTTATGTCGGCTATGACGAAGGTGGTGTGCTGACCGAAGCCGTGCGGCGTCGGCCCTATCAGGTCGTGCTGTTTGACGAAATCGAGAAGGCGCATCCCGATGTCTTCAACATCCTGTTGCAGGTGCTCGATGATGGCCGGCTGACGGACGGGCAGGGGCGCACGGTCGATTTCCGCAATACCGTGATCATCCTGACCTCCAACCTTGGTTCGGAATATCTCGTCGACCTCAAGGATGGTGAGTCGGTCGAGCTGGTGCGCGGCAAGGTGCTCGATATGGTCAAGTCGTCCTTCCGCCCCGAGTTCCTGAACCGGATCGACGAAATCCTGCTGTTCCACCGGCTGGGCCGCGAACATATGGGTTCGATTGTCGATATCCAGTTCGGACGCCTGACGCATCTGCTCAAGGATCGCGACATCAAGCTAGAACTCACCCCCAAGGCCCGCGAATGGCTGGCCAATGAGGGGTATGATCCCGCCTATGGTGCCCGCCCGCTCAAGCGCGTCATTCAGCGCGAAGTGCAGGATGGTCTGGCCGACGAAATTCTCGCCGGTCAGGTCAGCGACGGCAGTCGCGTGCTGGTCGATGCCGATGATGAGGGCATCATCCTGCTCCCCGGCGGATCGGCGGAAGCTGACGCCGCTGCATAATTCAAAAGGCCGGTCGCAAGACCGGCCTTTTTTCTGTCAGTCCGCTGCGGCCAACCGGTCGAGCGCATCGGCAGCATCGGTGCTGCCGGCTTCTTCGGCCTGTTCGTACAGATCGGTAGCGCGCGCTTTATCCGCCGTCACGCCCTTGCCGTTTTCATACATGCCGCCCAGCAGATAGAGCCCGTAGGAACTGCCGGCGGTCGCCGCCTTGCCCATCCATTTGAGGGCTTTGTTGTAATCCTGTTTGACGCCAAGCCCTTCGGCATAGAGGTTGCCGATATTGGCCAGCGCCACAGTTGACCCCGCATCGGCCGCCTTGTGGTACCATCCCATGGCGAGGTCGTAGTTCTGGTCAAGGCCTTCGCCGGATTCGTAGCTGACCGCGAGATTGTTCATGCCGCCGGAATCGCCCTTTGCGGCAGCGCTCATGAACAGTTGCGCAGCGCGCTCGTCGTTTTCGGCAATGCCATTGCCGTCGGCATAGAGAATGCCGAGGTTCACTTGCGCGACGGCCATGCCCTGTTTGGCGGCGGCGCCATAAAGTTTGGCGGCGCGGGGCAGGTCTTTTGCCACGCCTTGGCCGCGCTCATAGCTGACGCCGAGGCTGTTTTGGCCCGGCGCAAACCCGGCGGCAGAGGAGGAGGCCAGCAATTCCACGCCGCGCTTTTCATCGACCGGCGTACCGCCAAGGCCATCGATCAGAATGTCGCCCAGCATTTGCTGGGCCAGCGGATTGCCCGCAGCGGCGGCCGGCTCGAGCAGCACGATGGCTTCGGCATATTCGCTGTAATAGAAATGGATCCGCGCCAGCCAAGCCTTGGCCTGATTGGAATCAGGGCTGGCTTGGATGGCCGTTTTACAGACGTCTTCGGCTCTATTGAGCTGAACATCCCGCATTTCAACGCCGGTGTCGTGATAGCCCTCTTCAAATGGGCTGGCCAGCAAGGCGCCACAATCGGCGACTTCATCGGCATTGGCCTGCAGCACACAAGTGGTGAGCAGCAATCCGGCAAGCAAAAGCACTTTGCGTGATTTGCCCAAGGGCAGATAATGCATCAAGTCACTCCCTCATCATTTGCCGGCCCCCGCTATGCGGCAGTTCTCGCAGGCCAGCCTATGCTGCCCCAACAAGACTTGCACCTGGGATGTGACGGATATATGGAAAGTGAACAGCGGAACATATAACGAACAAAGGGGTGCGCCGATGAGCGACCAGATTGACTATATCGAGTTTCCATCGACCGATAGGGCCGCCAGCAGCAGCTTCTTTAAGGCTGCGTTTGGCTGGGGCGCCGTCAGCTATGGTCCAGATTATGACGGGCTCACCGATGCGGGCGTCGACGGTGGCGTCGATCAGGCCCAAGATCGCGTCGCCAGCACCATGGCCATCGTTCGCACCGCCGACCTCGACGATGCCGAGCGCCGTGTGATCGCCGCCGGCGGCACCATCACCAAGGCGCAGTTTGATTTCCCGGGCGGTCGGCGGTTCCATTTCCGCGAACCCGGCGGCAATGAGTTGGCAGTTTGGACGGCGCACGAATAGGCTAGCCCTCGGACAGAACCGGAATCCCCATGAGCCAGGACATCGCCTCCCCCCAAAGCCGCCAATTCGTTTTGGTGGCAGCCATTCTTGCATCCAGCATGGCCTTCATCGACGGATCGGTGATTTCCATCGCCATCCCGGCCATTCGCGCCGACCTCGGCGCATCGCTGGCCGAGGCGCAGTGGGTCAGCAATGGCTACTTGCTGTTTCTGTCCGCGCTGATCCTGCTCGGGGGCGCCGCCGGCGACCGGTTCGGTCTGCGCAAGGTGTTCGGGCTGGGCATTGTCGCCTTTGTCGTCGCATCCATCGCCTGCGCCATCGCGCCGACGCCCTATATGCTGGTTGTCGCCCGCGCGGTGCAGGGCATCGGCGCGGCCTTCATGGTGCCGGGCAGCCTCGCCATCATCGCCAAAGCCTATCCGCGCGAAGAGCGGGGCAGGGCAATCGGCATTTGGGCGGCGGCGTCTTCGCTGACGTCCATCGCCGGCCCGATCATCGGTGGCTTCGTGCTGACCGCTCTGGGCGACTGGAGCTGGCGGCTGGTGTTTGCGGTCAACCTGCCGTTGGGGCTGGCCGCGCTGGCGCTGCTCTGGCTCAAGGTGGCCGCCGACAAGGCCGAACCCGGCCGCCGCCTCGATGTTGTCGGCGCCGTATTGGCGACCGTGTCGCTGATGCTGATTGCCTTTGGCCTCACCGGCGATGGCAGCGACAGCCTACCGCCGCTTTCACACACCATTCTTTGGTCGGGCGCTGGCCTCGTGGTCGGCGCTGCATTTCTGGTGTGGGAAGCTCGGAGCAACGCGCCGATGCTGCCGTTGCGGCTCTTTGCCAGCAAAGCCTTCTCGGGCGCCAACGCTTTGACCTTCGCGCTCTATTTCGCGCTGGGCGGCACCATGTTCTTCTTGCCCATGACCATGATCGGCGGCTGGGGTCAGTCCCCGGCCACAGTTTCGCTAGCGCTGCTGCCGCTCGGTATCGCGCTGACCATATTGTCGTCATTCAGCGGCAAATGGGCCGACCGGTTCGGCCCAGGACCACTGATCGCGCTTGGGTCACTGATTGTTGCCGCAGCCTTCACCGGCTTGGGCCTCACCGCGCCGCTCCACAATGTGTGGTTCGCTGTGCTGCCCTGCATCGTGCTGTTGGGGCTGGGCATGGGGCTCGTGGTGTCGCCGCTTTCAACCGCTGTCATGACATCGGTGGATGATAGCGACACCGGCGTGGCGTCCGGCGTCAACAATGCCGTGGCGCGTGTCGCCGGTCTCGTCGCCATTGCTCTACTGGGTGTGGTCGTCGCCTCGGTATTCGAACAGTCGCTGGGAAGCGCCGCAGAGCTACCGGTGTTTTTTGGCCTGCCGGCTCCGGGGCTCAACGCCGAGGACGAAGCCTTGCGGCTCGCGGCAACCGACGCGGCATTTGCCGCAGTCGCCTATGTCACCGCCGCACTGAGCGTCGTCTCGGCAATCGTTGCCTGGGTGACGCTTGAGCGCAAGTTGGGCTAGGGCGTCGCTGTCGCGCCAGCGGCCGTTGCCGCTTGAGCCACATTGACCGGCGCCGGGTCGCGTTTCATCAGATCGTTGATCTGGGCGATGGTCTGGTTGAACCGCGCCTCATACTGCTGGGGCAGCACGCTATCCTTGGGTAACTTGACGCTCAGCGGATCGACCAGATTGCCGTTGATCTTGATCTCAAAATGCAGGTGC
Organism: Devosia sp. 2618; assembly: GCF_040546815.1. NCBI lineage: Bacteria > Pseudomonadati > Pseudomonadota > Alphaproteobacteria > Hyphomicrobiales > Devosiaceae > Devosia > Devosia sp. 2618. The sequence continues at coordinate 4,251,524 of NZ_JBEPOO010000001.1, forward strand.
GGGCCGGTCGACTGGCCCGTCGAGCCGACATAGCCGATCACCTGGCCCTGGCGGACCCGGCTGCCAACGCCCAGGCCGTCGGCATAGCGGGACATGTGGCCGTAGGCGGTCTCATAGCCGTTGACGTGCTTGATCTCGACCTTGTTGCCGTAGCCGGACTGCCATTTGTAATATTCGATGACGCCATCGCCTGCAGCATAGATCGGCGTGCCGCTGCGGGCGGCCAGATCGACGCCGGTATGGAGACGGCGGGTCTTGAAAATGGGATGGATGCGATAGCCAAAGCGCGAGCGTAGCGTACCGCCGCCCTCGAGCGGACGGCGTGTCAGGAAGCGTTTGCCGGTTTCGCCGTCTGGATCATAGAAGTCGATGACGCCGTCATCGGTGCCAAAGCGATAAAGTCGGCGCGTCGTGCTGCCCAATGTCAGGCCGACATAGAGCAGTTCGGTGCGGCCGGTCGCGTCTGGCGCGGATTCCAGGATTTCGATGGCATCGCCAGCCGCAATGCGCTTGGTCATGTCCACGTCATAGGCGAACATGCCGATGATGCGCTGGATGGTTGCGTCGTCGAGATCATGCTTGCGGCCGGTTTCCCAGATCGAGCGATAAACACTCGGCAGGTTGGCGACGTTGACCTCTTCGGTGTCTTCCTCCGGGAAAACGATTTCGGCCGGCGCCAGACCCAGAACGTATTGTCCCTTGTCGGTCAGCGCCACGGTGGCCCGATGCACGTCGGAATTGCTGCCGTTATCGTGCAGATAGATGCTCATCCGATAAGGGATAAGCGTGTTGGAGGTGCGCGACGGTCCAAACAGAATACGCAGACGCGCGCCAACCGGCAGTTCGGTCGATGGGAAGACGTTTTGCAGCGTCCCGTCGATGGCCTGGATCATCGCATCAGTAAAACCATTGCGGCGCAGCACTTCATTGAGCGGGGTGCGCTCTTTAACAGTCAGGATACGCTCGGACCGACCGAGCGAGGTTTCCGCTGCCACGGTCTTTTTGGGAACGATGGTCACATTCTCGGCGATACCGCCAAGTGTGCCATTGCCAGCAGTCATGCCAAGGTCACGCACCGTCGGGCCGAGGGCCGCATAGGCGAGAGTAGGCGTGGACTCGTCATCATAGAAAGTGGCTTCGACCACGGCCCGGACATATTCGGCGGCCGACTGATCGGAAATGGCGCGCGGCGGCACAAAGGTCATCGGCATGGCGGCGAGCTTGACCGCCACTTCGCCCTCAACCTCTGCACCATAGACATCTGTATTGATGTCGGCGGCGTTGGGGTTGGCCTCGATGGGCTGCGTCGCATTGAGAATGGCGACCGGATCATAGTCAGGCACGCCATCCGACAAAGATGTCGGTGCCGTTGCCAGCGTGGCGCGGATACGGATGAAGGGCTGGTTGCGGATCATGTCGCGGCCATCGACCGTTTCACGGATCGAGGCTTCAATAACCTCAAGATCGGAACGGGTGGCGGTGACAGGGCGCAGGCGGGATGATTTGGCGGCAAGATCGGTCGGGGTCAGCGCGTCGGCTTTTGGGCGCGAGATCTGCAGCGCTTCATAGGCAGTAGAGAAGGTGTCCTGTCCCTGGAAGGATACATAGAGAGCGGCACCCATCAGCAGCACGCTGGTGAGGCCTGTCATCACAGTACCGGTCAACCAGGCAAAGCTCAGCTCGCGGCCATGGGGAATTTCGCCATCGGTAGATTGTACCGTCAGGGCCGGGCTGTCTTCAAAGCCCGTGGCCTTGAGCAGTGCGGCATGGCGATTTCTCTGCGCTGCGTTCAACGCACCATCCTTTGATGTTTCACAACACTACCCATCAAGGGCAAGAGCCGGCACCTCTCTATATAAGAGGGCGACGCACCGGCACGCGTGCGCGGAGTCTATATCAATAGGTACAGCTGATCCAAAAAAAATGCGGCGAAACTGCGGGGAGGGGGCCCAATGAGCCAAATGAGAGGGTGATGGAGAGGGGCCGACACCGATCGGCGGCGAGCTCGTGCTCTATAAAGAGGGGTGGTGGAGCGCTTTGGGGCAAGCCATTGAACTGGAGGCAAAAAACACCATATTCGTCACTCCAGCGGGAAAGCCCTGTAATCCCTTGTGGTTTGGTCGAGTTTTCCACACCACGGCTTTGGCAAAATTGAGAAAATGACGGTTTTGTCTTTTTGGGGGTTCCCAATCTCAAAGTCTGCCCCTATAACCCGGTCATCGCTTCAGAGCGCGGCGCCAAACGGCGGCGGGCACCGAAGCAAGCCTCTGAAATAGCAAAGAAATTTGATGTTTCAGTTTTCAGTTTCTGGATCGCAAGAAGAAATTCTGAATGATCTGAAAAATGGAAAATAGGTTGTTGACAGACTTAGGTGTCTCGATTACAACCCGGCCACGTTGACGACGCTGAGAGATGAAATTCTCTCCCACAGTTCGACGTTT